>JAQVGZ010000027.1 GCA_028696455.1 Desulfotomaculaceae bacterium | reverse complement strand
ACCCGTTCCCATCCCGAACACGGCAGTTAAGTCCTCCAGAGCCGATGGTACTTGGGGCTTGCCCCTGGGAGAGTAGGTCGTTGCCAGAAAATTTTTAAAGCCTCATGATTATGACCATGAGGCTTTTATTTGATTTAAAACGGCATTGTTTTTATGAGAAGGATATTGTAAAATTATATGGCAGCAAAGAAGAAGTAATATTGGGGGCATATAAATGGCGGAAAAAGGAACATGGACTGTTAAAAAAGGTCTGGCTGAAATGCTCAAGGGTGGAGTAATTATGGATGTTACTAACCCTGAACAGGCGAAAATAGCGGAGGATGCAGGGGCCTGCGCTGTAATGGCGCTTGAGCGGGTACCTGCCGATATTCGTGCAGTTGGTGGGGTGGCTAGGATGGCCGATCCTACAGTAATCTTAAAAATTATGGATGCTGTAACTATTCCAGTTATGGCTAAAGCACGTATTGGTCACTTTGTTGAGGCGCAGATTTTAGAGTCCCTTGGAGTAGACTATATAGATGAAAGCGAAGTTTTAACTCCTGCCGATGAAAGTCACCATATTAATAAGAATGCATTTACTGTACCGTTTGTCTGTGGAGCGAGGAACCTGGGTGAAGCATTGAGGCGTATTGGCGAGGGGGCGGCAATGATCCGAACTAAAGGAGAACCAGGCACCGGCAACGTAGTAGAAGCTGTACGCCACATGCGGATAGTAATGGATGAAATCCGCCGATTGAGAAATACGCCAGAGGAGGAATTAATGGCTAATGCCAGAGAAATGGGAGCGCCCTATGACTTGGTATTACAGGTAGCCAAAGCGGGGAGACTCCCGGTGGTTAATTTTGCCGCCGGTGGTATAGCAACACCAGCTGATGCTGCTTTGATGATGCAGTTAGGATGTGATGGAATTTTTGTTGGGTCAGGTATTTTTAAATCCAGCAATCCGGCGGCAAGGGCCAAAGCTATTGTAGCTGCTACCACCCATTATAATGATGCAAAGATATTAGCTGAGGTTTCAAAAAACCTGGATGAAGCTATGCCGGGCTTGGAGATAACTGCAATTGCCCTCGAAAACAGAATGCAAGAGCGCGGTTGGTAATGTAAGTCATGGGCTAGTTGTATAGTATAAGAAGAGGACTGTTAATATATGGCGTTAGGAAGTTATTTATGCAAGTAGGGGTGCTTGCTCTGCAAGGTGCATTTCAGGAACATCAAAAAATGCTAGCCGATTGTGGTGTTAAATCGTTACAGGTTAGGAAGGACCTACAACTGGAAGATATATCGGCGCTGATCATACCTGGAGGTGAGAGCACAACCATAGGAAAGCTCTTACAAGAGTATAACCTTTTTAAGCCAATTATTCGCATGGCTGGGAAAGGTTTGCCCATATTTGGTACCTGTGCTGGGATGATTATGCTAGCTCAGGTTATTAACGGTTCACAGCAACCGCGCCTGGGGCTTATGGAAATATGTGTAGACCGCAATGCCTTTGGGCGACAGGTTAACAGCTTTGAAGAAGATTTGAATATACCTGCCCTGGGAGTAGAACCTTTCCGGGCGGTTTTTATCAGAGCACCTTATGTTACTGATGTGAGCGTTAATGTTGAGGTTCTGGTAAGATGTGATGGAAAAATTGTTTTGGTCCGCCAGGGGAAGTTCCTAGCCGCAGCTTTCCACCCGGAATTAACTGGGGATATAAGGCTACACCGCTATTTTATCGAAAATTGTTTATAATGGAAAATCGCTTTTATATATTGCAAGTTTGTATCGAATATAGTATATTATTTAGCAATTAAATATTGTCCGGTGAAGGGGTAGAGTAATCAGCCGTTTTCATTTTCAGAGAGCCGGTGGTAGCTGTGAACCGACAGGGACGGCGGATGAAACAGGCTCCCTGGAGGCGGTTTGCTGAAAACAGTAGTAGGTTAACCCGGGTAGTTCCCGTTATCACAAGCTCAAGGAGGGCTGGATTTATTCTAGCCAAAAAGGGTGGCACCGCGGGAGTATCCTCTCGTCCCTGTTTATTTTCAGGGATGAGAGGATTTTGTTTTTGATATATTTAATTCTTTATAATTGAGAGGGGAGAGTATTATATGCAAGACAAGAACTATCTAATGATTCCTGGCCCTACACCAGTACCACCAACGGTTGTTAATGCTATTTCGCAGCCTCTAATTGGCCACAGGTCCGACGATTTTGCCCGGTTACACGAGCGAGTTGTCACTAAGTTACAGAAAGTGTTCCAGACTAAAAACAATATTTTTGTTTTGACCAATTCTGGTACCGGGGCTCTGGAGACTGCTATCGCGAATACGGTTAACCCGGATGACAAAGTACTTTCCCTGATTACTGGGAATTTTGGTGAGCGTTTTGCAAACATTGCCAAGGCTTATGGTGCTCAGGTTGATGAAGTGGATTTCGGTTGGGGTAATTGTGTGGATTTAAATGTTGTAGCTAAAAAGTTAGATAGCGATCCTGAAGTGAAAGTAGTTCTGGCTACCCAAAATGAAACATCTACTGGTGTTGTTAATGATATAGCTGGTATTGGCGACCTTGTTTCTAAAACCCATGCACTACTGTTAGTCGATGGGGTCAGTGGTATCGGAGCTATTGAGCACAAAACTGACGAATGGAAAGTGGACATCCTGTGCACGGCCTCTCAAAAGGCGCTTATGTTGCCGCCGGGCTTATCTATGATCACCGTCAGTGATAAAGCCTGGAAAGTTATAAATGATAACCAGTCACCCCGGTTTTATTTCAGCCTGTTGGCCAGTAAAAAACAGTATGGAAAGTGGAATACTGCCTATACACCTGGCGTGTCACTGTTTTTGGGGCTGGAAGCTGCTTTAGATATGATGTTGTCGGAGGGTATGGATAATGTTTATGCGCGCCACGCCCTGCTGGCAAAAGCCGTCCGGGCTGCTGCCAGGGCGCTCGGGCTGAAGCTCCTGGCCGAGGACCACTGTGCTTCCAATGCTCTCACCGGCATTTATAGCCCGGACGGAATCGGGGCCGACGATATTCGTAAGATATTAAAAAAACAATATGGGGTTTCTTTTGCTGGTGGTCAGGGCAAATTAAAAGGCAAAATCTTCCGGATTGCTCACATGGGTTTTGCAGATAAAATGGATGTCATGATTGCCATCAGCGCACTTGAAATGGCACTGGTGCAAGTCGGCTTCCCCGTTAATCTTGGGTCAGGTGTGCGGGCTGCCCAAGAAGTATTTTTGGGAAAGGTGGAATAGCAATGAAAAAGGTGTTGGTTATGGATGGCGTTGCCGAAATCGGCCTAGCGGCCCTGCGGCGCGAGCCGGACATTGAAGTCATTATCGGGGAAAAAATGACAGAGGATGAGTTAATAGATATTATTGGTGAATACGATGCAATGATCGTGCGAAGTGCTACTAAGGTTACTGCTCGGGTTCTTGAGAATGCTAAAAAAATGATTATTGTGGGACGAGCCGGCGTGGGTATTGATAATATTAACGTGGCAGCTGCCACAGCCAAAGGTATACTGGTGGTAAACGCCCCTGACGGCAATACAATTGCCGCTGCTGAGCATACTATGGCGATGATGTTCTCCATGACCCGCAACATTCCACAGGCCTGGTCAACGCTGAGAAGTGGTAAGTGGGACAAAAAGTCTTTTATGGGAGTAGAGTTTAGAAATAAAGTATTAGGTGTGATTGGGCTTGGCCGGATAGGATCGGCTGTGGCTAAACGCGCCCAGGGTATGGAAATGAAAGTGATCGCCTATGATCCCTTTATCAATGAAGATAATGCTGGCAGTCTGGGGATAAAACTCCTACCATTGGAGGAGGTGTTTAAGCAGGCAGACTTTATTACGGTGCACCTGCCCCTAACTAAGGAATCCAAATATATTATCGGTGAAAAAGCCTTTGGACTCATGAAGGAAGGAGTGCGGATAATAAACTGTGCCCGTGGCGGTGTGGTGGACGAAAGGGCGCTGTATGAGGCAATGAAATCAGGAAAAGTGGCAGCGGCTGCCCTTGATGTATTTGAAAATGAGCCTACTACGGAAAGCCCGCTTTTCGAATTGAATAACTTTATCGCCACTCCCCATCTGGGCGCTTCTACTAAAGAAGCACAACTTAATGTGGCCTATGATGTGGCGCTGGAGATTGTTGCCGCCCTTAAAGGGGAATTTGTTAAAAACGCTGTCAATATTCCGTCACTTGGCCCTAAAGTGCTGGCAGTAGTTAAACCCTATTTGGCCCTGGCGGAAAAGATGGGTCGGTTTACTGCCCAGTTAATTAGTGGGCGTGTTAAGAGGATCGAAATCACTTACTGCGGAGATTTGGCCAATCAGGAAGTAGCGCCTATTACTACAGCCGTGCTGAAAGGTTTTCTAGATAATATTCTTCAGGAGATGGTTAACTTTGTTAATGCTCCGCTCCTGGCCAAAGAGCGCGGCATCAATGTGGTCCAGCAGCAGGCGAGAAACGAAGGCGATTACGCCAACTTGATTACAGTCAAAGTTACTTCGAATACAGATGAGGTTTCTGTAGCTGGGACCATTTTTGGTGGCGTGGATGCGCGCTTTGTTTACATTGATGGCTATCATATTGACGCGGTTCCTGAGGGTCATATGCTTTACGTTCCGCATATTGATAGACCAATGATTATCGGTCCAGTGAGTAGCATGATTGGCTCATATAATATTAATATTTCTTCAATGCAGGTAGGACGCAAGGTTGTTGGTGGGAAGGCGGTAATGCTTCTCAATATTGATGCTCCTGTGCCTGAAGAAGTTTTGGCGGAAATCGCCAAACTCGAAGGAGTGGCAGGTGTTAAAAATGTAAGCTTATGATTTTTATAAGTATCTGATATTTTAGGGAGCGGCGCTCGTATTAACGCTGCTCTTTTTTCTGCAATCTTTTCAGATATGAGGTATGTAAAAGATACATTGTTGAAAACCCCAGGAGATCTTAGTGTAGAATTCTGACTTCAATAATTTAGGATAAAATGTTTAAGTGAAAGACAAACTCTTAGTTGGTTATAAGTTATAGATTATCGATTATTTTACAAACTTTTAACACTATAGTATAATGCAATAATAAGTTGTATTATTAGGCATCACTATGTTAACTTCCAACTGGGGGTATATTTTATGCTTGATTTTAAGTTTGTACGTGGTAATCCTAAAATTGTACAGGATGCTCTTGCCAAGCGCGGCTCTCAGATATCGCTGGATAGTTTTCTTCAACTAGAAGAGCAGCGCCGCGATAAACTGTTTGTTGTTGAGCAAATGAAGAGCAGGCGCAACATAGTGTCAGAGGAAATAGGGCGCTTGAAAAAGTCAGGCAAGGAAGCCAAAGACATGGTTCTCGAAATGAGAGAACTTTCTAATCAGATAAAGGAAAGGGACGAAGAGATAAGGTCTTTGGAAGAGCAGCTTCAGAGTATCCTGCTTGATATCCCCAATATCCCTCATGAGACTGTACCAGTTGGGAGCGGTGAATCGGATAACCCTACAGTGCGAATGTGGGGCAGACCCAGAAATTTTGACTTTGAACCGAAATCACACTGGGATATCGGCGAGGCACTGGATATATTAGATTTTGAACGGGGTGGCAAAGTTACTGGAACCAGGTTTAGCTTTTATAAGGGGCTTGGAGCACATTTGGAGCGTTCAGTGTTTAACTTTATGCTGGACCTACATACCACAGAGCATGGCTATGTTGAAATCTTTCCACCTTTTATGGTGAACCGGGACAGCATGGTCGGTACCGGTCAACTCCCGAAATTTGCCGAGGATATGTTTAAAATTGAGGGCATGGAATATTATCTTATTCCTACCGCCGAGGTACCGGTAACTAACCTTTACCGCAATGAAATTCTAGATGGAGAGAATCTTCCAATTTATCACTGTGCCTACAGCGCTTGCTTCCGAGCCGAAGCCGGGGCAGCCGGTCGGGATACCCGTGGCTTGATCCGCCAACACCAGTTTAACAAGGTCGAGCTGGTTAATTTCTGTCGGCCTGATCAATCCTATGCGGAATTGGAAAAGCTAACTGGCAATGCAGAAAGAGTGCTCCAATTACTGGGGTTGCCTTATCGCGTAGTAATCCTCTGTACCGGTGATCTTAGCTTTTCCTCGGCAAAAACCTATGATATTGAAGTGTGGCTACCCAGTTCTCAGGGTTATCGGGAGATTTCCTCCTGCAGTAACTTTGAAGATTTCCAGGCCCGGCGTGCCGGAATTCGTTTTAGAAATCAAAAAGGCAAGGTTGAGCTGGTGCATACTTTAAATGGCTCCGGACTGGCGGTTGGCCGGACCGTCGCTGCTATCCTGGAAAACTATCAAGAAGCTGACGGAACAATAACCATACCGGAAGTATTGCAACCTTATATGGGTACGGACCGGATTTCCTTAAATCAAAAATGACTGGGGAATAGTACCTTTCCTAGAATGAGGAATTATAAGGATAGTGAAGATGTATAAGCCTTCTTAAATTGACACGTGAGTTCATCTGTGTTAAACTAATTATAATATTGTACAGAGTAATAATTTGCTGAATCTGACAACGGAGGGGTGTCCGAGCGGTTGAAGGAGGCGGTCTTGAAAACCGTTGGTCCTTAGCGGGTCCCGTGGGTTCGAATCCCACCCCCTCCGCCAATATAGAACTATTAATTAATAATATGGAGAGTTGGCCGAGCTGGCTGAAGGCGCTCGCCTGCTAAGCGAGTATACGGGCAAAACCTGTATCGAGGGTTCGAATCCCTCACTCTCCGCCATATTTACTATTACAATAAGGAATAAAAGCTGTCACCTCGGTGTGGCGGCTTTTATTGTGCACTGAACCCTCGTCTTATCTAAGGAGTCGGATAGGTTTTATACATGAATTAGTGAAACGGCAGGCTTAATACCTAACCTTATAAAGCCTACAAACGAGGTACACTTGTTAAGGAAATTGATGTGAGAATTTAAAAGTTTATATTAAAGTGACTCATAAACCAGTCATCATCATATTTACGCTGAGCAAAATAATTAAGGCGTTGTTTCATAACCCCTCCCTGAATCACCCTCCTAATAATTTTTTTTATTCGTGGGTTGGTCTCAAGCAAATCGATTACTTTGTCAATGCGTTTATTACCAAAATGTGAATAAGCCATGCGCAGCAGATTATAGTGAACGTGGTCTGCATTTACCGGGTAAGGGTGTTTCTTCCGAAAGAGGTGCTGAACAATAATTGATGGGTTTACATATAATTTGTATCCAAAAAGCCATAGCTTTAGTGATAATTCTACATCCTCGTAACCCCAGATTATAAAACCTTGATCAAACCCACCCACCTGCCGGAAAACATCAGCCCGGACAGCTAGGCATCCACCTGGCAACAAAGGGACAGTTGTTAAGCCTTGAATCTTTGACCGTGAGAGCCATACAGATTTCAGACAGGAGTTCCATGTTTGCCCACAACCTAGATTCACCGGGTTATCCATTGATACGATGGCCGGAGAAACAGCACTGACTTTTGGGTTACGGAAGGTTGATAGTAGATTTTCCGGCCAACTTACGGGTACTTTAATGTGAGCGTCACAAAAAATGAGATATTTGCCCCTAGCTGCTTTAGCACCGAGGTTTCTTGCACGTGCTGCTCCCAGTCCAGGTGAAACAATAAGATTCACTTTTTGATCTTGAGTGTACTCGTTTAAAAAAAGGCAGCAGCCATCAATGGAACCGTCATCGACAATAATAATTTCGTAGTCATCGTCGGGCATAGCTGTTAGAATAGAAGCCATTGTCATTTTGACATTGGTTCCTTCGTTTTTACAAGGAATAATAATTGATGCCTTACAACCATTGCTATATTGCATAAAAACACCTGCTAAATTAAGTCTTTATATATTTTATTAAAAAAAAATAAAAAACTGAAAAGAATTTATTTTTTTATGGATAGTTTGTGCCGGACAATAATAAAACTTGACTAACCGCAATGATTTTGCTAAAATAAAGTTTACACGGAGTGTTAGTTGTATCATGCGCCTGTAGCTCAGCTGGATAGAGCGTCTGACTACGGATCAGAAGGTCGGGGGTTCGAATCTTCCCAGGCGCGCCAGTAAAATCAAGGCTTCCGGAGTTTGCGCCCGGAAGCCTTTTCATTGAAGTGTGCCAAAAAGTGTCCAAAATAATTTTAACTGTGCCAAACGGCATCTAATAACACTCAAGGACAGGTACTTAAGCCTGCCCTTTTTTACGTCTTATTACTATTGCCCTTCATTTTCTGGTAAACTTACTACAGCCTGTAAGCTGCTTCTATATCAGCACTTTTAAGGTAATGGCCATAGATGTTTATGGTGGTTCTAATATTAGTGTGACCAATGCGGCCGCCTATGCTCTTTTCAGGTAGGCCTTAATTGATTGTTAAACATTGTGGCCGAGTTTGGGATCGTGACCAATCTGTGAGGTCAGTGCAAAGATTATTTTTCTAATAAAATTATTCTTTTTGTATATTGAATCGGCGGGAAGCTTCCATAATAAAAATACCCTAACACCCAGGTAAACTACCAAAATACTTCTGGTGGTTTAATTTTTCAAGGGTATCCTATTAGCCTTAAGATACTATCAACCTTGTCACATTCCAGGCGAATGGTAATTCAAAAATTATGTAAATTTTGGTGTAGAGTTTCCTAACCAACCGGTTGCTAAATGCTCTTTAGAGCCGCCTCTAAGTAAGTCCCCACTAAACCACATGTCAATCTCAGAAAGCAAAGAGCTTATATGGTAAACCATTCCAATGTTTAATTAATTGAGTAAATGGAAATAATACTAATAAAGTAATTTTGAAAGGAGCGATATGTAATGTCATTACTAGAATACTTTCACGGGGTGCAAAAGCGCTTGCCGGAAGAGGCTGAAAGAGTAATAAAAACTTTGGAAGATACCGGTCCAATGAATAAGGAAGACTTGTCGCTTACAGCTAAAGTAAAAAGAGCCGTTTTAGATCACGTGGTAATGCAGTTGTACGCACTCGGATTAGTTGACGTTAGTACCGAAGGAAAGAGCAAAATATGTAGCCTGACAAAGTTAGGATATGAATTTCTTAATTTAAAAGATGCCGTTTAACGGCATCTTTTAAATTATAAAAAAGTGTAAAACCATTCCGTATAAAGTCTAGCCCGGATTCTTATCATAACCTTTCCAATGTATCTTAAACCCAAAGATGCTTGCATGTGAGTATTATTTGAGAATCAAGCAAATTTATTTATAGAAGTCTAAAGTGGCCCTTGGACGGGAAGATATTTAATTATGGTAAGGCGCATGTTTTCTAAAGAACCTTAATTGGCCTACGCTAATATCAACAAATGCTGGGGTTCCAAAAAATGTAAAGCGGGCATATTAATTGTGCTGCCGATCTTTCTATACTGTTTTAACCTTATTTACAAAATCATTAAAGTGAGCTAATAGTAGTAGTCCCACCATATCTAAGATGTAGCTAGAACTTAACTGCCAGTTGGTATAGGTAACAGCGCCAGCCTGAAGCATTAGGCCCTCAATGGCAATTGCTAATACTGAAAGATAAACCGTATATAGTATTCTCTTAGGCCAAAGAGGCGGCAACCAATTAAGGTAAATCATTGATAATAAAAAAATATTTACAAAATGAAGAATGGGTAAATACCCGCCAAGCATGATAGGGCTTTTATAATGGTACAAATTCATCAAGTGGCCGATCGTATCCGCAATAATCATTATACCAACACCAATTAAACCACCTTTCCAAAGCCTTCCGAAATTCTGTCCAGTCGTTAAGAAAAAAAAGGGTAACGAAATAAGAAATACTACGAAGAACGGCACTAACCCACTTCCTTTGCTAGTGGTCATACCTTAATTGATTGAGCTAGGCAAAGCTGATCTAATAATAATCCAAATCCTGTTTCCTTTAAACTTCTTGATAACTGTTTATATTTTTTCTACTTATCATAAAAATATTATTTGAAAAGCACAGTGTTCGAAAATTACAAGGAATGTAAGGTTAATCGAACGGTAGTCCCTTATTTGGGTCTTGCGTTTTGATAAAATCTACAATTATTGCATAAGTCAGCCTTATCCTGAATAATCGTGCAAAAATATCCGTCTTTTTTCCAGCAAGGTTTAGATTCATTAGGTGAGTTATCCTTATTCATTATTTGGTTGTCCTGACAACTTTTAGTTCCCCAGCAAGGATACATAGAAAGAACTTGTTTTACCCCTGCGATATTTAGCCCCTTCTCATTGATTAGGCGGTGAATAAAACTCAATCGTTTCAGGTCGTTATTAGAATATAGCCTTTGTTTGTTTTTTCGCGCCGGATGTATTAAATCATTTTTTTCCCATATGCGGAGAGTTTCTGGGTGAACTTGAAGAAATTGAGCTATTATTCCAATATTAAAAACTGCCTTATCGTCATCCCAGGTGGACATGTAATCGCTCCCTTAAAAGTACGATTTATAAGTTTATTATATATTTACAAACAGCATTTGTAAATAACCAAAAGAAACCTCCCTTGTCGGTTTGTCTAACTTGCAAAAAAATATATATATTCTTTCACTGTGATAATAACTACTAGCTTTTCTACCTAAAGATTTTTGGTGATTACGAACCTTATTTCCCAGCTACTATATAAGATACATTATTTGGATTTTGTATAATACTTATAAATGTACTTTGAAATTATGTGGGATTATATAATTAAAACTTATTAAATTCGATATAATAAATTTGTTGACATATAAGATTTATGTTGTATATAATGTTTATGAAACATAGACCATAACTAATTTGCACCACGAAGTAAAAAATACAAAGCAAAAAAGGTGTGTGTATAGTTGAAGATAGCCATTTCCTCACAGGGGAAGGAACTTGAAAGCCGGGTAGATCAACGGTTTGGCCGTTGCAGCTGGTTTATCGTCGCTGATACAGAAACGGGTGATTATCAGGCAGTGAGTAATGATCAAAACTTGAGCGCTGCCCAAGGCGCCGGTATCCAATCAGCAGAAATAGTCAGCCGCCAGGGAGTAGAGGCTGTAGTAACAGGGCACTGTGGCCCAAAAGCTTTTCGGACACTAAATGTTGCTGGTATTAAGATTTTTAAAGGGGCTGAGGGGACGGTAGCAGATGCCCTGGAAAAATTTAAAAGTGGTGCACTCGCAGAAGCGCAGGGCGCAGATGTAGAAGGGCACTGGAGCTAAGCTTGAATAAGTTAATTTAGAAAGGATGTTTGCAGGATGCCGAGAGGAGATGGATCAGGACCACAGGGCCAGGGTACGGGAACAGGCAGGCGTTTGGGTCCGTGTGGTACCGGTAGCGGGAAAGGTCAGGGCGGAAGAGGTCAGGGTCGTGGCGGTTGTTGCCGAGGTGGTGGCCGGGGAGCCGGCCAGGGTCAGGGACGCGGCGGCCAGGGGAGGGGTAGGTTTTAATTTAAAAAAATCTTGCTACGGGAGGCATTGTATCATGCCAGGATTTAATGGAACCGGGCCAGCAGGTTTGGGAGAAATGACGGGACGTGGAAGAGGCTATTGTATCAGCAATATTCTCCCCGGTACAAGGTTAGCAGCTTGGGGTAGCCGTGGTGCCCAACGCGGCTGGGGCTGGCGGCATTCTGACTTTACCACTGGAATGCTAGCCGGATTGGGTTTATACTTGGTACAGTCTTTTTTGACAAGACATTTTGCACCTGCGATAAGCGGAAGGGATGAGCTAAACCTGCTCAAAGAAGAAGTAAGTTACCTGGAAAATGCTCTGGCACAAGCTAAAAGCTGCGTTAAAGAACTGGAAAATAAAGAAGGACTGAATAATAAGCAGAGAATATAAAACACCCATCAGGGAGAAATAAAATGATTAGTGGATTGACTATAGCCTTGGCAAGTGGCAAGGGAGGTACAGGTAAGACAACTGTTTCGGTAAACCTTGCCAGTGCCGCGGCTGCAGCAGGATATGAAGTCTGTTATGTAGATTGTGATGTTGAAGAGCCAAACGGGCATCTCTTTTTGAATCCCTGTATCAGGCGCTCTTACCCGGTCAATGTGCCGGTTCCGGTAATTGATACTGAAAAGTGTATCGCTTGCGGTGCCTGTGGGGAAATTTGCCAATACAGCGCGATCGTATATGTTAAAAGTGTACTAACTTTTGAAAAAATGTGTCATGGTTGTGGTGGCTGTCAACTGGTTTGCCCGGTGGCTGTAATTACCGAAAAAGGCAGAGAAATCGGTGTCGTAGAAGAAGGAGAAGCCGGACAGATAGCTTTTGTCCATGGCAAGCTCAATGTCGGCGAGGCCATGAGCCCGCCGCTGATTAAGGCAGTGCGTGCAGCAAGCCAGGAAAATGCAATACGTATTGTTGATGCGCCCCCGGGTACCTCCTGTCCGGTAATTGCAGCAGTCAAAGATGTAGACTTAGTTATTTTAGTTACCGAACCGACCCCCTTCGGATTGAATGACTTGGGCCTTGCTTTAGATATGGTTAAGGAACTAGGTATCCCTCACGCAGTAGTGGTGAACAGGTCCGAACCGGGTAATAATCTGGTCCGTGATTTCTGCAAGCAAAGGGAAGTCAAGTTGCTGGCGGAGATCGCAGATGACCGCCGGGTAGCTGAGGCTTATTCCAGAGGTCAATTGGCATTTTTAGTTGCCCCGGGTTACCAGGCGGTTTTTGATGACCTTCTGAACTCTATTGTGAAAGAGGCGAGACGGTGAAAGAGCTAATAATAATCAGTGGTAAAGGGGGTACCGGTAAGACAAGCGTGGCCGCTTCTCTAGTTGCCCTGGCTAAAAAGTCAGTGGTGGCAGACTGTGATGTGGATGCAGCAGACCTGCACCTGGTGCTTGCCCCCCAGGTTAAAAAGGTCGAGGACTTTTCTGGTGGCAAGAGCGCCACAATTATGTCTGACAGGTGCAACAATTGTGGCAAGTGTTATGAAATCTGCCGCTTTGGGGCAGTAAGCAAAGATGAAAGCAAGCAGCCGGCTTACTCCATCGACCCTATAGCCTGTGAAGGGTGCGGAGTTTGCAGTTACTTCTGCCTGCAGAAAGCGATCGCATTTGAGCCGACTGTTAACGGCCAGTGGTATATATCGGACACCCCCTACGGCCCGCTGGTTCACGCCAGGCTAAGCATTGCAGCAGAAAATTCCGGCAAGCTGGTTTCCCTGGTGCGCAGCCAGGCGAAAATGCTTGCGGAAAAAGAAGAGCTACCCTATATCATTGTTGATGGTCCTCCTGGTATTGGCTGTCCGGTAATTGCGTCGATTACCGGCGCTGATGCGGTATTAATCATTACTGAACCCACTGTATCCGGTGAACACGACCTGGAGCGGGTAGCTGAATTGGTCAGATATTTTAAAATACCGACTTATCTTTGTATTAATAAGTTTGATCTTAATCTGGAAAAGAGTAAGAGCATTGAAGAAAAAGCTGTGGCAAGTGGAATCAACGTGATCGGCAGGATTCACTATGATCGGGCTGTGACGGGAGCCCAGGTAAAAAGAGTCCCGGTGGTAAAATTTGCCAGATGCACTGTGGCAAAAGATCTCAGGGATATCTGGGACAGGCTCGTAACAGAATTAAACTAAAATTTAATTAAAAAGGAAGGAAGAGATAACCTTGAAAATCGTTTTACCTGTTGCAGGAGATCAGTTGTGCATGCATTTTGGACATTGCGAAATGTTTCAACTTTTTGATGTCAATCTGGATACGAAGGAAATCACTAAAAAAGAATCATTTACTCCCCCGCCACATGAGCCTGGTTTATACCCCAGGTTACTAGGTGAAAAAGGAGCGAACCTCATCATCGCTGGTGGAATGGGTCCACGGGCACAGGAATTATTCAACCAAAATGGTATAGAGGTTGTAGTTGGCGCCAGGCCCGCCACCGGCAGCCCGGAAGATATTGTTAGGCAATATTTATCCGGCTTTCTGGAAACCGGCGACAATGCCTGCGGTCATTAATCTGCAATAACTACTAGTCTACAATTCAGGGGAGGAACTTATTATGCAGCAAGATTCAAGTCGTACCCGTGATAATGAGAAAGATGGCGGCTGTGGTTTTGAAACAAGTAATAATGGTATTGAGAAATTAACTGAAAATGACTTCAGCCGGATTAAGAATGTGATCGCTGTGATGAGTGGCAAGGGCGGAGTAGGCAAGTCCTCGGTGACGTCTTTGATTGCCTGTGAATTTAAGAAAAAGGGCTTTGCTGTGGGTGTGCTGGATGCGGACATTACCGGACCGAGTTTGCCCAAAATGTTTGGCGTTAAGGGAAGGGTAGAAAACAATGGCATCGCGTTATTCCCTATGAGTAGCGCTAAGAATATCAAAGTGATGTCGCTTAACTTATTAACACCCAATGAAGATGACCCGGTCATTTGGCGCGGTCCGCTTATTGCCGGTACTGTTAAGCAGTTTTGGTCAGACGTTGCTTGGGGTGACCTGGATTATCTTTTTGTTGATCTTCCCCCCGGTACCGGCGACGTGCCTTTGACGGTGATGCAGTCCCTGCCTTTAAATGGGGTAGTAATTGTTTCCTCGCCACAAGACCTGGCGGTTATGATTGTTAGTAAGGCAATTAAGATGGCACAGATGATGAATATCCCCATTTTTGGTCTGGTGGAAAATATGTGCGATATCATTTGCCCTCATTGTGGGGAAAAATTTGAGATGTTTGGTCCTGGTCAAGGTCGAGAAATATCTGAAAAGTTCCAAATCCCGTTTATCGGTAGCCTGCCGGTTGACCCGCGCTTTTCCAGTCTCTGTGATCAGGGTAAGGTTGAAGAGTATGAAAGTAACCTTTTTGCCGAATTCATCCCTGAGAAGTCGGTTCAATAGAATATTGTTTTAATATGTGAATTGGCTAAAGTAAGGGCTATGTTGGCATAGTATAATACTCTGCCGGTAAAAAATCTGTTGAAATATTTTAGCCATTTTTTTATGATATACAAGTTGGGTGCCGGAGCATTGCAAGGAGGTTTGAAAATGAAAAAAGTTTATTTTGATCATAGTGCTACAACACCGGTACACCCCCTTGTGGCAGAGGAGATTATCCCATATATTACCGGAAAGTTCGGCAACCCTTCTAGTATTCACTTTTTGGGGCGCGAGGTCAAAAAGGAAATCGAAAATGCAAGGGAAAAAGTATCCCGGTGCATTGGGGCCTATCCGGAGGAAATCGTTTTTACTAGTGGCGGAACAGAGTCAATCAATATGGCCATCAAGGGTGCGGTGTATGCGAACCGCTGGAAAGGTAACCACATTATTACCAGCGCGGTAGAGCACCATGCTGTTCTGGACACCTGTAAAGCCCTGACTGAAGAAGGGTTTACGTTAACAGTGTTGCCTGTAGACCGTTACGGGATGGTAATCTTGGATGCTTTGGCTGAAGCCATTACGGAACAGACCATATTGATTTCAATTATGCATGCTAATAATGAAGTGGGGACGATTCAGCCCGTCTCTGATATAGGCAGGCTAGCCAGGGAAAAGGGTATTCTTTTCCATACCGACGCGGTGCAGAGCATGGGGAAAATACCTATTAATGTAGATGACCTGCAAGCAGACCTTTTAACTGTCTCCGGGCACAAGTTTTACGCACCTAAAGGTATAGGTGTGCTTTATATCAGACAGGATTCAAACTGGCAGCCAGTCAATCACGGCGGTGGCCAGGAGAGAAGGCGCCGGCACGGTACGGAAAACGTTTCAGGTATAATTGCACTGGGAAAAGCGATGGAATTGGTGGTGTCTGAACTTAAGGACGAGTCACAGCGTCTTGCCCGTTTACGGGATAAAATAATCAAAGGAGTCTTGGAAAGAATTCCGTACGTGCATGTAAACGGACATCCAACCAAGAGGCTGCCTAACCTGGTTAACTTTACTTTTGAATATGTGGAGGGTGAATCGTTGCTTTTTAGCCTGGATATGGCAGGCATTGCTGCTTCCAGTGGCTCCGCCTGCACTGCAGACTCTGTAGACCCTTCACATGTGCTGCTGGCCATGGGTATTCCAACTGAAATTGCCCGGGGTTCACTTCGCCTAACCTTGGGAAGAGATAACAACGATGAAGATATAGAATACCTTCTTGACGTCTTACCACCGGTAATGGGGCGTCTTAGAGCAATGTCACCATTTTTCAACGAAACTGTTATAAGATAAAACAAGAACGGAAACAGGTTCAATATATTATACATGCCATAGTACAGGAATTGAACCTTATAATAAACTAACAAAAATTATGGGAGATAAAATTCAGTATTTAGCAACCGGAAGTTCATTGATTGTTTAAATATAAACATGAGGGCTAAAGGGGATGAATTTCAGTGGAAGCCGGAATTTATGATAACAAGGTATTGATTGACCATTTTATAAATCCTCGGAACCTGGGGAGAATAGAAGATGCCGATGGAATTGGCTTGGCAGGCGACCCTTCCTGCAGTGATTATGTAAAAGTTTATATAAAAATCGAAAACCTACAGTTAGTAGATATAAAGTATGAAGTACATGGATGCCCATCTGCTGTCGCTACCTCTAGCGTTTTTAGTGAACTGGTTAAAGGGAAATCAGTAGTAGAAGCCCAACTTATCGATAACGAGGATATTGTTGAAGCTTTGCATGGTTTACCCGAACAAAAATTACACTGTTCTTGTATGGCTGTAGAAGCTTTTGATAACGCTGTTATTGACTGGGTGATTAAAACCCTGCCTGGTTCAGAAGAGGAAATCCAATCTATAGTTAATTCTGTTCAAAGCAATTCCGAATAACTGGAAGAGGAGTATTATTATTGTTTCTCGATGAACCCCGGTATGATCAATAGCAATAATTTCCCGGTTAGATAGATGGAAGCGGGTGCTCCGAGCCCACCCGCACCCACAACCAGCACCTTGGCTTGAAACAATTTTTCCCTGGCCAGGCCCTGCCAATGGACGGTACAATCCGTCACGGCCGGGCGTTGCTATTGTTAGAAGGGAAAATGGGACAGGCTACCGGGTTGCGGTTGACGTGTCGGCCCGAATCAGGGACATCTTGAGAGGTAAAAAGAATAAAGGTGAAAAGAATTCCTGGAATTGTGGTGCCAGTCGATCATTAAACTGGAAGAGCATAAAAATTTGTTTTATAATGTTGATATAATAGGCAAATAGTACAATTATGATTATCCAAAACTAGGGAAGGAGCTAATTATGCAGCAAAATACAAATCGTTCCAATGATGAAAAAAAAGGTGGTTGTGGTTTTGCAACTGGAAACCAAGATATTGAGAAATTAACCGGAAACGAATTTAGTCGAATCAAGACTGTAATTGCTGTTATGAGCGGTAAAGGCGGAGTGGGGAAATCGTCAGTGACTTCCTTGCTTGCCTGTGAATTCAAGAAAAAGGGTCATGTTGTTGGAGTGCTGGATGCGGACATTACCGGACCGAGCCTACCCAGGATGTTCGGTGTTCGTGGAATGGCTGAGAATAATGGCCAGGTATTATTCCCTTTGAGCAGCAACAGTGGGATTAAAGTGATGTCGCTGAACCTATTAACCCCAAATGAAGATGACCCGGTGATTTGGCGTGGGCCGGTCATAGCCGGTGCAGTCAAGCAGTTTTGGACAGATGTAGCCTGGGGTGACCTGGATTACCTCTTTGTTGACTTGCCCCCGGGTACCGGTGACGTGCCTTTAACAGTGATGCAGTCCCTGCCTCTTAATGGGGTCGTTATCGTGTCTTCACCGCAAGACCTGGCGGTTATGATAGTTAGTAAGGCCATTAAAATGGCCCATATTATGAATATCCCCATCCTTGGCCTGATTGAGAACATGAGTGGTATTATTTGCCCTCATTGTGGGGAAAAATTTGAGTTGTTTGGCCCTAGCCAGGGCCAGGAGATTTCCAAGAAATTTCAAATACCGTTTATCGGTAGCCTGCCGGTTGACCCGCGTCTTTCTAGACTTTGTGATCAAGGTAAGGTAGAAGAGTATAATAGCAACCTTTTTTCCGAATTCATCCCAGAGAAATCGGTTCAATAGATATTAACTAATACATTTTTTGATAGCAAAGCTCTAGTTACCTATTAGTCACAGAGGTAAGCCGGCGACCAATTAAAGGCGGCGGGCGGGAAGGTTAAGTCGTTCCGGCTAGATTATTAAACCTAACTTTTCCATGACAGTGTCAATTTCTGCTTTGGTGGTATAGCGGCCTAGACTAAACCGCACCGCACCGAGACCAACCTCTAATGACACCCCCATCGCTTTTAAGACGGGGGAGAGGGTGGGCAAACCCGAGTGGCAAGCGGAGCCGGTTGATGCTGCTATATTATCTAAGCGGCTTAATAATGCTTGCCCGCTATGTCCCAGAAAGCTGATATTAAGAGTATTAGGAAGTCTCTTTTCCGGGTGGCCGTTGAGGTGAATCCTGTCTTTGAACTTTTCCCGGAGACACTGATAAAAATAGTCGGTCAGCTGTTTGACAGCCGGGCTCTTAAGCGCTTCAGCGGCGATTTCACAGGCTTTGCCCAGGGCTACATCATAGACGATATTTTCTGTGCCTGCCCTCCGGCCGCCCTCGTGCCCGGCCCCATGGATCAATGGTTCGATATCAGTGCCCTTTCTAATGTAGAGAGCACCGATCCCTTTGGGTGCGTATAGCTTATGTCCGGCCATGGTGAGGAAATCTACCCCCAGCTTTTGCACGTCCACCGACACTTTGCCGACCGACTGAGACGCATCGGTGTGCAATAGAATATGATGCTTGTGGCAAATTCTAGAGATTTCTCCTATCGGTTGGAGGGCGCCTGTCTCGTTATTGGAGTGCATGACTGTGACCAGGATGGTCCGGTCCGTAATTAGTTTTTCAACCCCAGCAGGATCTATTATTCCGTATTGATCTACGGGCAGATAACTAATTTGATAGCCAAGCCGCTCCAGGTAACGACAGGGATTAATCACCGCCGGGTGTTCGATTTTTGAGGTAATAATGTGGCGGCCCTTATGCTGGTAGGTAAAGGCAACGCCTTTAATCGCCATATTGTTTGATTCACTGCCACCGCTAGTGAAGATAATTTCAGACGGGGAGCAGTTTAACAGCCCGGCGACCTGACTCCTGGCCTTCTCAATGGCATCTTTGGCTGCAGCACCCAGAGCGTGGCTACTGGAAGGATTGCCAAAGTTTCCATAGAGGTATGGCAGCATAGCTTCCACTACGGTCCTGTCGATGGGGGTGGTAGCATTATAATCAAGATAAATCATGGCCTCTCCTTTTTAATAAAGGCTTTTTTAATAGTTTGGTTACAAAAATCGAGGTTTCTTCCTGGTACATTAAGGACTTATTTTCTCCCTGTTTGTTTGCTGTTTATCACGCTCCAGATTTGCGGGTCCTCCATACCAAGCCGCCAGATGGCGATACCGCCGAGTGCGTAACGCTTAATGATGTCTAGTTTGTAAGTTAAGCTGGAGGCGTTTTCAAACCAGACCTGGTGCTCACGCCCGCCGTCCCAGTAGAAGAAGTAAGGCACTTTTCCGGTCTCGTCCCACCTGATAGCTGCGCCCCTGAAAGCCGCTATATCCATGGCCTGGCTGTAAGAGAGATAAATTGGATTGTTCCGGCCGATCTGCCAGTCAAAGCCGTAGCCTGGCACGCCCAGAAGGATTTTCTGGGGGGGGATATTTTGCACGGCGAACCTAACCACACTTTCCACCCAGCCGGCGGAGGCAATCGGGCCAGGCCCGCTGGTATAGCCGTGCTCGTCGTAAGACATGATTACCACGTGGTGTGCGTACCGGCCAATCGCACTATAGTCGAAGGGGCCGGACCAGGTGTTGGATCGGTCATCCCAGGTTTTGGCCGGCACGCAGACCGTGATCTGGTAGCCCTGTGGCTCCAATCGCTGATATAATTCTTTAACCAGCAGGGAGAGCTTGTCCCTGTCCTTGAGATAAACGTTCTCGATATCCAAATTTACGCCGTCAAAGCCATATTTTTTAATTAGCCATTCCAACTGGTTAATAAATGTTTGCCGGGTGCCAGCGCTCGCAAGCATTTTCGAGGCCAGCATTTTGCCGTTGGTCTGTCCGTCATACAGCATATTATGCACCAGCGCCAAAACAGCAACGTTGTTCTGCCTAGCCTGCTCGATCACAGCGCTTTTATCTGCTGTAGCCAGTCCGTTTTGCTGCTCCCAAATATCCATGCCGTTTTCGGGGGAAAGCCTGTACCAAAATGGGGCTATAGCGCTAATAAGACTGCTGCTGCTCGCCAGCCTATTGTAAGAACTGGGCTGATTCGGCTCCTCGTCTACGTAAAAGCCCATTATATAAAGGCTACTGGCATCTACCTTAGGCGGTATGTTTTTATCGGAGGACGGGATGTAAAGCTTCTGTCCCGGATAGATGGTGCTGGACGAAAGGTTGTTAACGTGAAGCAATTCCTGATATGTAGTGTTATATTTCTGGGCCAACTGGAACATTGTATCTCCCAATTTCACCGTGTACACCATACTTTTGGGTATCAAAAGCCGCATGCCCGGATAAATTAGGTCAGACTGAAGGCTGTTGACAATTTTTAATGCGTCAGCCGTTGTTCCATGTTTTTTACCAATGGAAAACAGCGTATCTCCTTTTTGAATGATGTAGGTCTGAGCCAATATTGGCGTAGCAAAAATTAAAATCGTGATAAATAAAGTCACCACAAGTGCGACAATTTTTATTCTTTTCAAGAAGTTCCCTCCCTCCTATATAGAAATTATACCGGAGAAGAGGACTGTGTTCACTGTGAAATAGTGGCATTCATACAATTGTCATGGGTGCTAGTAAACAGTGGCTTGGGGTAACTAAAAGGAACAGAGGTAACCTCCCCTAACTGGTTGCCCGCAGTAGCGGATTGATAGGCAAATGTAAATGCATATTGTAGGGGTGTATCATACTTATTGTGCATAAGTACCCTAATGAATTAACGAGCAACGTGGAAATTTTTTGTGCTCGTTTTTTTATGTGGGATTTTAAACCTGACGAAAATTGTTGTACCTGCGAGGCCAGTCTCAATATTAATATTAGCGTTATGTCTGGCTGCAATGCCGTAACAAACCGCTAGACCCAAACCGGTTTCACTATCTTTTGTAGTAAAGAAAGGAGGATCGAACTTTTCCAGAAGATCGGGATCTATTCCTTTTCCCTGATTCTGCAGCGACAAAACTACTTCTTGGCCGTCCAGGTATGTTCTGATCGTCAGCACCCCGCCTGATGACATGGCTTTCAGGCTATTACGTACTAGATTAAGAATGAGCTGCCGGACCTCTTTATCATCAAGTGGCAATTCAGGGATTTCCCCTAGTTGAAGATTAATATGCTTATTTATAACTATCTTGTCGACCTGGTATAGTGGGGCCAGATTTGCCAAAATTATATTAAGGTTTTGGGGTTTAATATTTACTGCTTGATTTTTAGCAAGAGAGAGAAACTCAGTAATTATTGAATTAGCCCGGTCAAGTTCTTCAATCATTAGAGCAAAGCTATCCTTATACGGAAGGAAAACACTTTTTTTTCTGTATAATTGCAGAAAACCTCGCACGGTAGTCAGCGGGTTTCTTATCTCATGGCCGATGCCGACAGCAATTTCCTCCACCAATTTTAAGCAGTCCAGGCGGGCCAGCTCTTTTTCATCTTGCGTCGCCGGGTACAGGCGATCAATTTCCAATTCATTGATCAGAAATTTGAGTTTATTCCTGGAAGAAGCCTGTCTTGTCGGCAAGGACTTGCCTGACTTGATTAGTCTGAGACCAGAGCTATTTTTTAATTTCGCCATAAGTACCCCTCCTTAACTATAAATATCAATATGGTGAATATATAAATGAAAATAATAATTTTCAAAAACTTTTAAATAATACCTAGTAAGTAACACTAATCTCTATTACGGAAGTTAATTAATGTTTATGGGGTTACCTCGAAAGAAACAAATATTTTATGTTGTATAATCGTAGCATTAATGAATATTTCTGTCTATAATTTATGTTCCAAAGTAGCAAAATCGTGCCTAATTTCGGAAATTTATAAGGGCCTCACTTCAGTTATTTTCGCCTGGCAAAAGAGACAGAGGGCGTAGGGTTTAGCCGGGTGGTTGAAGAGTTTGCAGCGCATATGCCTAATAAGTATTAACACTTATTGTTAAAGGCGGCTCTTCATCCATACTCCGAAACATAAAAGTATGAACCAGCCCAGCGAAAGAAATAATAGCAGGTAGTTATGCTGTAGAAAAAAATTGATAACTGTATCCATAAGTACCTCCTTACATTTCCGTTATTTTTCCCTTGCCCGGCAATATTTAAACGACCATTATTTTAGATGGTGATGATACTAGTAATGCCTGGTATAAACCAATACTTGACGATTTGACTAATCTGAAATATCATTAATTTGTGGTATGAGAGTAGATGCCCGTCGTATAGACGGGTATTTTACTTGGGGGTATTAGCTAGTACGTGGAATAGGCAAGGTAAAGTTTCATGCAGGGTATCATCTGAGATACAGAATAAATTAAAGCGAGGTTTTACTTGTGAGTGATCTAGTAAGTAGAATTGGCAGGTTTAAAATCCCTCGGGATACAATTCGCGGTGTTAATAATGAAGACTTGCTCAAGCTGTTTGCAAATACAATAATTATGAGGGCTGAATATAAACTCTCTAAAGATGTAATTGAGTATACAGCGCTGTCCCCTTTATTTAGGGTTAAGGAAGCAACAGAAGCGATTCCCGAATATAGGGTAGAATGTAAAAGAATATATACCGGCGATAAAACTGTTGATTTTGATATAATTGTTGAGGAAATAAAAACTGCATTTAATTAGGATTAGGATAATTCAATTTGCCGACAAGTAGTACAGCTTTAGTTAATTCCTGTCTCCGGAGCTTTTGACAATTATTATGTCCGGCGGAATAAGGAATATTGAAATTCTATCAAATGCTGAAGAAGAAGTAATAAACGATGAAGATATTGGTCCTAAGGCTATGGATTATTTTCTATTATAGGTTGATTAACTGGATGGATTGTTTTTTCTTTTTTTGCTTCAACGTAAACTATTATGTTTGTATCGATGACCATTAGCTTAACGTTTAATTGGTACTTAGAGCCTTCAAATTCGACGGATCTATTATCAATAATCTGAGGAACAAGTAAATGGTTAAGCTTTTTTAATTCCTGCCCTTTTACTGGTGACAATAATTGCCCCACCTGTTTATTCAGTGCAAGAGTGATATTTTTTTTTTCGAGGTCTGCCATATCCTCTTCAATAATGGTTGTATGAGGTTCGATGCCGATAACTACTCTTTTTTCCCCCTCACCCAATCGTTTTTTTTCTTGAATCAATTCATCACGGCAAAGCTCTAATTGCTGGTTCAAAAGTTTATTTTCATGGGTTAATTCATCGACCTGACCACCAACATTAACGGTAACTAAAACACTTCCTGCGATCATACCCAGGATAACAAATGCTAATAGGCGGATAATCTGATATCTCATTCCTTTTCTCCTGCTAGTGCCAGGACAATCAAGTAACCTAAATGGGTTCCTGCCATGGCGCTAATGATATAAAAAACTTGTTTAATAACCGCCATAATTTCTCCCCGTAAAAAACCGGATTCTAAAATTTCTATGGTCGAGAAGGTTCCACCAATTGCAGCCACAATTGCCCATATCTTCATTTCTCTGGCCAGTCTGAGCATTGTACCCAAAGGTGGCTCTCGCACCATTACTGCTGCCAGTGAACCAACTAAAGCTGCACCAAGCATAACCCCCATAGCCGTAAATAAAATCAGGATAAATTTTTTTTCGAAAGGCATTACTGTTCCTCCTTGTCCTCAGTGTTCAATTAAAAATAATAAAAAAAAGCTAGTTATATCAAGTAATTATTGGGCATAGAAGATTATTACTATATTATTAGGTAAAATTTGTACATATAACCTAGTTGAATATAAAGAACATTCCATAAAATGTCATGGGTGGGATCCTTATAAAAACTTTCATAACTTTTTCTTGATCTAGTTATATTATATGGGAAAATAAGGTACTCCCGGAGAATACATGGGGGAATACCTTGAGATAAAAGGATTGAGGAAAGGAATATATTAAATAGCATCCACCTGTCGTGGATATAAGCATTTTGACGGAACTGCTGCACTAACAACGTTTTTAAGGTGCTGGGGCAATATACGGTTTCATATTATGCGGGGCTGCAATAAGCTTTGTATTGCGTAACTACAGTTCTATTTTAATTGATATATTTATAGATTTTCAAAGAATAAGCGTATTACATCGGCTCCACCAATGACTGTTCCTATCGTACCCCCCAGGTTTGTAAAAGTTATTATTAGCAGGATTCTGGTCACCTTATTATTCCAAAATCCTTTAAGACTAAAAATATCCTCGCTAAGATTTTCAAATTCTCTTACACTAGGCCGGCAGATATAGGCCTGAGCAAGTCCGGCAAACCACCCCGCTGCAAGCAATGGGTGCAGAGTAGTTAAAGGCGCCACAATAAAGGCGGTAAGAATAGCAAGTGGGTGTCCAAAAGCAAGCGCAGTGCCGAGTGCCGCAAAAGAGCCGGTCCATAGAATCCAGCTTATTGACTGCTGTACGCCTGCTGTTGGATTAACAATAAAGGTGTAGGCGATTAGGGCGACAATTAGAATTGGAATGGCCCACCCGATAATTATTGGAACTCGGGAGCCAGCGGGCAATTTGGATAAGGTCAGTAAATCATGTTCTTTATAGATTTCTTCTCTAACGCCAGGAATATGCGCGGCCCCCAGAACAGCCACAATCTTATTTCCGGGAGCCTCCTTGATTTTTTGTGCTAAATATTGGTCACGCTCATCAACAAGAGGGCGCTTTAATTTTGGAAAAGATGATGTCAAATCACTAAGTACTGAGTTAAGCATATCTTGGGATTTCAATTTTTCCAGTTCTTCTTCTGTAATGCTTTCATTAGTGAAAATACCGAGTATAATCTCAGTAATAAGCCTGATTTTTCCCCAAAACCCTACACCATGCCAGATACGGGAAAAGGTTGTTTGAATATTTCGATCGGCTAACACCAGATTAGCACCGGTGGCCTTTGCCGACTCAATCCCCTGAAGCATTTCTTGCCCGGCAATAATACCGAATTGTTTGGCTATGCGTTTTTGAAAGGATGACAATAACAAATTAATTAAAAGTAAAGTAGATTTCTTTTCTTTAATAATCTTGAAAATGTCTGTATTCTTCCATTTATTCCCGTCCGTTATGGTTCGATATCTTTGCTCATCCAACTCGATACAAACAGAGTCCGGTCTCTCGGCTTCAATCACTTCCTTCACTTGCTCTGCGCTATGCTTCGATACGTGAGCAGTACCAATAAGGATAAGTTTTTTGCCATCAACGTCTAAACAGAAAATGTTTTCTCTTGACATAAATTACCTTCCTTTGGGCATTTCTTATGTTGCAAAACAACCTTACCAGTGATTCTATCATTATACAACGATCAAGTGAAAAATGGCATTTAATTATGGTAGTGGCAAGGGGGCCTTATGTACGCCTAAATTTGTTATTGACGCATCCTGCAGCACCCCTGAAAAATTGATGTCTCGCTCTTAGCTGGGAGACATAACCTATTCACGTATCATAATCACCTAAACTAGAAAACCGGCCCACCTGACTTACTGTTTTAAGCAGTTAATCAGGGGGCCGGCCTTGGGTAATATTAAAATAGCTTCACTGTCTATAAGTATCACCTCCGTTTAACTATGCCAGTATTTAACCATAATAGTTGTTTAGGATGTATCATCTCACAGCATGGTCCGTGATTGAGTCGAATATCTGTTCTTCATTGCTCGTAGGGGAATTGTTTTGTAGAGTGGTCGTATGTTGGTAACAGGTGTAGTACGAATATATTGCCATAATGTAAAATATTTTAGTATAACTCCCCATACAATAGCGATAACAAATAAGTAAACGCCTAGTTCGTTCATGGTTTATCCTCCTTTCAATTATTATTTAATTATAGTATATTAAATTTTCAGAATATTTTGAACTTGTTTAAGGAATTTTTTTTTGTTATGAGCCTGGAATAAAGTACTGTCTTGACAATAATTAATAATAAACGGTGATATAGTAGTAAAAATGGTTTATACTAAAGTAGATTGTAAAAAAGACCAGACATATGAATCTTGTCAAGTCATGTTACTGGAATCAGGTAGTGTATAGGAGGTCTTTAAAATGCTTTGGATGGGAAAATTTCATAAAGAACACCTGGCGATCACAGGTATTTTACCAAAGCTTGAGGGCAATTTGATGGAAATTGAGCACGGTGAAGCTGGCCACAATGTAATCTGGGAATTGTTAGAATTTGCGGATCTGATTAAGAATGTTCTGATACCTCATTTTAATGAAGAAGACAACGTGGTTTATCCGCAGGCAGCCAGTGTTAGTGAAGAGAGCCGTGCATTTATTGAAGGAATGAATGAGGAGCATGAATTGCTTTACCAGGCTTTTGACGGTTATTTACAGGCAATTGATGGTACACAAGGCAAGACCAATCTTTCTGAACATAGTATTATAGCTGTGCAGGGCATAGCCGCATCAAAGAATATAAATATCGAAGAGGCTCCGAAAAATCTGGATAAATTAATACCGGAAAACTCTTTGGACGATATTATTGACATCCAGGAGATCTTAAAGCATGGTTATCAGATTGTGAAAATACTGGGGGAGCATATTAGGAAAGAAGAAACTACGTTAACAATGTTTCTTAAGCAGGCAAATGAAGTTAAAGGACAAGTCTAATAGAGCTGCCAGGCTATCTTTGTTTTTATAAAATAGCTTATCAAACATGGCTGTCAAACAAGTGGGCGCAGGAAAGTATATCACAAATTGCTTATTGACACTAACAGGCAAAAAGTGATAAAATTAAACACGTTACTGCAGAGTGGTATAAAAAGCGGCAACGGAACCAGAAAGTAGTCGTTGACCATAGCTGGTGAAAATGTTAAAATATTAAAAATGCCGCTATAATGGCGGTAAAAAAAGCGGTCTTTGAAAACTAAACAGTGGAATGGATGGAAACACATGACTCTCGTCGAAGCGAAAGCTAAAGCGAGTAGTAATTCCGAATCAACAAATAACGAGCCAAAAAATCAAACTTTTATAATATTTTACGGAGAGTTTGATCCTGGCTCAGG
>JAQVGZ010000103.1 GCA_028696455.1 Desulfotomaculaceae bacterium | reverse complement strand
TCCATGCTGCTCACATACTCTTAGTGCTTCTCGTTTGAATTCCTCTGTGTATTTGTTTGCCATTTTCGCAACATCTCCTTGACCCTATTTTTGTCAAGGGTGTGCGTTTTTATTGTATCATTCCAACCGGGCTTCGAAAGGCCACCAGACGCTGCGGAAAAATCCTGAGCGTCTTTTTTGTTTATAAAAAGGAAAAGAAGTGACCTTTTAAGTCACCCCTCTAATCCCCGGCAGAACCTCGCCAGGCTCTAAGGTTGCTCCCCTTCAGAACCCTTTATCCTATTGTGAGAAAAGTTTGGCTGCAGTTCTATACGAGGGTATAACAAATTGTTTCAGGATAGTTGATTAAATCTATTCTTTTTGTGTTTTATAGCGGTGGATTTCTGCATTGAGCAATTCCAACAAAGACTTGGCTTTTTCTTGCATTAATTCGTCCTCACAACCAAGAAATTGAGAAAACGCATCTTCCTTGATCATGGCGGCTTCGTCCAAAGTCTTTCCTTTCACCAATGTACAAAGAACCTCAATAGCTACGTTGGTTGTTGGATCACTGATACATTGATACTTGACATCTGAAATGAGGTTATTGTCCACCTGGATATAGATATTCAAGAAATCGTCCGTGTTTCCACAGACGGGGCTGACTTCTCCGAAAGTTTCCAGGTAAATTGCTGCATTTTCGATTTTACCGGTATGCTCGAATCCCGATTTTAATAATCTTTGGTAGTACGCTCTAATTGCTTCGTGCATTGCGTTCTCCTCCCTTGTTTCTCAAATATAGCCGCGCTCTTTGAATACGTCATCCAGCGTCTCCAGGAATGCCTGACATTCCTCTATGGTGTTGTAGAAGTACCAGGAAACTCGATACACCATTCTATGGTCACTGTGCGATATGGGGCGGGTCCATTCCGGTCCGAACATCTTGTTAAAATACGAATGCACACAAAAGACACTGTCCCTGATCATGACGTTGTTCTTTTCGCTAAGCTCGACGGCAATCCCCACCGCATTCGGCCGTTTGACCTCGAAGGTTAGGATCCCGCCCCTTTGCGACGCAGCTTGTGGGCCGATGATTCTGAACCATCCCGTATCTCCGTAACGGTGTATCAGTTCCTTGGTCAGAAAATGGTTCAAGCTGGTCTCATGGTCCCTGATCCTGTCCATTCCAATCTGCTGCAGATATTGGATAGCTACTCCTGCGGCAATTTGGGCGGGGTAATTCTGGACTCCTGCTTCGAATCGATCCGGCGGTAGCATCAGGGTGTAGGAATGATATGTCGAATCGGCGACCGTTCCTCCGCCCAGGATGGCAGGTGCGATCACATGCTCCGCTTCATCTTCTTCATGGGGATTTTGCCCAAGAAATTCTTTTTTCCCATAAAGCACACCCACTCCGCGCGGCCCACACATCTTATGCAGTGAAAAAGTTAGGAAATCGACGTCCAGATTCTGAACGTCAACCGTCTGGTGGGGTACGGCCTGGGCACCGTCAAGGAGTACCAGGGCGCCGTATTGATGTGCGATCTTGATTATTTCTTTAGCAGGGATAGTATAGCCGGTTACGTTTGACGTGTAAGCCATACTGACCAATTTGACCCGGTTAGTTTTAACCTTTCGCTCGAAAGCATCAAGGTCAAAGCTATCCTGATCATTGGGTGCTGTAAAATCAACCTTGATCCGTCCCGTTTTCTGCAACTTCAGCCAGGGAACTAAATTCGAATTGTGTTCCTTATCGGTTAGTAAAACAACATCTCCGGGCTGGAAGGGGAAACCAAGCGCCACAGTGTTGATAGCATGAGTGGTATTCAGGGTAAAGATAATCTCTTTTTCAGAACCGGCGTTGATAAATTCGGCTATGATCTGGCGTGAACCTTTTAAGCCCTTCCTGGTATTTCCCTCAATGCGCTCAGAAACCTCCTGGGCAAACCAGTGACGGCTTCTTGTGCCGCTGCACGAGGGATATTCCGTATAATATTCTCGGATTGATTCGATTACCTGTCCGGGCGCCAGGGTCGTGCACGCATTATCCAGGTAAATGGGGGGCTTCCCCTTTCGTAGTCTCTTAAGTGAGGGAAAGTCTGCTCTGACTTCCTCAATGGATTTTCTGTTATCCACGCATTCCACCTCGTCCCCGTAACCATAGAAAGTTCTTTGAGTATCTCTGATGAAGGGTGATGATACAGTTTGTACCGCCCCGTTACAGCAACCGCGTTTTCATAAGTTATCTCTACTGGCTATTACGGCATCTGAACAACGTCAATTCAGTCTTGCAAGCAAACAAAAACAGCCGGATACGGAAACGTACACGGCCGTTTAAAATAACCGGCAATAAACCCTTTCCGTACTGGGAGGCACACCCTTTTCAAGGTATACCTGTCGGTCTGCCGCCATAGCCCTTAGTCAGGATATTGTCCAAATGCCACAGGCGGGTAGACTCGGGTAGTTTTATTAATTTGTCAATTTCCAGTAACTTTGAAAAATACAAAAGCTAGGTACAGAAAAAAACACGACTGTCAAAATTAACAGACATAAGCCTTTCCACACTGGAAGAGATACTCCTTTTCAAGTATACCCCTTAGTCTTCCGCCAGGGTCTTTTTTGCCAGGGGTGGACTCAGACGATTATAGTACTATGGGGCTATACTTTGTTTAACTTAATAATTAATAATTATTCCTTCGACCTCCAGGGTTTGAACCTCACCTTTATTAACTAGGTTTATTTTTATCCCATCCGGCTCAGTAACGACCTCTTTCGAAATGTAAACCATAATGTCGTTAGTCAGAACTTCATTAGGGTTAATTTCAGCCAAACCTGTCTTTCCTATAAGCACTACAGGTTCGGGAAGATTGTCAGTGCAGCCAAAGCCTCTTACCACCGTTATAGTTATGATTCCGCCCTTGTCGAGAATATAACTCTTAGCATCCTCTGAAATTTCGACCTTTAGCATTTTCTCCGAATTACTAAGTGCATCATAGCTGTTGTCTGGGCTTATGACAGACACTTCAACCATCCTTCCTAATTTAAATATAAACTGAAATCCTTAAGTAAGATTGTCTTAAATTATTTTAATCACGTTTTCCATAGTTTTTTCCGACCCACTACGTGGAGCCACTGCCGCTACATCATCCGCATCTGACTGGTGCGTCTATGCCAGCTAAATTGAATTATTTTTTCTCATCAGCAGGGACAACTTCGAAATCACAACAGCCTTTTGTATTCTTGTCTTTCTTATCTTCATTGTCGACCTCGACAATTTTCATGTCGCATCATTCTGATGGTTTTGGCCTTTTAAAAAAATCAAAGAAACCCTTCTTTTCTTTTTTTTCTTTACCCATAAATTAAACCTCCTCCGGCATTAGCTGCCGTATTCATCATTTCATCAATTGTTCCACAGCTTCCGAGATCATGGTTACAGACAACCCGCCTTGAAAGCGCGGCTTACCGTTAATAACAGTAAGCGGTAAAATTGTTCTCTCCAAAACCACTTCAATCTCCGGGTAATTTTTTATCTCATCACTTTGTACTTCCACAAAAGTAAAATCAATCTTTTGATGCCCAAATTTTTGGATTAAAAGCTTTTTTAAATTCATCGCATCCGCTTCCATTATCCTGATCGGGCTGCAACCTGCAGCTTGGGACGGCCCTCATCAACTGCACCCGGCGGCAATAGAAAGGTTGGTGCCAAATACGGTAACACTTACTTTTTCCACGGTAACTTCCCCCATTCGGAAAGATTATCCAATTATTTCAACTACACTTATCAGATTATTGTTCGGATCTAGCTATATAGCTTTTATATTCTGCAAGTAAAGCTCTCTTGTAATCTGTTTCAGCACTCAAAGCGATATAATTTTTTCTCCCCAATATTTCCAAAAGCTTTTCTGCGGCTTTTTCATCTGTTAAACCGAGGCTCCGAACATTTAGAAAAGCCTGTTCTACCCCAGTCAATCCCACTATTTCGCCACCAACGTTTAGCCTATAGATCTTAAATGTATCAGGACTACAACAGCCACTCATAATTATCCCCCTTCATTTATAATATTTGCTGGAGAATCTGAAAGACATATCCGGATAATATAGCTACAGCAAGAATTGTTACTGTAAAAACCACTACCAGCTTAGGTTTAAATATTGCAGCCAATAAGGTTAGTTCAGGAATACTAGCCCCTGCACCACCTATAATCAGCGCCATTAGCGCACCTTGACTCATACCCTTGGACAGCAATACTGCACCAATCGGAATGATAGTTTCAACCCGGATATACATTGGTATACCAATAACTGCAGCAACCGGTATGGCAAAAAGGCTGTCCGGTCCGGCAACTTGTATGATAAATTGCTCCGGAACAAAGCCGTAAATAAACGCCCCGATACCGGTGCCTATAATTAAATAAGGAACAACTTTAATAAATAAACCCCACGTTTGCATACCCGCGCGCCTGACCTTTTCATTATTTGTCAATGGCCCGTTAGTTGGTACACTTTCTTCACAGCAACCGAATTGTATACGTACGTTTTTATAGGTGCTGGCTAGCCCCATGCGCTCACAGACAGCCCCAACAAGCACTGCAGCGATAAAAGTCACTAACCCGTAAAGCAAGGTGGGTTTCCAGCCCAGCATATCAAAAAACATAGTTAGAATTACAGGATTGAGAAGTGGTGAAGCAATTAGAAAGGAAATGGATGCGCCAAAAGCAGCGCCACCGTTCAGCAAACCGACCAGGATTGGTATAGTGGAGCAAGAGCAAAAAGGAGTAAGCGCCCCTAAAGCAGCTCCGAGGATATTCCCCACCCATTTCTTTGGTTTGGTAAGATACTTCCGAACTGTCTCTTCGGTAACAAACTCCTGAAGCAAAGCAACAAGGAAGGAGATACCAATGAATAATGCCAGCAGTTCACCGCTAATTATAAGAAAGTACTTGCCTACGCTGATTAAATTATTTGGCTCAAACATCCAGCTTCCTCCACATTATTTTGGATTGCTTTTTTTTATGGCCTCAAGAATGTATTCGGCCACTTCCCCCCAGGCCTGGGAGGCCACTTGATAGGCCTTTTCTCCCGCATCAGTCAGGGTATAAACCTTGCGCTCGCGGCCGGAAACTACCTGTTTCGTCAAATTAACCAGCCCAACGTCCGTGAATTCCTTTAATACCGGGTATAGGCTTCCATCAGTCGGCGCGCAACAGCCATTAGTAAGGCCGGCCACCTGTTTAGTAATTTCATAACCATGCAGTGAATGTTGATGCAGGACATGTAAGATAAAGAACCTGGAGAGACTCATTTTAATTAAGCAGGCCCAATATTCTTGAGATTCATATTTTATAATAATCACATCCTTATAGGTTGTAGACATATACATATGCATTAAATACATTATGGAAATATATATTTGATTTGTCAAGAGGAAATATTTGAATCATTATCTTTTAAGCATAATTTATAGAAGTTGAAAATAATTAAAAGCCTGCAATCACTGCAGGCTCAAGCAAATAAGATTTTCTTATGTTTTCTCCAGGAATTTCTTTCCTTGCGGCGTGACTTCTTTTTCAGCAACCGGTCCGGTTTTGACAGGCGTGCTTTGGACTTTCGAAGACCACTCCTTCCGGCTAACAGCTGGTTCAGCTTCTGCTGTCAGTATTTCTAAATAGGGCACAACACCCCTGGCCGGCTACTGCAGACCTGTGGCTGACGGTTTTTCCGCAGGCCTGCCGGTGTAGTCCCAGGCGCCGTACCCAGCTGCCAGGAACAGAATGGCAACCATTATATGGACAACCTTTTTCTTATCCTTCCCACCTGGCTTGGTACCCCCTCACATCCACATGCACAAAGCCTTGCGCAGAGTAAATGCCTATACCATCAAAACCAACACTTTCTGCCACTTTGACCAGCTCACGGGTAGAAACCTTGCCAGCAAATATATCAGCAGCCATGCCAAACAGGTGGTATGAGTTCTCAACCCCGCCGCAAGCCTTGTTGTGACTTGCGCAGCGGTATCCTGAGGTAATGTTAACAGGTTTTGCTCCCAAAGCATAGCGCAAAGCTTCAAGCTTGCGCACTAACTCCGGATGGACCATAACCATTCCACAGCCAATAGGGCAAAGGAGTTAAATATTACTTGGCCATTAGATGACAATCAGACTGATGCTGTATGGAATGATACAATAAAAACGCACACCCTTGACAAAAATAGGGTCAAGGAGATGTTGCGAAAATGGCAAACAAATACACAGAGGAATTCAAACGAGAAGCACTAAGAGTATGTGAGCAGCATGGAGT
>JAQVGZ010000026.1 GCA_028696455.1 Desulfotomaculaceae bacterium | reverse complement strand
TATGCGTTGGCCTCCCGCCCAAATAGGCTAACACAGGCCTCCCTCCATGTAAAGGGCTGCCTGGTCGGTTGCCTATTTGCTACATTCTACCGATGTTTAGGGTGTGCGCTTTTCTTGACTTTTTCATTGTGGCCATACTTTTTCCTACCTGCCATCCTTTTGCTTACCTTTCTTCCAGTACACCACAGAGGTAATTTTCGCCGGCTTACTAGGGCACTTTTTTAACATGTTGCCCTTCCTCAGGGCCCTGTTCTTGAGCCTGCACTGGCAAAGACAGCATATGCAGTTTTACCGGCGCCGTTTCAAGGCTAACCTCAAGCGTATTCAACTGGTCTTACGCCAATTAATTCCCGGAATTGAGCTCCCAGAGCCAGATTACATAAAGAATGACATAAAAACAGGAGCACAAAAGGTGTTAAGCATTGTGATATCTGGATTTGATACGATCCAGGCCTTCTCCACAAGGTTTTTCGCACAATGTAACGGCTCTTTTATGGCTCCTTGCAAATTATTTTAACCTGGAAGGAGTCCTTTTATCAGCAAATCTTGGTGGAGAAGGTTTGCAACACAACTTTTGCGTAGGACCAGCAGTTAGCAAGTGATATTATGCAGATTGTGGGGAAAGTTGACCGGTTAAACATCCCCCACCATTTACCAAGTAGGTGGAGGTGTATTTTATTGTGCTCTCAGCTAAGGACAGAGAGAACATTGCGCTGAAAAGGTTTTCTTTAATTAGTCCGGTGCTAAACGGCCAGGTTGAAAACCAGAAAGAATATTTTGAAGCTCAATGTGTCAAGCCCATTGATATGCCATACTACGGACCGAAAGTTTATTCTCCGAAAACTCTGATGAGCTGGCTAAACGACTACCGCCGGGGCGGCCTTGAGGCTTTGAAGCCGGGTTACCGGGCGGACAAGGGCAAGAGCCGCAAGGTTAGTCCTGAGATTATGGATAAAATTCGGGAGAAGAGGGCTCAAATGCCCCGGATTACTTCAATTCTTTTGTATGAGGAGCTGGTCCGGGAGAAAGTTATTCTCCCGGAAAAATTGTCTCAAGCTACCTTCTACCGCTTTTTGGCCGCCAATCCTGAGTTAGCAGCGGGTAAAGACCCTGAGAATTCCGAAGAAAAGGTGCTAAAGCGTTTTTCCCGCCAGTGGGTTAATGAGCTATGGCAGACTGATATTATGTTTGGGCCATATCTAAGAGTTGGTAAATCTAAAAAACAAACCTACCTCTTTGCCTTAATTGATGATGCTTCGAGACTGGTAACCCATGCCCAGTTCTTATTCTCCCAGAACTTTGAAGCCATGCGGGTAGTCCTGAAAGAGGCTATTCTAAAGCGTGGAGCGCCTAAAATGATTTACACCGACAATGGTAAGGTATACCGAAGTGGCCAATTCGCGATGCTTTGTGCGTGCTTAGGTTGCTCCCTGATTCACACCGAGCCCTTCACGCCAAACTCGAAAGGCAAAATTGAAAGGTTTTTTCACACTGTCCGCCAGCGATTTCTAACCAGGCTGGACCCCAGCCGTCTAAAAGGTATTGATGAGTTAAATTTGCGTTTCTGGCAGTGGCTGGAGGAAGATTATCAGCGCAAAACCCATAGCGCCCTAAAGATGAGTCCGCTAGATTTCTTCATGTCCCAAGCCAATCAGGTGACTCTTTTCTCTTGCCCGGCCTTGCTGGAGGAATATTTTCTAGTGAGGGTTACTCGCAAGGTAAACCATGATGCTACCTTGTCCGTCGAAACCATTCTCTATGAAACAGACCAGGGCCTTGCTAATTCCCGGGTGGAGGTGCGGTACGAGCCGGAATGGCTATCCAACCCGGCCAGGGTCCTGTTGCTGTATCGGGATGGACAGAAAGTTGGCGAGGCCCGGCAGGTTAATTTGCATGACAATTCCAAGGTTAAAAGGAAAGGTCCGGGCCGCCCACCGGAATTGTCTCAACATGAACAGCTAAAGGCTGTAAATCAGCTGAAATCCCACGCATCAAACCTTCCTGTACCCGCGATTTCCTTTGCCAATCTTAAAAATAAACAAAAGCCCGAATCACTAAAGCAAGGTGGTGATTCATAATGTTTACTCAATATTTTGGCCTTAAATTTAACCCTTTCACCAAAGAAATCCAGGCAGACAAGCTATTTATCAGTCAGGATTTACTGGAGTTGGAGTCCCGGCTGCAATATTTACAAAACACTCGTGGGATTGGCCTTGTGGCCGGTGAACCTGGCTCGGGCAAATCCACCGCCCTAAGAAAATATGTCAGTGAGCTAAACCCGGGCCTCTACAAGAGCTGTTATTTTTCATTGTCCAATGTTACTGTATTGGAGTTCTATCAGGGGCTGGCCCTGGAGTTAGGTGAACAACCACTACACAAAAAGGTGGCTATCTTTCATCAGATTCAACAGGCGATTAATTCTATGTATTATGAACGGCGGATTACCCCGGTCATTATCTTAGATGAAATACATCTGGCCTCAAATAAATTGCTCGAAGACCTAAGGCTGATCTTTAATTTCAAAATGGACTCCCAGAACCCGTTTATTTTAATTTTGGCTGGACAGCCTTTGATTCGAAGCAAGCTGACTCTAAATATTAATAACCCGCTGCGGCAACGGCTGGTGGTTAAGTATATCATGCAAGGGCTCAAGCTAGAGGAGGTTAAGGATTATTGCTCCAGCAGATTAAAACTAGCCGGTTTAATTGAAGATGTCTTTACAGACTCGGCAATCGAGGCTATTACTTCTTCTACCAACGGATTGCCAAGGCTTGTCAACAGTTTGGTTACCAACTGCTTGCTGTATGCCTATGAGAAAAAGCAAAGGCATATTGATAATGAAGTCGTTTACCAGGCTCAAAATGAACTAAATATTTAATTAGGGCTCTTACCCGCCGGGAGGATAGGGCAATGTTGGGAAACAACCTGAGCGCCCAGTGGGGTTCTGCCGAGGATGCCGTGGTGTCTTTACACCCCGGCTTTCTTTTTGACATCCTTGGGAGAACCAAAAGCGTTAAATCCCGGGGGTTTGGGGGCTGGCCCCCTAGTACTTCTTTAATATGATAAAACCAGCTGGAATTACCACTTTAATATGAGAATAGTTGTCTAAAATATACTATTCGTAAACATTTTAATTTGAGAATTCCTGCTGGTTTAAATTGAGAATTGACACTCAATGTCAAAATACTCGGGACAATGAGGTATTACGGCATAACAGATAACCGACATTCCATGAGCAATCTGCTGAACGAAATCAAGAAATTGCTATTCAAATGGTTAAACCGTAGGAGCCAACGCAGAAGTTTCAACTGGGATAAATTCAACCTCTTCCTTGCTAGATACCCGCTCCCAATGGTCAAAACTCCCAGCCCGAGCCGCCGATAACCGTGCTGGCCAGGAGCTCGGTCAGGTCGCTATTCATTTTGGCCACAAAAATATCATAGGTGGGGAAATTGTCGTAGCTGCCCGTTGTCACAGGGAAGTCCTGGGAGTCGGTGCAGCCCACCAGGTAAATATTGCCGTCAGCATCCGCCGCCATCGCCTCCACATACTCAAAGCCGTCCGCCCCCAGGGAGCTGCCCCCCAAAAAGGTCGAGGCCTGGAGTGAGCCCCGCTCTTCCTCCGTCAGCACCTGGGCAGAAGCGCCGGCAGCAATAACCAGGCAGCATATTGCCGCAGTCAAAAACGCAGCCAGGAACCGTTTCATTCTTTGGCCCTTGTTTGTCATTTCTTCTCCTCCTGTCATTATTTTTCTATAAAAAAAGAGCCCGCGGAAATGCAGGCCCTTGTAATCAACTAACTGGCAGGCTTTCCTTTCCACAATGGGAGGCATAAACGTTTCCATCTATACCATGGCGGTTTAACTTTCATAAATCAAAATAGAACTTTTAGAAAGAAAAACTCGGAAATGCTATTATGTTGTAATGTTATTATAAGAATTTATTTCATTTAATGTCAACATTCTCTTAAAAAAAGAGACGCTTCTTGTTGTTGCGACAGACCTGAACCAGTGCCCTATTGTCCCCGCTATCCCCGGCACATTAATTGCTTCGTCAATATCATCGTGGGTAATTCCTTCCCTTTTGAACCTCCCTAACCGGTCTGGCGAATTCTTCGGAAACAGGAGAACCGTCCCCCTGGTTTGCCCCTAAAAAAACATTGGAAAAAAAACACTTTTGCCTCTGAAAAACGAGGAAAAGCGAAAAATAAGTTGAATTATATAATTGGTGCTTGCTCCTGACAAATATTGGTTTGGGTTTCAAAAGGTCCTGTATCGATGAAGTTAGCGAAAAGATATTTATTTATTTTTTTAATCATCATCACCATATCCCTTGAGGGATGCTCGGGTATCACCAATTCCACTTACTCGAATGTGGTTAACGGAGAATTGGACCTGAGGCAATGGGATTTTCTGACAGACGGTAATATAAATCTTAATGGTGAATGGGAATTTTATTGGAACAAGTTTGTCATGTACAAAGACCTGGAGGATGAAAAGCCCGACCTAATCGCCAGCGTTCCAAACATATGGAATAGATACACTTTAAACGGCGCGGCACTGCCGGGTGAAGGCTATGCAACCTACAGGCTGCATATTGTTTCCGGCCTTCCCCCGGGAACCATGCTTGGCCTTAGTCTGCTTACTTTTTCCAGCGCCTATACCATTTACATAAATGATCACATGGTAGCCTCGAACGGCCGCGTAGGAGCAACAGTTTCGGAAGAAGCCGGTGAGTACAGGCCCCAAGCTGTTTTTTTTACAATACCTGCAAGTGAGTTTGACATGATCGTGCACGTGTCCAATTTTCACTATGCCAGGGGTGGTTTTTGGGACACCATGCTCATGGGGCTGCCTGGCGATATTCAAAAACATCGTGAACTAATGATGGGTAAGGAAATTTTCCTGTTGGGCGCGCTTGCGATCATTGCCTTGTTTTTTGCCGCCATTTTTATTCTTATGCCGGAGCTAAAGTATTCCCTGTACTTTTCCCTGCTCTGCCTGGTTTTAGCTGTTGCAGTAGACATGGTGGGGCAGTTGATCATCCCGCAGCTCATTCCCAGTTTAAACCTGCACAACGTTGTTATATTCATGTGGTACACGTCCACCAACTGGATTTTTGTTTGCACCATCCTGTATGTTCACGAGCTTTACCCGTCGAGGTTTTCGGGAATTGTGTTAAAGGTATTTCTCGCCTCTGCGGTGTTGCTCCAGCTGTCCTATATTTTATTTTCGCCCGCTTATTACAGTAAATTTGGTTATATCAATGAATCTCTGATTATAGCTGGTGTTTTTTTTACCGTGATCATTGTGGCCAGAGGAATCAATAAAAACGATAAGACCGGCTGGCTGAATATTATAAGCATGTTTATTGCACTGGTCACTTTTATCCATGACATATTATACTGGGACAATTTTATCAACAATGACTTTGGCGAGGTTTTTTATGTCAGCCTGTTTATCTTCATGCTCATCCAGATGATCATTCAGGCCCAGAGAATACAGGTGTTTCGTGAACAGGAGACCGCGGCGCAACTTGTATTTTTGCAGGCTCAAATCAAGCCCCACTTTTTGTTCAACGCCCTGAACACCATTATCGCCATATCGTATTATGACGGGAACAAGGCCAGGAACCTCCTCATGGATTTCAGCAATTACCTGAGAAGGACGATTGATAATAAGAATTTAAGCCAGTTCGCTCCTCTAAAAAAAGAAATAGAGCTGGCCCAATCCTACGTAGAGATCCAGAAAGCACGATTTGAGGAACGTATTGAAGTAACCTTCGAAGTGCCGGAAGACTTGGAGGTGAGGGTTCCAATCCTGATGCTCCAGCCGATGATTGAAAATGCGGTCGTACATGGTATATTACCCAGGCCCGAAGGAGGACAGGTTGAGGTTTTAATCAAAAAAGAAGGTAAAACGCTCCAATTCACCGTAAGAGACAACGGCATTGGCATGTCGCCGGAAAAACTAGACACAGTTCTGAAACATGATTCGGGAAAAGGTGTCGGTATCGCCAATGTAGATAGGCGGCTGAAGAAGCTTTTTAATGAAAGGCTGCAGATCAACAGCAGCCCGGGTACCGGAACCGAGATTACCTGGAAAATTCCAGTATCATAGAAGGAAGGTGGTTAAATCTTTTTATGCTTAGAGCGGTATTGATTGACGACGAAAGACCTGCCCTGAGAATGCTGGAAAAACTGTTGCAAGACTACCCGATGGTCGAAATATCAGGCATGTATACCAATCCCCTGGAGGCAATTGACAAAATAGCGGCAATCAGGCCACAAATCGTGTTCCTGGACATCAATATGCCGCAGCTGCAAGGGATAGACGCGGCCTCTAAAATACTTGACCAGTGCCCGGATGCCGACATTATTTTTGTCACCGCCTTCGACCAGTATGCCGTGGAGGCCTTTGAACTTTATGCCCTGGACTATTTGCTGAAGCCGGTGGCCAAAGAACGGTTTAAAAAAACGATGCAAAGGGTGATTAAAAAGAACGGCGCCATACAGCTCAATTCAAAAGGAAACCTGGCCATAAAGTGTTTAGGCCGGTTTCAAGTACGGTGGCATGGAGAAGCGCCGGTAAAATGGCGCAGCGAAAAGACCCGGGAGCTCTTTGCCTTCCTGCTTTTTCACCGGGACAGGGAAGTATCCAAGGATGAAATTCTTGATCAGCTCTGGCCGGAAGTGGATTACCTGCGGGCCGTCCACCAGCTCCATAACGGGATCTACTACATCCGCAAGACTCTGGAGCAGTACGGCATCGACAAGTCCCTGATTAGAATCTTTGGCAGTTACAGGCTGAAGCTTGGCGCGGTGGACCTGGACGTGATGCTTTTTCGCGAGCGTCTTGAAAAAATCAAGCGCGGTCCAGCAATCGCGGACCTTGAGGCGGCAGAAGCGCTGTATGTGGGCGAATACCTGGAAGGAACAGACTGGCACTGGGCCGCACTCGAGCGCGAGCAGCTTTCCAGGCAATACGAGGAAGTCGTGATCGCCCTGTCCCGCGCATACATGCAACAGAAAGCATTCAACAGCGCTGGGGAGCTTTTAGAGCGGGCTTTTAACAGAAACCCCTATGACGAAAGAATTGCCGAGTTGCTGATGGAGGTTTACAGCATGACCGGCGATAAAGTCAGGGCGACAAGGCTCCTTAGTGAATATACAAGGATATTGAAGGAAGACCTCGGCATCAAGCCACAAGAAAGTATAAATAGAATTTACGCTTCGATCAATTAACCGAACAATTAACCGAAGGTAAAAAACAGGATCAGACGCCTTTATATTGCCCTGCCGCAAATCCCCGAATCTGTAAATTTATAGATTTGGGGATTTTGTCGTTATTTAACGTTTTGGGGAGATTTTTGGGAGAATCAGTTTTTATAATTTACATATAAAAACAAGGGTGTTTATGAGGATGAAAACAAATATAAAGGGAGGTGTAATTAACTATGCTAAAAAACTGCGAAAGACATTGAACAGATGTAAAACCTCTCACCGTTAATACATCTGTTCAATGGTATAGCTTTTTTCTGTTGACAAAATTGTAGCGCAAATAAGAATTTTTTCAATAGGCTCTGTCTAAAAACTGCAAAATCGTGTCTGAAAATGCAATAGCAGCAACTACGAAATTTCAATAACAGAACAGGAGATATTGTCAAATGGCAGATGAAAAGAGACAGAATACCACTTTGGGGAAAGTAATCTCAGCCGCCGGCATTACCGCCTGCTTATTCCTGGTATCCGTTTTAATCGTTAACGTAACGTTTATTGTCAAGTCATATCTATACCCGGACAAGGTTCCCGACTTCTTGGGATATAAGCCGTTTATCGTCCTCTCCGGCTCCATGGAACCGACAATTTTTGCCGGTGACCTGATTATTACCAAAATGATTGATCCGGAGACTGTTGCGACAGGCAACGTTATCGCTTTTCGCGCCGATAAAAACACGGTTGTGACCCACAGGGTGACCGATGTCCAGACCGGTGACGGAAAAACATTCCTCACCAAAGGTGACGGCAACACCGGCGCCGACGCCAAGGCGGTAACTGCAGGGGAAATCGAGGGCATCTACCTCTCCCGCTTCGCAGGGGCCGGCAAATTTGCCCTATTCCTGCAAACACCGATCGGGATGCTCGTTTTCGTAATTACTCCTCTCTGCCTGTTTATTCTTTACGATGCTGTCTCGCGCAACAGGCGCAGCAGGAAAAAAGGAGAGCGTGAAGCCGCACTGGAAGCGGAGCTGGCGGCCCTTAGGGCGGCAAAGGGCGGAGATCAGCTGGGTGAAATCAATTAATCAATTATTGATTTTCATTGAAGGAGTGGATCGTAAACCAAGGACAGGGTTGACGGAGGCGCTCATTTTTCGGAAGTAAAAAAGCCTAACCAATCAAATTTAACACTAATCAAATTTAACAAGGGAAGGAATGAAAATAATGAAAGACAACACAAAAAAATTCGCTAGAATAGGTATGCTGCTGCTGGTGCTTTGCCTCGTTTCAACAGCGATGCTGTCGGGGACCTTCGCTAAGTATACCAGTGAGTATGCCGGGGCCGATACCGCTCTGATTGCCAAGTGGGATGTCACAGTCAAAGAAGGCACAAATGACTTTGAGATTTCTCCTGCTGTGGCTGAACTTGATCTCTTTTCCCATGCATATGATACAAATATTCTAGGAATTTTTGAGGGAGATCCGATCATTGCCCCTGGAGTTAAAGGCGATTTCGTCCTCAACGTTGAAAACAAAGGAGACGTTGCAGCTAAGATGAATTTCGATTTTACGGTTAGCGGATCTGCAGCCACTGCTCCTATTGAGTATTCTCTCGATGGAACAAACTGGGGCAATTTAGCTGCCCTTAAAGCAAGCCTAGAGGCTTTAGATGATATGGAAAGTGTTGATGAAACAGAAGGCACAGCGACTGCAACAGTACAATGGAGATGGGCATTTGAGCAAGATCCTACTGACCCAGCAGATGGTGACGAAACAGACACAGCCCTAGGTGTTGCTTCCACAGAAGCTGCAGCCGAGGGCACCCGCACGACCTACATTCTCACGATTACAGCAACCGCAACTCAGATTTCGCCTGAGACTACTCCCTAAAATTTATCAATCAATATCAAGAGAGCCTTACGGCTCTCTTGCGGAAAACGCAAGGCCCAGCGCTTTGCGTTTTCCGCAAGAGATTCGATAAGGGTAATCCTGCAGCCAAACTACTCTGCATGAGAGACCGGGGTGATCACGTGATGCAGGCAGCGCATAGCGAAAATGCAGAGACAAGGCATAAGAGTTATATCCTGGCAATCATCACAATCATTGTAGTGATATACGCCGCCGCGCCGACTTACGGCATTATCCGGGACCTCAGCAGCGGGGAGCACGTCTTTGTCTTGAATTCGGATTCGCCCGGGGTGACCATGAAACGCCCCGTCCTGGAGTTTTTTGACCAGATCCACCATCTTTTTTCCCCTCAGCAGGACGTGGCCGTGCCTGTCGGGCAGTTCACTGATTTGAAAGGACCGGGAAATGTTCCCGGGGAAACACCCGGTCAAAGCGCTTCAACAGGTGTCGACAATCCTCCCGGCCCCCCGGAGAACCCGGACACCTCCCCTGTTCCACCGCCCGGCGGCGGGAGCGGCAACGGCAACGGCGGTAGTGACGGAGGCGGACCTTCCCCCTTTGCTTTTGACGTCATAGACGACGCCACGGCCGCCTCCTACGGCACGGCCGGCGCCGTCAGCGTCAATATCTTCGGCGCGAACAAGCGCATCGCCCCCGGTATGAGCGGAACCTACAGGTTTACGGTGGACAACACGGGCAACAGGCATTCAACCTTCTACGATGTAAGCTTTATCGCAACCGACACGCTTCCCGGCGCATATAAAATCCCCATGCGCTTTCGCCTCAGGGCGGACGGCGGGTATGTGGCCGGAAGCGCAACGGCATGGTGTACTCCGGCACAACTTTATCAGGACACAATTGTAGCGGGCGGCAGGGATGTGGAATACACGCTGGAATGGAATTGGCCGGAAGGAGCAAACGATAATGAGTATGCCGCTTTTGCCGGCAATGAGGACTATTTTTACACTATCACGATAAAAGTCACGGCGCAGGCCCAGTAAGGGAGGTGCAGGGAATTATGCAGCCAAAGTACAAAAGGCTGTCCATGGAATGTTTAAAATATGTGCCCCTAGGTTTTTTGGCGGCGTTGATCTTAATCAACTTTTATCTCGGCATCAATAAAGCGGTAACCGGCAATCCCCTGCCAAAGGCTTTTGGCTTTTCGCCTCTAATTGTCCTGTCCGGCTCCATGAAGCCGGCCATACACGCGGGCGATGTCATTGTAATCCGTGAGCAGCCGGCCGGCGGCTACAAGGTCGGGGATGTCGCCACCTATCTGGTGGGTGCGACCGCCTTTACCCACCGCATTGTCAGCGAGGAAAACGGTGTATTCACCTTAAAGGGCGATAACAACAACGCCGCCGATGACGCCGTAACTGCGGACAGGTTTGAGGGTAAAATGCTGCTGCGCATCCCCAAAATCGGCCTGGCCATTGTCTTTTTTAAAAAGCCCGCCAGCATGGCGCTGCTGGGTTTAATGATCATCCTCGGCTTCTACGGCGGGAAAATTTATCAAAAAGCACGGTTCAAATTGCAAAAAAGAGTTGGTCACGTATGAAGCTCAGAATAATATTGATGATACTGCTGATGTCCGTGCTGATGACTTCAACCTTATTATCAAAGACGGCGGCCAGATATACCGACGGGTTTTCCGGAACTGACACGGTGTTGGTTGCCAAATGGAATCTGGGCGCCAGAGGCGAAGATGATATTGCCGGGCAGTTCTACAACAAAGGCTTTACCTTCAACCTGTTTGAGGGAAGGAGCGTCGAGCCGATGGACTGCGGGCAAAAGTCCTTTACCTTCAGGGGCGGCGGCTCCGACGTGGCCATGGCCTACGATGTGAAAATGAACGCGGCCGATTTGCTGAAGCTGACTACCGGCCAGAAAAAAGCTACCATCGCCGGGGAGAGAGGCAAAGACGTATTTGCCCCCTTTATTTTCAAAATTACGGCCGACATTAACGCCGGGTCGACGGACTCCGCTCCCGCGGTATTTTCGCCGTATTCCCGTTCCTCACCCTATTACGGCACGGGGTGGTTCAGGCCAAAGGACATCGAGCCCGATCAGGAGGGGTACTTTAGTATTCTCGAAGGAACGCCGGGCTTTTCCGCCGGCAGCAATGATGAGGTTACAATCACCGTTTACTGGCAGTGGAACACTTCCTACTATATTAATGATACAGGTGTTGACGCGGTGACGGGATCAAATGCGGTTTCGGCCGACCCTTCGGCGGCAACCGGTGGGGACTACCCTCCCTACTACCAGGAAGCCTACGATGAGTACCATGGAGACGGGGGGTTGAAGGACCGGTATAAAGACGCGGTAAATGCGGTTGAACACTACCTGGAGGTTCACGGAGAGCCTGACGAAGACGGGATCTGGCCACCTCACAATGATGATTCGGAGATGCCCTGCGAACTGGCGGATGCCGATCACTTTGCGCAATACGACGATCTTGCGGAGGACGCGGAGGAGGCCCTGGAGGACTGTCAAACCTCGCTGTTGGTTGCCTATGATGATTATGATACCTTTGCCGCCGGGGCCCTGGATGAAAAAGAACCGGTCAAGGTGCTGTTCCGCATCTGCGGGGAGCAGATACCGCCCGAACAAGCTTCAGGTTTAAGTTCCAAATTAATTATAGAGGGACTGCGCAAATGAAAATAAAGCGATGGTATCAATATCTGACCTACATGTTTATAGTGTCGCTGGTTTTTACGGGTGTTTCATTCTCCCGCTTCAGCTCGGTCATAAACAATACCGGCGCTGAGAACACCGGCTCTCCGGGCAGCCCGGACGAACCCGGTATTGAATTTTCCACCTGGGCTTTAGAGCATCAAGCCGCTGCGGTTTCTCTGGAAAATCTGGAGCCGGGGGATGTCAAAACCATAGCGATTTGGGTAAAGAATAAAAATAGCGCCGGAACGGTCAGCGGGTATAATCAAAAGGTCACCCTGGAGCTGACCACAACCGGGAACCTGCCTTTAGAATTCACGCTGCATAAAACGGACGGGACTCCTGTTGCCCTCGCCCATCCCGATCCCTACCGTTATACCAGTGAAGGCCAGATGTTTACGGCCAATACCGGGGAAACCAAGACCTTTGTTTTGACGATCACGTGGCCGGCGGGCAGCAGGGATTACATGTACGCAAACGAAATCGACTATATTGAACTTAAACTGAAAGCTGTTCAGGCATAACAAGAGGTGTTCAATCATGCGCGACGAAAGCGAACAAAAATTTGAGATGAGCCGGCAAAGCTATAAACAAAAATTTGTCATTACCATCCTTATTGCCGCTTTGCTGCTCCTGTCCTTTTCCACCTCCTCCTTTGCCAGCTATATTTATTCGGCCGTGATGCGGTCCTATATCGCCACCGCAGAGGGTGACTTTTATTTCACCAGCGACCTTTTGACGGACGCGCCAACCGTCCCCACCTATCACGTCACCCATGACTGGACCACGGCGGCAACCATCAGCTTTCAGCTCAGGAATTATGAAGACCAGCTGAATGTATCGGAAAAGCAGATCATTTACAATGCCACCGCCTCGGCATCGGGCAGCAGTGTAAACGGGACAATTAACCCCGCCGGTACGGTGGGACAGGGTCAGGCGGTGAATCTGACCGTGCCTGTACCGGCCAATCCCCATGCCCCCCTGGAAGTGACGGTGACCGCCACCTCCACTTACCCCTATGCCAAAACGCTGCGGGGCAGGTTCATCATCTCCCCCGCTGTTTCCTATGAGGTGGCGGAAAACACGGGCTCTCCCGTCGCCACCCTGAAAGTCACGCTGGCCCAAAGCGCCGGGCTTACCCGCCCAGTCACCATTAGCTGGCAGGCGGGCGCCGCACCGGACATGACCAGCCCCATCGTGATCAACGCGGCGAGCATTGATTTGGTCAACAGGACCCTGACCACTTTCCTGAATACAGCGGCAATTTATGAACTGGTCTTTTTTAAGGACAACCCGGCGGGCAATTATACCAGTGTAACGGCGACGGGAGCATAATCATGAATAAGAAAAAAAACACTACAAAATTAATAGCCATCGTTTGCTGCTGTTTTTGGCTTCTTACACTTGCGGCGCCGGCCTGGCTGGTGGGTTTTCGTGCTCAGGCTGCGAGCCCCCTCTGGGATGGTACTACTGCTGCATCTTTCGCCGGCGGTACCGGGACGGCGGCGGACCCGTATTTAATCAGCACCGGTGCGCAGTTAGCCTATCTGGCACAGAGTGTTAATAACGGCACAAACTATGCCGGTAAGTATATAAAGCTCACCCAGGATATCCTTCTCAATGAAATGAATGCTGACGGTACCTTTGTGTCTGCGTCGCCAAAACAATTCACGAGTATAGGAAACGGTTCAAGTAAAAGTTTTCAGGGCAACTTTGACGGGGATGGCCATAAAGTTATCGGACTGTATATCAATAAAAGCTGGATTAACTACGCCGGGCTGTTCGGGTATGCCGGTGCCGGCAGTGTGATCCGGGATTTAAGTATATCGGGCAGTATGGCTGGAGGAAATTACTCCGGCGGGGTGGCCGGCTACACGGATGGTATAATCACTGGATGCACCGTAAGCTGCACATTAACAACTTCCTGGACGGATTATCAGGGAGGCGTGGCCGGTTATGCCGGGGCTACCAGCGAAATTAACAACTGTACTTTTTCAGGCGCTGTCGCGGGAAATAATTATGTGGGAGGCGCGGCCGGTTACTCGGCTGGAAAAATAACAGGCTGCAGTGTAAACAGCGTTACCGTGACGGGAAATACAAACGTCGGCGGTGTGGCGGGATATGCCGCCGGGACGGTTAGTGAAATAAGCGGTTGTACTGTTTCAGGAAGTATAAATGGAAACGGAGAAAATGTGGGCGGCGTAGCCGGGCGCTCAGACTCAGTGATCACAGGCTGCAGCATCTACGACGTTACAGTGGACGGGGCTAGAGGTTTTGTCGGTGGCATAGCGGGATATGCCGCCGGGACCGGCAGCGAGATAAGCAACTGTTCTATGTCGGGAACCGTTAACGGAAACATGGATAATGTGGGAGGTCTGGCCGGCCGCTCAGATGGAGTGATCACAGGCTGCAGCGCCTATGTAACAGTGACTGGAGGCAGTAGCTTTGTCGGTGGTGTAGCGGGGTATGCCGCCGGGACCGGCAGCGAGATAAGCAACTGCAGCGTTTCAGGAACTGTATCGGGTCTGGGCAACCAGGGCGTGGGAGGCGTGGCCGGTAAATTGGACGGAGTTATAACCGGATGCAGCAGTGCCTGCACGGTAACAGGCGAGTATAGAAATGTGGGAGGCGTGGTGGGATATGCCGGCACGGGCAGTATGGTGAGCAATTCCTCCAATTCGGGCAGTGTAACGGGAGAGGCCTGGGTGGGAGGCGTGGCCGGTTATACAGACGGTGTGATAACGGTTTGCATCAACACCGGTGGTGTGACGGGTGTTGATAAGTACATCGGTGGCGTGGTGGGATACGCGGATAGACACAATACCGTGAACAATTGTCTTAATGCAGGAAATATCGATGGAGGCAGCGGTTTTGGCGGCATTGGCGGCATAGCAGGCGCAGGTAACTGGACTGGCGATGCGGCTACAATAAGCAATAATTTAAATATTGGTACTGTGACAGGCGGTAGATATGTGGGGGGTATCGCCGGCTTGCCTTCAGCCCCTTTGGATACCGGGGAGGCCTGGAACAATTACTATGTAAATGATTATGCTAATGCGCCGTATGGAACAAACACAGGCGATGTCACAAATCGAGATGGCGCTGTTCCCATCGGGGGGATGTCCTGGGAAGAAATTAACGACCTGTTAAACAGTAATAACCCTGCGGGTGATGATATATGGTCTTTAAATGATGAGGGCATTCCTGAGCCTGGAATACCCGGGTCTGACGATACAGTTGAAATATTGCATTCAGGCATCAAAGAAGGCAAATTTTTTACTGCTGACGCGGTGGAAGCCGGTGCTTCGGCAACCATTACTTCAAACAGTGTTTTTACGGTAACCTTTAGTTTGCGTTATAATGAAGGCTGTAACCTGGAAGCCCAGACACTGGGCCTGGCCAAGAACGGTGCTGAAGTGCAGCTTCCCGCCGGAACCTCCGTCATCATGCTGGCGGAGGGCGCCTATTATTACATCAACCTGCCAGCGGCCACCGGCAAACTTTCGCTGGGCGATTTTATAAAAATGGGCAGCGCCAGCGCCCGCTATGCCCCCGCCGCTCAGGCGCAGCCCAACGAGGTCAAGGACTACCTGTTTATCTTTGATTTTACCAAAACAAGCAGCCAAGTCGCGGCCGGGACCTGCCATGTGGAGCTTTTGGACGCTGAAGGCGGTTCCGCGGGGATAATGCCGGCGGTAACGGTGGCGGGAACCAACACTTATTCGCTCGCGGCAAGCAGCGCAGTCGGCGCGCTGAATGTAAACCTGACCAGGATAACGGCTGCGGGTTATGACTATATAACAGACGGGAAGAGCTATGCTTACGAATTGTATCTGGAGCGGAACGGAGCCGCGGTGCCCTTTCCTACCGGCGCCAGAATTAACGGGAACGTCATCTCCTCACCGCTGCCCTATGCTTTTACGGCCGCGGCCTTTGGAGACGCTTCTATTTCCGTTGATATGTCCGGCTGTGTGAACCCCCTTGCCGCAGGAAGCTATATCGCCCGGATCAAGGCCTATGCCTGCACGGAATCGGCCACGCCCCGGGCGGGCTACCTGCTGGCCGGCGGCTCAACAACACTTGCGGTAGCGGCGCCGGCCCAGTACGCCATCAGGGCCAGCGCGCCGGTCAGAGTCTTCGACAAATCAGCCTCGGCCATTCCGGTGGCTGTTAACATCCAGACCCTGGGCGCGGGCGCCGTGAAGTCGACCTTGCAGCGCAAGTATGGAACGTCCTATGTGGATGTGGCCGCTCAAAAGGACCTGCCGGTAAGCATATCCGGGGGCACGGCCACCCTGCCCCTCCCCGCCGGCAGCGATAAGGGGACGTACCGCTTTGCGCTCACCCTTTATGACAGCGATGGCGCCGCAAAAGCGCGGGCAGCAGAAAGCATCATTATCAAGTGAGTGTTTTTGATAGAAACAAGGGGGCGAAACCAGGGGGACGGTTCTTGTGGTTTGATGGTTTTCCAAACCACAAGAACCGTCCCCCTGGTTTCTCTGGTTTCCCCTGGTTTAATAATAATCCTTGAACCAGGCGGCAAATTTCAGCAGGCCTTCTTCGATGCCGGTGCGGGGCTTGAAGCCAAAATCCTGCTCCAGCCTGTCGGTCGACGCGTAAGTCCGCGGGACATCACCGGGCTGCATCGGCAAAAATTCTATCTTCGCCGCCTGGCGCCGCCCGGTGACCCGGCTCAGCGCCTTCTCCAGAGTCTCAATGAAGTGCATCAGCCGCTCCGGTTTGCTGTTGCCGATATTATATACCTTGTGCCTCACCCCACCGGCACCGGGCGGGTTGCACAATACCCGCTCCACCCCGCTGACAATATCGTCAATATAAGTGAAGTCCCGGTACATATCGCCGTTGTTGAAAACCTGGATCGGCTCCTGGTTCATGATCTTCCGGCTGAAGGAGAAATAAGCCATGTCCGGGCGCCCCAGCGGGCCGTAAACGGTAAAAAACCGCAAACCGGTTGCCGGGAGGTGATAAAGATGGCTGTAAGTGTAGGCCATCAGCTCGTTGGACTTTTTGGTGGCGGCATACAGTGACACGGGGTGGTCCACGCAATCATCCTCCGCAAAGGGGACTTTCTGATTAGCGCCGTATACCGAGCTGGATGAAGCATAAACCAGGTGCTCCACCCCTTGATAGCCGCTGTTCTGATCAATTTGATCATACGAATGGCGGCAGGCCTCCAGGATGTTGAAAAAGCCGGTGATGTTGCTCTGGATATAAGCGCCGGGGTTTTCAATGCTGTAGCGCACCCCCGCCTGGGCAGCCAGGTTGACCACGATATTGGGCCTGTATTTGTTAAACACGGCCCGGACCGTGCCCTTATCCGCTAGGTCGCCCTCGATGAAGCTAAAGGCGCTGCTGCCGCCGTTTATTTGCATAAGCCCGGCCAGCCTGCTGCGCTTCAAAGACACATCATAATAATCATTCATGTTATCGATGCCGGCCACCCGGCAGCCTTGCTCCAGCAGCCTTTTGGCCAAAAAGTGCCCGATAAACCCGGCCACCCCTGTAATGAGGTAGGTCTTCTGCGGGTCCAGTTCTTTGTAATCAGGTCTCATCGACAGGTTTTCTCCTCTATTTAAAATTACTTAAGCGATAACATACATGTTTTATTATACTATACGTTAACCTGCAAGACCGTGTCATCTACGAAGTTCATCAAAGAAGAGCGTCGCCAACTCCCTATGTGCGTCAACGGCCATCGACACCACGCGAGGTTTTAAGCCATGGCTTACCAAAAGAATTTTCCTGATGTCTCACAATCATGTAATTTAATACATATGTTATATTAAGTAAGCTAAGGAGGCGAATCCTAGATGGCATTCGGCGCAGATGGAGCAGGTTGCGGCACAGGTGTAGGTTGTGGAACAGGTGTTGGCAGCCCAGCGTTCATAATTTTTCTGATTTTGATCCTTCTTGTTTTGGGCTGTGGCTGTGGTTTCGGTATTTAAACAATAACACATGGAAGAAAAATAAGCCCGGTAGCTGCTGGGCTTATTTTCTTTCGAAAAACAAATGGGAATTAAAAAATCAAATTGAAAGGATAATTCTGAAGCGTATTTATATATTACCTGCATAAATTAATTTGTTTTTGCATCAATTCAATTTGCTTTTTTAAGGTTTCAATTTGCTCATTCATTATTTGTTTTTGTTGATCACTATCATTTTTACTTTTTAAATTATCTTCCTGAGCAGCTATAGTAAGAATTATGCTCCCGACAGCAACAATAAAGTTGCCAAGAACGTTCAGATCAGAAGTATCCAATCCGTTTGATATGAGAATTGAAATGATAGAGGATAATATTGCTAAAGAGTTGGGGGATACTGAATCTTGACAACTCATCATTTTTCTCCAACTAAAATGTTATTTTATTAAACCCGAACCGTTTGCAATAGTTGCCGCCCAATGTTAAAATTTTCTTTCCGGCGGATGGCTTAAGAGGCGGGGTTCATAGAATTAGGTTAGATTAATAGGCAGATAATGGATAACCTAATATAGAAAGTGCAGCGATAGTATTTACATTACATTATGCTAATTAAAAAATTATGTGATTCATATAGCATTTTAGCGATCGGAACCCCCCGCTGCCGGAACTATTGCATCAATCTATTCATAAAGTATTGGTAGGAATTACTGATTTTAGGAGTTGATCAATGGTGATTTATAATCAGAACTTTTTTCATACACCCATGATGTTTACTAAAGCACAGGTGGATTTAAGAAATCATCTTCGTATGCTATGGGAACAGCATGATGTCTGGACGAGGTCAGCCATAGTAAGTATAGTATTTGGTTTGCCGGATCTTGACTTCGTTGTTGCCCGGTTGCTTCGTAATCCCGTAGATTTTGAGCATGCCTTGCAGCCTTTTTATGGAGATAGAATTGCTGCGACATTTCGTGATCTGTTAAAGAATCATCTTGTTATCGCTGCAGATCTAGTCAAAGCTGCAAAAGCCGGAAATACTACTGCAGCAGCAGAGGCAGAAAGAAAATGGTATGCTAATGCCGGTGAAATCGCTGTTTTTTTAGGAAATATAAATCCTTTCTGGTCTCAGGATCAATGGAGAAATATGATGAACCGCCACCTGGCACTGGTTAAGGCACAAGCAGTCAACATGCTGTCTGGGCAATTTGCGACCAGCATCGCAGCATATGATGAAAATGAGCTGCACACTTTAGGAATGGCTGACGTAATGGCTGAGGGTATCATTAAGCAGTTCAATATATTTTGACAGAGCACAGTTTAATTAAAACAGCCGGTCAAGAAAATGATCAAAAAGCACTCTCTAAACGGGAGTGCCTTTCTTTTTGAGCAGGAAAAGAAAAAATTTGTCGGCCGGGCTATTGGCAGGCTTGTTAAGAACAGTTAAAATTATCTAAATAATTATATTGATGATGCCTGGTATTTTAGAATGGAGGTACAATGGATGAAGCCTTATGTCATCACCATCAGCCGCCAGTTTGGCAGCGGGGGAGCTTATTTGGGGTATCGTCTGGCCAAGCGGCTCGGTATCTATTATATTGACCGAGAAATTATCAGCGAGATGGCCAGGCGGCTCAAGTTACCGGAATTCGGCCTGAGTATGGTTGACGAGAAGCCTTCCGTCTACTGGGAAGTATTAATGGCCAACGGCTATATCGGCACGGCCGGCTACTCCCCGCCGAAGCTGTTTATACCCACCAATATCAATTTATTCGAGGCCCAGTCTGAAATTATCAAAAAAATGGCCGAGGAAAAGTCCTGCGTGATGATTGGCCGGGGCTGCTCTCATATCTTGAAGGACAACCCCAGGCATCTGAGCGTTCTGCTGCATGCGGGCATTCCCTTCCGGAAGAAGCGCGTGGAGGATCTTTACGAGGTGTCCGGTGAAAAAGCCCTGAAGCTGATCAAAAAATACGACGGCGAAAGGGCGGATTATATCCGGCAGGTTACAGGACATGACTGGCTGGACGCCAACAATTATCACCTGTGCTTTGACACGGGCCGGATCGGGCTGGACACCGCCGAAGAAATGATTGTGAACTTTGTGCAGGATAAGTTTGCGGTTAAGAAAAAATAATAATGGTGCAGCCTCAGTTACCCTGGCCAAATGGTTTCCCTTAGCCTCCGTCGCCATCGCGCTCATATTGGCCCTGGAGTCAGCTGGCAAATAAGCAAAAGGGAAAATAGCCACCGGACCAAGAGAACCATGACAATGCTTGACACGGGAGAATGGGTGAAAGTGTTAATTTATAGGCATGCACTTTCACATTAACCGTCCCCCTGGTTTTATCCCCGATAGGAGGCAGAGGAAATGAAAAAGAAACTATCGAAAAAAGACATCCAGGAAGAATTGAAGAATTATAAGAAACTTGGTGACAGCAGCTGTCCCGCGTGCGGATACGCCGGTCCTATGGGCATAATCAGGGTTCCTACACCAAAGGCCAAATATAAGTGGATAAATATATTTATATTTTTTATAGTGCTGGCAGGAATATATTTCTATGGGCCGTATTTGACCGCCAATTTTCCCTACTGGCTTTTGGCAATAATCTTCGCTTTGGCTGGTGGTTACCTGGGGATGGGCTATACTGCGGAACGTTTTGTCTGCCCCCAATGCAAAGAAACAGTGAACCCCAAGTAACACTTAACCAGGGGGACGGTTCTCCTGATTTGATAGTTAATATGACATTCTTTGCGATTTCTAGTATAATTAAAGCAGGCTAACGCCGGAAGGCTTTTCAAGTGAGAAGAGGGAAACCATCATGGCAACAAGTAAATTAAGTGGCATAATTGAGCTTGACATTCATGGCATGAACAAATATCAAGCTAAAGTATACTTAGACAGCCGCTTAAAGCAAGCTGCAGCGGATGTCTACATAATCCGCGTTGTCCATGGATACCGCGGCGGAACAGAGCTGCGGGAAATGGTCCGCAAAGAATATAAGCACAATCCCAAGGTCAAGAGAGTGCAGAAATGCATGAATCCCGGGGTTACTGAGCTAATCTTGCGAGAGTTGTTCTAAAGGTCTTGTTCCTTTTAAAGGAAGGATGTGAAGTCGTTTTTTCTTACATAATCCAAGTTCAAAAAGCATAGAATTATAGTTGGAGGTGAACCCCCATGGCGAAGAAAGATGAGAGTATAGATAATCAAACAATAAGTTATCAGCTTACGCCGGAACAACTAAATGAAGTGCTGGCCAAATATGGTCAGCCAGGAGAATCATCGCCCGGAATTAAGGCCAGAGGAAAGCGCAGAAACAAATATCAGACTGGCGCGCCACTTAAGAAGCCAGAACCCTCCGGACCCTCCGAGTAACCGAATATATTGCGTCCCCCCTGCTTCTCCCCCCTGCTCTTCCTGACTAGATAATCTCGATCCGCCTGGTTTCCAGCATCCATTTCACTTCGCCCCGAAGCCCTCGCTGATAAACCGCAGCGGGACCATGGTTCGCCCCGCCACCAGCCTGGCGGGGGTCTCCAGAGCCTGGTTCAGCCCCGTTGCTGCTGACTTCCCCTTTGTCGCCCAACCAGGGGGACGGTTCTTCTGGTTGGGTTTACGGCAAAAAACCAGGGGGATGGTTCTTGTGGTTTGGAAGTACGTCAAACCACAAGAACCGTCCCCTTGGTTTTCCCCTGGTTTCCAAACCGCCCATGCCGGACGCACTAAATAAATCCCTGCCTGGTTCGCACCGGCAGGGATTTCCTATACTCGGTTACTTTAATTTAATTTGTTAATGCATATATCTAACCCTAACTCTGTAGACACATCTCTTATAATTCAATTGGTTGACTAAAACATAATTCTTGCTATTTTAGACCTGTTCACCGGACATAACAGCTTGTTGACAGGCTGTCCACAGCCTCCGCAATGATGATAATCAATTTTTTGGCCATTCCCCACCCACCCTTTCCTGGCACTGGAGGAAGCATTTGTGGACAAACAGGGAAATCTCAGCGCCGATTTTTTCCTGGCGTCAAATCTGACAGTTAGCCAAGATATTATTGATCGATAGGAACCCTTTGGCTTCAAGCATAAGTCACCGGAGCGACCACAGGTGTGCTGCAGCATTACCATTGACACGGCATATGATTCATGTCCTTTTTCAGTATTATTGAATCTTAAGGTTGCGTGTGTCATGTGCCAGTTGAAAATAAATGTACAAAGGAGGCAGCATATTCGCTGCCTCCTTAAGATTTGGCCGGTTTTCCTTAAGTTGTATATTTAAACAATAGACCGTATCCGGCGCCTAATTGATTTATTAATTTTTCTGAAAGCGGAAGTTCCCTGCCGGCATCGTCAATTTTTAACTTGAGTCCTTGCACAAGGTCTAATTGAACCCTGAAATCGCCCGTGGGTTCGAACTCAATTGTCGTGGGTGGCTTAAACCTAACCAGGGTGCCCTTCTTAATTTCAATTTGCAAACCATTTACAAAAATTTTAGTGTTTACTCCCGTTAAGCCATTTTCAAAGATACTATTTACGGCTAATAACATCAGTCTATCTTGAAGAACATCATTTAATAACTTTAATGAATCATCATTTGATGAGCGCTCTTGCTTCACCCTGTCCAGACTGAAACTATTTCTTGCCATCTGTGGGTTCTCCGCGAGCATGCTGACCGCAGCACCAAAAAAATCACTCCTATTTATCGGCCTGCCTTCAACGATAGCATCTATCTCATCCAATAAATTCCTCTTTATTCTGAGGGGGGTATTTTTATTTTTCATAATACATCATCTCCGCATCCCAGTTTTAGCTCAAGTACTTTTTGCGGTGGGAGTATTACAGGTACGTAGCGGTACGCCTGTCTATTACCGGTTTCATATGTTGTAGATTATCACTTTTATGTAGGCTAATTACCCAAACGATTGTAGAATTAAATAATCTGCAAGCTGATTCCACTACCATACTAATTTGATATATTTTATCTCATTACTTTAGAAACCGAATGAGGGGATACTGGGTTGTGAGGTGATAACTTTGCAGCTCATTTTTTATACCCAGACAACCCCAGAAGAGTATCATCTGGCCGGGGAAGAATTCCCTTTTCCCCACCTTCAGAGCTGCTTGCATCCTGATTGCCGGGTACCTGTGGTACCCAGTCCCCATGGCTTCTACACGAGGAATGCTATTAACACAAGTTTCAGTGGCCGGATCTTAATACGCAGATATTACTGTAAGCATTGTGGCCATACTTTTTCTTACCTGCCATCATTTTGCTTACCTTTCTTCCAATACACCACAGAGGTAATTTTCGCCGGCTTACTAGGGCACTTTTTTAACATGTTGCCCTTCCTCAGGGCCCTGATCTTGAGCCTGCACTGGCAAAGACAGCATATGCAGTTTTACCGGCGCCGTTTCAAGGCTAACCTCAAGCGTATTCAACTGGTCTTACGCCAATTAATTCCCGGAGTTGAGCTCCCAGAGCCAGATTACATAAAGAATGACATAAAAACAGGAGCACAAAAGGTGTTAAGCATTGTGATATCCGGATTTGATACAATCCAGGCCTTCTCCACAAGGTTTTTCGCACAATGTAACATCTCCTTTATGGCTCCTTGCAAATTATTTTAACCTGAAAGGAGTCCTTTTATCAGCGAATCATGGTGGAGCAGGTTCGCAACACAACTTTTGCGTAGGACCAGCAGTTAGCAAGTGATATTATGCAGATTGTGGGGAAAGTTGACCGGTTAGACACCCCCCACCATTTACCAAGTAGGTGGAGGTGTATTTTATTGTGCTCTCAGCTAAGGACAGAGAGAACATTGCGCTGAAAAGGTTTTCTTTAATCAGTCCGGTACTAAACGGCCAGGTTGAAAACCAGAAAGAATATTTTGAAGCTCAATGTGTCAAGCCCATTGACATGCCATACTACGGACCGAAAGTTTATTCTCCGAAAACTCTGATGAGCTGGCTAAACGACTACCGCCGGGGCGGCCTTGAGGCTTTGAAGCCGGGTTACCGGGCGGACAAGGGCAAGAGCCGCAAGGTTAGTCCTGAGATTATGGATAAAATTCGGGAGAAGAGGGCTCAAATGCCCCGGATTACTTCAATTCTTTTGTATGAGGAGCTGGTCCGGGAGAAAGTTATTCTCCCGGAAAAATTGTCTCAAGCTACCTTCTACCGCTTTTTGGCCGCCAATCCTGAGTTAGCAGCGGGTAAAGACCCTGAGAATTCCGAAGAAAAGGTGCTAAAGCGTTTTTCCCGCCAGTGGGTTAATGAGCTATGGCAGACTGATATTATGTTTGGGCCATATCTAAGAGTTGGTAAATCTAAAAAACAAACCTACCTCTTTGCCTTAATTGATGATGCTTCGAGACTGGTAACCCATGCCCAGTTCTTATTCTCCCAGAACTTTGAAGCCATGCGGGTAGTCCTGAAAGAGGCTATTCTAAAGCGTGGAGCGCCTAAAATGATTTACACCGACAATGGTAAGGTATACCGAAGTGGCCAATTCGCGATGCTTTGTGCGTGCTTAGGTTGCTCCCTGATTCACACCGAGCCCTTCACGCCAAACTCGAAAGGCAAAATTGAAAGGTTTTTTCACACTGTCCGCCAGCGATTTCTAACCAGGCTGGACCCCAGCCGTCTAAAAGGTATTGATGAGTTAAATTTGCGTTTCTGGCAGTGGCTGGAGGAAGATTATCAGCGCAAAACCCATAGCGCCCTAAAGATGAGTCCGCTAGATTTCTTCATGTCCCAAGCCAATCAGGTGACTCTTTTCTCTTGCCCGGCCTTGCTGGAGGAATATTTTCTAGTGAGGGTTACTCGCAAGGTAAACCATGATGCTACCTTGTCCGTCGAAACCATTCTCTATGAAACAGACCAGGGCCTTGCTAATTCCCGGGTGGAGGTGCGGTACGAGCCGGAATGGCTATCCAACCCGGCCAGGGTCCTGTTGCTGTATCGGGATGGACAGAAAGTTGGCGAGGCCCGGCAGGTTAATTTGCATGACAATTCCAAGGTTAAAAGGAAAGGTCCGGGCCGCCCACCGGAATTGTCTCAACATGAACAGCTAAAGGCTGTAAATCAGCTGAAATCCCACGCATCAAACCTTCCTGTACCCGCGATTTCCTTTGCCAATCTTAAAAATAAACAAAAGCCCGAATCACTAAAGCAAGGTGGTGATTCATAATGTTTACTCAATATTTTGGCCTTAAATTTAACCCTTTCACCAAAGAAATCCAGGCAGACAAGCTATTTATCAGTCAGGATTTACTGGAGTTGGAGTCCCGGCTGCAATATTTACAAAACACTCGTGGGATTGGCCTTGTGGCCGGTGAACCTGGCTCGGGCAAATCCACCGCCCTAAGAAAATATGTCAGTGAGCTAAACCCGGGCCTCTACAAGAGCTGTTATTTTTCATTGTCCAATGTTACTGTATTGGAGTTCTATCAGGGGCTGGCCCTGGAGTTAGGTGAACAACCACTACACAAAAAGGTGGCTATCTTTCATCAGATTCAACAGGCGATTAATTCTATGTATTATGAACGGCGGATTACCCCGGTCATTATCTTAGATGAAATACATCTGGCCTCAAATAAATTGCTCGAAGACCTAAGGCTGATCTTTAATTTCAAAATGGACTCCCAGAACCCGTTTATTTTAATTTTGGCTGGACAGCCTTTGATTCGAAGCAAGCTGACTTTAAATATTAATAACCCGCTGCGGCAACGGCTGGTAATTAAGTATATCATGCAAGGGCTCAAGCTAGAGGAGGTTAAGGAATATTGCTCCAGCAGATTAAAACTAGCCGGTCTAATTGAAGATGTCTTTACAGACTCGGCAATCGAGGCTATTACTTCTTCTTCCAACGGATTGCCAAGGCTTATCAACAGTTTGGTTACCAACTGCTTGCTGTATGCTTATGAGAAAAAGCAGAGGCATATTGATAATGAAGTCGTTTACCAGGCTCAAAATGAACTAAATATCTAATTAGGGCTCTTACCCGCCGGGAGGATAGGGCAATGTTGGGAAACAACCTGAGCGCCTGGTGGGGTTCTGCCGATGATGCCGTGGTGTCTTTACACCCCGGCTTTCTTATTGACATCCTTGGGAGAACCAAAAGCGTTAAATCCCGGGGGTTTGGGGGTTGGCCCCCAAGTACTTCTTAAATATGATAAAACCAGCTGGAATTACCACTTTAATATGAGAATAGTTGTCTAAAGTATGCTATTCGGAAACATTTTAATTTGAGAATTCCTGCTGGTTTAAATTGAGAATTGACAACTTGTTTCCGAGAACCAATAAAATCATGATTTTTTAGACCTCAGTTCAGAATCCCGAAATCCCGAAATCCCGAAATCCCGAAATCCCGAAATCCCGAAATCCCGAAATCCCGAAATCCCCTTATTTACAGGCTTTTCAGCACACTCATTATTTCACCCTTGGCATCAATACTACCGTCTTAACGTGGCTTGAGAGGGCAGAATGAATATCATTTGAACCTGCCCGTTCTCGGAAACATATCTACTGCATTTTTGGCAATATCGGTAGACGGGAACATATCAACTATATTCGCATTAAAAGAATACTATATAGATCTTGCTGCGGAATTTAGTTTTTTAATAGCGCCTTATCCCATGACTTGGTGTTTTCCCTTTCCTTAGCCCTTTCATTAATAAGCCCGGGATTGTATTTTATAAATATCAATGAACTTACAAAGTATGTAACTGCCGCAATACCGAAATAAAGCCAGGCTCTCCCTATATTGAGACTTCCTGCCGCGATAAAATATGCAAACGCCAAGATCAATAGCTGTGCATGAATCCTTATGATATACACAACACCTGACTTTTTTACCTGATTATCACTTCCATTCCTATACCCTTGACTCATGTTAAGACTCCTTCCGCCACATCGCTTGTGACAAAATATTATTTGTATGCGCGCATTTACAGCAGCACGTCGAACAGATATCCCGTTCCAACCATCAGGACATTACTGATGCTATGCATAAGCATCGGATATAAAATGCTGCGGCTCTGCTGATACACGATACCGTTTACAGTACCCATGGCAAAAGCGTAGAATAACTGGGATAGACTTACGTCTACGGATAAAGGGAATAAGGACCATTTGATATGTGCAGCGGCGAACAGAAAGGAGGCGAGAATAACTTCCAATGTAATATCCCATTTTATCTGGATGTTCTTCCTAAAAACATAAACAAGCACCGTAATAGGCAGCGCGCGATACAAAATCTCTTCGGAGGTACCACTTAAAAACAGCTGAAAGCCCAGAGTTCCAAGAACATTCTTTGTGGTTAACGGAAAATCATATACCTGCGCTTGGCCGAGGACATACATAAGTATGTGATATATCAACGCAATCACGGCAATCACAGCGGTAAATATTAGTAAATACCGAAGCCCCTTTTTGCTGTCTCCAAGCCGAAAGCCGAAATCCGCTTTGATATGCTTACTTAAAACTTTAATAACAGCCAGCGCAATCAGCATTTGAACGATGTGATGAACGGACAGCCGGGCAAAAAGATGATAGGGGTCGAATAAATCATAAGAGAACAGATCAGCAACGACCCATCCGGATTTGCCGGCCAATACCTGAACAAGAAACAGCGCAATGAATGCAAGACTTAAGTGCAGCAGTTTATAAGGGTTACAAAGCCTATTCTTTACCATTTTAACTTTAACCTCCATTATCAGCCGATGAGCGGCTGTTTTTTGATTCTGCAAAGCCGCAAGACGGGAACGGTTAACCTGATAAATCGAAAATCACCATGGAAGTAGATGGT
>JAQVGZ010000003.1 GCA_028696455.1 Desulfotomaculaceae bacterium | reverse complement strand
CAACTCACCGGCAATTGTCCCGGTGCACAAATTGGACGAGATGCTCTATATCTAGAGTTATGGCACGGTCCTACCTGTGCCTTTAAAGATTTGGCGCTGCAAATTTTACCCCATTTGTTAACCAGGGCCGCGGCAAAAACCGGGGATTGTTCAACTATTGTGATCCTGGTAGCCACCTCCGGCGACACCGGCAAAGCAGCCCTGGAGGGATTTAAAGACGTGCCTGGCACCAAAATTATCGTTTTTTACCCGGAAGAAGGGGTCAGCGCAATGCAGAAACTACAGATGATCACCCAGGAAGGAAATAACGTAAATGTGGTAGCAGTACAGGGTAATTTTGACGATGCTCAGAACGGGGTCAAAGATACCTTTGGAAACGCAGGATTTAATAAGAAGTTAGAAAGCAAATACTACAAACTTTCCTCGGCCAATTCCATTAACTGGGGTCGCCTGGCACCCCAGGTTGTTTACTATTTTTCGGCATACCTTGACTTGGTGGCCAAAGGTAATGCTGTCCTGGGCGAGAAGGTGAATTTTGTCGTACCAACCGGTAACTTTGGCAATATCCTCTCAGCTTTTTATGCCAGGGAAATGGGTCTACCGGTAAACAAATTAATTTGCGCAGCCAATGCCAATAGAGTTTTGACCGATTTTATACATACTGGTGTATATAACCGGGAGCGGCAGTTTTATAAGACTATTTCGCCCTCCATGGACATCCTGATCTCCAGCAACCTGGAGCGGTTACTTTACCATCTTACCGGGCGCAACCATATTAAGACCAGGGAATGGATGGACAGTTTAAAGAATCGTGGTTATTATCAAATTGACGAACCTACTTTATCCGTTATTAAAAAAGTTTTCTGGTCTGATTACGCAACAGATAACGAGACCATGGAAACCATTCGATCTTGCTTCGAAAAATATGGATATGTTACCGATACACACACCGCTGTCGCGATCAATGTATATGAGAAATATATAGCCGCAACAGGTGACAAAACAAAAACAATTTTGGCGTCAACTGCGAGTCCGTTTAAATTTAACACCAGTGTTGCCAGGGCTATCCTTGGGAATGCAGCAGTAAAAAATAAAGGTGAATTTGAACTGTTAGCGTTACTTTCAGACGCCAGTGGTATGGAAATACCTACAGGTCTGAAAGGCCTAGAACAAAAAACTGTCTTGCATCAGAAATCAACCTCAAAAGACAGCATTAAGGAAGCAGTCCGAGATATCCTGCAACAACCTGTCGTCGAGTCATCCTAATATATTTATAGCACAAATGCAGAAACGTTCTCATTATTGAGAGCTTTTCTGCATTTTATTTAAATCTACATACAAGGCTCTCTCATTTTCATCAAAATTTGCAAAAAACTTACCCTTGGCTACAATTTCAAAGTGATTAAAAAACCCTCTACCAAAAACTTTGGTTTTTTTAATATTCTGGCCATCCTCACTTGCTTTTATCCTAATTACGTTAGTTTCACTATCATAGGCTAATTCAACCTTTTCAGCGTTTAGTTTTTCGCGGGCATGTTTGTTTAGTACCATAGAATTCTTTGAAAGAGTTACCATAGGTAGTTTGGGTACTCGTTCACCACGAGGTTTATAGATTTCAAATGCCATTTTTCGCACCCCTATCATTTAGGTTATGATAGATTATAAACAAAAAAATGGTAATTGTCAATCAACACACCTAATAAAACTAATAATATAATTATTGTTAATATATATAAATATATTTTAACGTTTATATTTTAATCCTAAATTTCTTATCCTAATGCAGTCTTTAGTTTTAAATTAGAGAATTACTCTGAAGCTAAGTATAGGTGACCATAATTTAACGCAAAAATAAATGATTATGCCGGGTGAAATGGCTCCCCCGGCATTGACATGTTAGAGCTAAATAACTTAACAATTGTTAAGGTTATAAATATATAAAACTAAACTTCAAATTTTCTCTAAGAGGTACATTATTTACAAGACATAGCGTTTTGCTCCCCAGTACTCCCTATAATAAGTTCCGCTGTCAATTTCATCAAGCCGCACAGTAGAGTTGCTGTTGGGGGAATGAATCATTATACCGTCTCCGGTATACATACCAACATGATGGATCTGGTCCTGACCTCCCCCGGCAGCAAAGAATAACAGATCACCAGGCAAGAGTTCATTCCTGGCTACTCTTACTCCCTCTTTTGCCTGGTCATTGGCGTCTCTGGGAAGAAACACTCCCTGTGACTGATAAAGACGCATAACAAAGCCGGAACAATCAAAACCGTATGACGAAGTACCAGCCCAAGTATAGCGCACCCCCAAAAAATGCTTTGCCTCTTCTATTATTACATCCCTGCAAAAAGTTAGTTCAGTTGACTTTTTTACATCATCCCTGGGCAGATAACCGATATTACCGTCGGGAACCCGGACCGTAACAGTCTCTTTGTATTCTTCCAGTATTGGAAGCCTCGTTTGGTAGCAAAGCTCTACTGAAGCACCAGTTAGATCTTTATTTTGATAAAGTTTTACTAGAGGTTTGGTTATAACTGCACCAGGTAAATCTTTCAAATCTGTTAAATAGGTTTGGTTGGTCACAATATGAGCTGCCGGTACCCAACCCGGATAACCATATCTGATCAGGGCGCTTCTTTGATTGATGGCGACTACTTTTAACCAGTTACCCTGACGCTTCAAAATTATTAACGGCTCACCATAGATTGCCTGTGTTGCTGCTTTACCTACCAGCCACAAACGCATTTCCGTGTCCATACCGTTAAACCAGGCAGTTGGGTTAACAGGCTTTTTTAAAATTAAGCTATCATGATCACGTTGTTGGCCTGGTTTTATCCATAACACTGTGACAGGCTCATTCACGGCGCCGTACACTAGCCCCGTCGGCCCGTTATTTTCCAATAGTTTATTATACTCCATTGAGAGCCGCACCTACTTCTTATCAGTCTTTTATATGACTAGATATATTAGGTACGGGAGTGTAACAGACCTGATATATTTCCTTAGTTCCAAAATTCCATTATTGCCATTTTTATATAAGAACTCCTTTCACAACTATGATAAGCGCCTTCTGACCCAAAAAAATAGCGCCGCAAACTATTTCTGCGGACACTACTATCGTGACAGTATATTATTTTGCCAGGTTAAATTTATCATGCAGTACCCGCACGGCCTTTTCAGCCTTTCCTGCTTCAATAACACAGGATGTTTTGATCTCCGATGTACTGATCATCTCCAGGTTGATTCCCTCTTCTGCCAGCACTCCGAACATTGTGGCGGCAACACCTGGATTGCTGACCATACCGGCGCCTACGATAGATACCTTAGCCACATTATCGTTGCTAGTCACTCCGCTGGCCCCAATTTCCGGTAAGAGTTTTTGCACTACAGACAACGCTTTTGTTAGATCGTTTCGGGAGCAGGTGAAGGAAATATCGTTCCGCTCGTTTCTTGTTGCACTCTGAATGATCATATCCACGTTTATCTTTTCATTAGCCAGTGATTTAAATAGCTTATAGGCAATGCCGGGCTTATCAAAAACATCGTAAAGCCCTATTTTGGCAACATTAAGATCATACGCCACACCTGTAACGACCAGCGTTTTTTCCATACTACTTACCTCCCTTACGATCGTTCCCAAATTATGATTAAAACTAGAGCGAACATGCAGCGGTATTCCGTATTGCATAGCCAATTCCACTGAGCGGGGGTGCAGCACCACTGCCCCCAGGTTAGCCAGCTCCAGCATTTCATTATAAGAAACGAGGTCTAGCTTCTTAGCATTGGGCTCAATTCTGGGATCAGCTGTATATACCCCATCAACATCAGTATATATTTCACACAGGTCAGCCTTAAGCGCCACGGCAAGGGCTACGGCTGTGGTGTCCGAGCCACCGCGGCCAAGAGTAGTGATATCGTTGGACTCATCAATGCCCTGGAAGCCGGCCACGATGACGATATTGCCCCTATCCAGCTCTTTTTTCAAGCGGGTGGTGCTCACATCTAAAATTCTGGCCCTGGTATGGGCATTATCAGTCATAATCCCAACCTGGATACCATTAAGCGAGATTGCCGGCACTCCCAGTTCCTTAATAGCCATTGCCAATAGCGCTATGGAAACCTGCTCACCTGTGGACAAAATCATGTCCATTTCCCTCTCCGGGGGACTGCTGGTTATTTCTTTAACCAGGTTGATCAGATCGTCAGTTGTGTCACCCATCGCGGAAACTACTATCACTATGCTATTTCCTTCGGCGCGGACATTAGCCACTCGCCTGGCCACTCTCCTGATTCGCTCGGCGTTGGCCACCGAACTACCCCCGTATTTTTGTACTACCAGCATCTTCATTCGCCTGCCTTTAAATGTCGAAAATTAGTAGAAACCATAGGATATATTATTATAGCATCAGCTACTTGACCTCAAGCGCTCTGGCCCCAACGGGGCTTGGTTTCAAGATCATGACCCGGCACTTAACGCCATTTTGGCGGAAGGTATCACCCATAACCCTGGCTATCAGATCAAAATTACTTTCCGCAAACGCAACCACTGCCGGCCCGGCGCCACTTAAAGTTACTCCCCTGGCGCCGGCCAGCTTGGCAGCTGCCAGCACCTTCTTCAAACCCGGAATAAGCACAGCGCGGGAAGACTGGGGGAGGTGATCCTCCATCGCAGTTCCCAACAAGCTTAGGTCACCTTGATGCAAGGCGGCAACCAATAGGGCAGCCCGGCCAATATTAAATACCGCATCTTGGAACGGCACCTGGGACTGAAGAGTTCCTCTGGAGTTATTTGGACCAATAAATAAGTCAGGCACAGCCACTATACTTTTAAGACCCTGAGGTGGTTGGATTTTTAAGTACTTGGCCTCACCCTCTGTATGGATCGAGACCACTATTCCGCCAATTATCGCTGGAACAACACAATTCGGCCGGCCGTCAAGCGAACTGGCCAGAGCGATAATCTCTTTTACCGGAAGTTGTCCCCCTGTAAGCAAGTTGGCTGCGATAACCCCACCGACGACGGCTGCAGCGCCGCTTCCCAAACCACGGTCAACGGGCACCTGATTAATCAAGCGCAGCTTCAGTCCGGCAGGTTTATAGTTAACCTGCTGAAAAACGCGCTGGGCAGCCTGGTAGACCAGGTTGTCCCCGTTCCGGGGTAGATCAGCCGCCCCTTCACCCGCTACCTCAATAGTCAGGCCACTGGGAGCTGTGGTCATCTCCACCACATTATATAATTCAAGAGCCATGCCCAGGCAGTCAAAACCTGGCCCCAGGTTGGCTGTTATCGCAGGTACCTGCACGCGGATCATAAATGATATCCTGGTCGTCTTGAAAGCTTAACCATAATTATCGTACCTTAAAAAGTTAAGCAGCCTCACTTGTACCAGGCTTCGCTCCTTCCGCATAATTTGTCCATACTAATCGCCCTCGGTACGGATGACACTGGTAATTTGCTGAACGGTAGGCAATTCCTTGATTGATTTTATAGCATTTTGGAAATTTCCCTCCAGCACTTCATGGGTTACCAGTACTATTTCCGCAGAATGCCCTGATGTATGTCTTTGGAGTACTGAAGACAGGCTTACTTGATTATTACCGAAGATAAGAGCTATGCCAGCCAGCACCCCTGGTTTATCGGCGACATTCAGGCGGACGAAATATTTCGTTGAGGTAGCACTCATCGGTTTAACTGGTTTTTCCTCAAAACAGGTACAGCTGATCATTCCCGGTACATTTTTCAGCAAGTTACGGGCAGCGTTCATCACATCGCCAGCCACAGCGCTGGCGGTTGGTAATTCACCGGCGCCCCGCCCATAAAACATAACGTCTCCCACGGCATCACCGCGGATAAAAATAGCGTTATATACATCATTAACAGAAGCCAGGGGGTGGCTTTTCGGCAACAGGGCCGGATGTACTCTGACCTCAATGCCTTCAGCTGAATTCTTGGCGATACCAAGCAGCTTTATCACATAATTAAGTTCATCGGCATAGGCTATGTCTTCGGCAGTGATGCCGGTGATCCCTTCCACATATACTTGATTTAAGGCAATTCTGCTGTTAAAAGCAATTGAGCTGAGAATGGCCAGCTTGCGCGCTGCGTCAAAGCCCTCGACATCGGCAGACGGGTCTGCCTCAGCGTAGCCCAGTTCCTGCGCCTCTTTGAGCACCTCATGGAAATCCAGTCCCTCTTTACTCATTCTGGTCAACATATAATTGGTTGTTCCATTGATAATACCAATTACCAGTTCAACCCGGTTGGCAGCCAGACACTCCTTCAGGGGCCTGATAATGGGTATCCCCCCGGCTACGCTGGCTTCAAAGAGAACGTCACAGCCACTCGCCTCTGCGGCTTCATAAAGCTCCCTCCCGTGCAGCGCAATCATGTCTTTATTTGCGGTAACCAGGCTTTTGCCGTGTCTTAGAGCCCTCAGCGAATATTCCAGGGCCGGGTTAATCCCGCCCATCACCTCGACTACCAAATCGATTTCCGCGCTGTCTACAATATTACTGATATCAGTGGTTAATATGCCTTCCTCAGGGACAATGCTTCTGCTTTTGGCCAGGTCCCGCACCAGTATTTTTTTTATATCAATACGGGCGCCAACTTTTTGCTCTATCCCCGTGCGATTATCTTTTAAAATGCGGTACACACCCCGGCCAACAGTACCAAAACCCATCATACCAACGTTGATAACCCGCTCCGACATATGTTACCCCTCTTTCCCATCCAATTTAAATCATTAAAATATTTTCATTATCCGGCGCCCGGCGGGGCAGATTGCCGGCTTCCACTAATATACCTGCAGCGCCGGTCTTCCGAGGTTTGAGGCGGCTATCCCACAGGCGAATTCAACCTTGATGACATTATACCGTCTCTTTTTTTCAGGTGTCAAACATCGCTTATTTAAAATACTATTCCCCGTCGAACTTCGTGATTATTATATAACAGAATCATCTACCAACAAATTGATTAGTAAAATACTTGTTTAAATAAAGTATTTGAAGCAAGGTTTTATTATAATATGCAGATAATGCATAATTACCGAAGGCAAGAAGATAGTTCTCCGTAGGATTAACACCCAGGAAACCCCGTATAAACAAGCTTTTAGAACTCCTGCCTGAAAAACAAGCCGTATACAGCCAGGGACAGGACCAGGGCGGCCAGGATAAAGACGCCGATCCCGCCGCGCCAGTGCCCATTTTTCAGCGCCCACAGGCCATAGGTGCAGGTATAGTAAGTAACGGCCAGTGGAATAATCAGCAGCGGCCACTTCATCATTACTGCCCCCCTTCTAAAGGCATAGTTTTTAGCTGAAGACCGGTCCGCCTCACCCTGGTATGTACCGTCACGTTAACTTGCGCCTCCGGATACCTCTCCAGCCATTTGTATTCAGTCCAGGACGGCACGGTCCAAAAATGTTTCTTCAGCTGTTCACCGAAACCGAAAATATCTGCTTTGAATTCCTCCTGGGTGCGCTGGATTAATCTCTGGCACCCTTCCTGGACATATTGGGAAAAAGCTGCTTCAATAAATGGCTTGTACTCCGGGCTCTCGTAATTGATGCCGCTTAACATCGCCGCCAGCTCAGCTTCCAGGTAGAGGTCGATGTCAATGGTTACACTGCCGTCTTCGCTCATCCTGGTCACATATTTGGGGCTGCGCGCCTGGTGCACGAGAAAAGCAAGTGTCTCAGGCTGGGAAAGCGGGTCCAAAAAATTCATGAAGCCAGTTTCGAATTTGCCCCGCAGCATCAAATAAAACCTGGTCTCCTCACCGCTTATGGTGCCTACCATTTTATCTTTTTGGAAGACGGCAGTACCATAAAATTGAGCCTTATTCTCCCCGGCAATCGGTATATCTCCGGCAATATATTTGCCCAGGGGCAGTTCCAGTTCGCCCCCTTGCTTTACCCCCGGCCTGGCTGTCTCCAGCCCGCCTTCATGGATGGCCGCCAGCGGCAGGCTGGGCTGGATGGACCGGCTCTTGAGTTCCTCATAGAATTCCTTAAACGTAATATCATGATACAACCCGTGGGCTCTGGATAAACTCCCAATCAGTTCGTACTGTTTGGTCGGGCTTATTTCTAAAGGAGGCTTGTTTTTTTCCAGGAAATCCTTCGCCTTGCCCCGGCAGACAAAAACAAAGGAGGTTGCCCGCAGCTCATAGTACCTGCTTAAGGTGCTGAACCATTTGCCGATCCCTTCTTGAGCCAGTTCTTCGGAGATAACCAGGGCTTTAGTATGCAGCAGTGATAGATGCCGGCTGGTCGCCGTGTTGAGCTGCTCCAGCCCGGTGATCGGGCCCAGCGTCTCCACGCTTGCGGTGAGAAAACTTTCCGCGCCCTTTCCATTACCGCCCCCCCCGCCCCCGGCCATTCCGGCAATGACCTTGGGGTTGGCTATGGTCACGGTCAGGATCAGGTTGTCCTTTTCTCCCTTATCCAGGCCCATAGCCAGGACATAGGTGGTCTCATCAGTTTCCCTGCTGCCAAAACAGCCGGTCAAAAAAACGACGGCAAGCACTGCCAGAAAAAGAGCGAAAATCTTAATTGCCCGCACGGGCGCCCCTCCCCTTCAGCCAGAGTGCGGCCAGAATAAGCAATGGTAAAAGATAAGCGGGAACAAATAAAAGCCACCTTAAATAATTGTCCAGCCTGATGGTGGTGACCATATCAACCGGCAGCAGGCTTAAAATGTACATGGCCAGACCCAGGGGCCAGAGCAGGGGGCGGTAGTCAGGCAGCTTCAGCGACCTGGCCAGGGAAACCGCTGTCGCATAAAGAAGCAGGGCAATTTTTAAAGCACCGACCACGACCCAGACCAGAATAAATATAGCTTCCAGGCGCTGAAAAAAACGGCCGAGATAAATGGTCCGGGCTAACCTCAAAAAAGGCTGGGTAAATTCCTCACTGACAGTCCAGTTATAGGTCAGGACAAGGTCTAACAAAGTGATCATCATCAGTCCAAAACCCATAAATATGAATCTGTAACCGATCCTCGTTAATTTTTCGGCACCACCCATCGCCTGAATGATCACTCCCGCTATAACTAGTTCAGCAAGAGTGGCCGTACTGAGGGAGCCCAGGATAAATACCTCTTTGGGGCCTTTGCCCAAAAGCGGCAAGAGGTTGTGAAAGTTCCAAAACGGTATTAGCGCCAGGATTACAAAGAGCAACGCGGCCAGTACATACAGGTAAGTGAGGCGGGCTGTCCGTGCCAGTGCCTCTATACCGAGATACGCGCCTAATAAACCCAGGGCCAGGAAGGCAGCATCCACCACACTAATGGGTGTGAAGCGCAGGGTGGTGACCAGCATCGCCTCGCTGAACTCCCTGATATAGGTGGCGCCAAGCAGCTCTAAAACCATGACTATGGCCAGAATATTTACAGCCACGCCCAGATAGGGGCCGAAGGCCTGCTCGTTAATTTCAACAATAGTACTGCCCGGGCTTTTTTTCAAAACCAGAGATAAAACAAATATTGCGGCCAGAGCCAGAACCAGCCCGCCAAGCGGCGTCAGCCAGGTGGCCGGCCCCCCAATCTCGAAAAGCATCCCGGGGTAGGAAAGAAAGAGCCTGGAAATACTGGATATGGCCAGAAGGATAACCGCCTCGCCCGGGCCAAACATGCCTTCTTTAATAATCTTTCCCACCATCCTTTGCCGGTGGCTCAAGCCACCCTCTTGCTATATCCGGCTGGCTGGTAATATCCTGCGGGTTGAGGTAGTCCGGCCGCTTTTCGTGAAAGAACAGCGGCAGCCGGGTGACCACATCCGCGCCGGGCACAGTCCTGGGACCGATGGGGGCCAAATACGGCACGCCAAAAGACTTGAGATTGGCTGTTAAAACAATCTGGGTAAACAAGCCGCAGGCGATCCCGAAAAAGCCCAGTGTTGCTCCCAGGATAATGTAATAGAAGCGGTAGATCCGCAGCGAGAAAGCCAGGGAGTAATAGGGAATAGCAAAGCCGGCCAGCCCGGTTACCGCGACCAGGATCACCAGGACGGGGCTGACAATATTCGCCTGAACAGCGGCCTGGCCTAAAACCAGCGCGCCGACAATGCCGATGGTTGTACCCATGGCTCCGGGGATGCGCAAGCCCGCCTCCCGGATCAGCTCAAAGGATATTTCCATCAAGAGCACCTCGACCAGGGAGGGGAGCGGGACTCTCTCGCGGTTCCCGGCAATGGCAAGCAGCAGCTCCGTCGGGATCATTTCGTGGTGAAAAAGCACCACCGCCAGGTAAAGCCCCGGCAGCAGAAAAGAAAGATTAAAGGCTAGGGCGCGCAGCAATCGAATAAAAGTACCTAACTGCCAGCGGCTGTACAGCTCTTCACCGGTATGCAGCATTTCGTACATGGTGGCAGGCACGAGCAGGACATAGGGGCTGCCATCGACGATAATCGCCACCCTGCCGTCAATAATGCCTGAAGCCACCCGGTCGGGGCGCTCTGTCGCCAGTATCGTCGGAGTTAAGTTGTAGGGGGTGTCCATGATCATCTCTTCGAGCATGCCGCTGTCTATAATGCGATCTGTCTTGATGCTGCTAATCCGCCTTTTTACCTCTGCCACCAGGGCCGGGTTGGCGAGGTCGCGCTGGTACATTATTGCAACGAGAGCCCGGTTGCGGGAACCTACTGTCAGTAATTCAGTAGTCAGGTTTTCGTTTTTAATTATCTTTCTGATTAAAGCTGTGTTGGTGCGCAGGGTTTCACTAAAAGCCTCATGCGGTCCGCGGACCACCTGCTCAACTGTGGGAAGGTCCACCCCGCGGTGCTCCCAGCCCTTGGTTTCCACCAGCACCGCCTCGGCGCATCCTTCCAAAAACAAGGCTGTATCGCCGTAATTTACCGCGTTCAGGATATCATTAAACCGTGACTTGAGCACCACCTGGTTGCCCGGCAGCATCTTTTCCTTAACATAAGTGGCCAGTTGCCCCCTTTCTGCGGGGACTGGCCGAACGGCAAAAAGCATCAGCGCCTGGAGCAGCAAGTTTTGGATGGACTTGTCCACCAGGCCGTCGATAAAAACAATAAATCCATCAATAGCCGGGCTTGTTCCGAGCACAATATCTCTTACCACTATATCTTTGTTGGCCGGCAGCCCGTACAGCTTTTTGATTATCTTCCGGTTTTCAGCCAGGGAAGCGCTGACCGAAAGGTTGCTGATTGGCGGTTCTCCCATCGTCTGGCTGGAAGTGGGAGCCGGCTGACTTTCCCCTGCTGCGCCGTTTTCTTTTTTCTTTTGTTTATGGTTAGCTTTATCCGCAGGCCGGATGGGCTTTTTAAAGGCGCGGCGAACAGCGGGCGCTTTTTTTTGAGGCGCCGGCTCGGCCTGGGCTTCCCTCTGCCCGTGAGAATCCTCCCCCCCCGGTGAGGATTCACCCTTTGCGCTTTTGGGATGATCGTGTACCGTTTCCTCTAAGACAAACCCCTCGCGCTGGGAATTTTCCTGATAGGTAATCAATTTGAGCAAATTCTTAACGTTAATCATGCCCGCACCTGCCAGTTCCAATCATTCGGTAAATATATTACCCTGATTGGGATGTACTATTCGTTAAATAAATTTATAACCGGTAAGGTTGCTCCACAATTAATCTACTTTGTGCCGGCCTGTTCACCACATGGTATACTTTAAACCAGCTTTGCTCACTATAAAGATATAATAGTTTCTGATCGGGGTAAGTTACCAATCCCTTGTTAAGGCGGTGATTGGATGTCATGGTCAACCCGGGGTGAATTCCAAAATTACGCTTTTAAAGAGGCCCTGCACCGGGAAGAACAAGCCGTGGCCAGGTTTGACCACCTTGCTAAAAAAATTAGAGACGACCGGCTCAAGAGGATGTTTAACAGCTTTGCCGGAACCAGCCGGGAGCGCTTGCAACAACTAAAAGTCGAAATGGCTCATTTGAACATCAAAAGTTCCTGACATTCCTTCATATCTCTGGTTGCGGCGCCGGCGGAAGTTCAAGCGGAGGTAACATTCAGATCAGTGCCCTCGCAGCCTGGTGGCCAAAGCATAATGATAATGTCTTACAGTCGAGGTGGATAAGACTTTGGACGCGCTGAATTATCTTTATCAAGCCCTTGACCAAAAAATATACAACCAGGCTTTTTATAATGAGCTGTCTGTCAAGGTGACAAACCCGGCGGCCAGGCGCCTTTTTACCCGGCTGCGGGATGAGGAAATGGTCCATATTGAGATGCTTCAAAAAGAAATTACTGCCATTGAGGCCAAGCCTTTTCCGGTAAACCGGATCATTTCCACATTCAAAGCATAATTACTTACGTTTTAATTATTTTTAGTTCCTATTAACCTGGCGAGGATAGCCATATACTTAATCATGTCCAGGTTGGTATTATAGATAATCTGTTTAAACCCTGGTGTGGTTAAAAAAGCTACCAGGTGGTCAAAATGTTTATTGGTAAAGCTATTTAATGATTCCCTTAATTGCAAGGAATACATCATATTTTTATTCAAGTTCACCAAATAATCCTCATAATTTTTCCCTTCGATCATGGACCTGGCGGCAAATACCCCGCTCAAAATTGCGTTATACAGCGCAAAGCCCAAAACAGGCCGCAAAAATCCCCCGGCGTTACCGACAAAGAGAATATTGCCAACTTGATGGGGATAAACAAATCCAGCCACGTGTTCCCAAATCCATAGTGAACTAAACTCATATGATAATTTTTCCATCCGCAAGAATTTTTTCCAGCAATCTATAGCCTTTCTATCCCCTTCCGGCACAATTAATACCAGTGAGGCACTCTTGTGGTTAAAGGGCGTGAGGTAAGCGTATGCGCTCCCGGCGTACTCCGTATTAAGCCACATTTCCATATAGTTTGGGTGGAATTCTCCTAAAACCGTCGCCCCCACCAGCCAGGTTTTATAGATATCCTCCAAGCAGCCTAATATTTTGGCAGTTTCATAATTACCGGTGGCAACAACCACATAATCATAAGCTAAGGCCAGGGACGCATAATCAGGCCTGGTGTTATAATGAACCGGCGCTTTTATCAGCGCGAGAAGTTGATTTTCAACAGAATCCTCCCCTTGCCCCCTCTTAAACAAGTAGCCTAAATTTCCACTGACAGAACCCGAGACCCGGGGACTGTGCATAGTCACTTTTTTTAATGAATTTAAAGGCTTTAAGGATATATAACAGCTTTTTTTTATTTCCGCGAGCTGGTCTTTAACCGGTCTGTTCGTTATTTGCAAAATGACGCCCACGTGTTCGAACAGATCACCAGGACGGGGCCGCTGCTCAAAAATATCCGGCTTAACACCGTGCCGCTCCAGTTCATGAGCACAGGCAAAACCGCTAGGACCAGCGCCGATAATCGCCACTTTCAACGCTCATTGCCCCTTTCACCTTTGTCTGTTCAAATGCCGCAAGACTAGCGAAATCTAATTAAGATTTTAAACCAGGCAAATACCAATAAACCAATAATCAATGAGTACAAGGTAAAAGCATAGAGGCTCAAAGTTTTAATCCTCCTCTTGCGCCGCGCCGGGCACAGTTTAAATCGAGTACAGTAACCAACCAGGAGAAACTGGTAAAAACGAGCAGGTTAATAAAAATACTGGCCAGGTGATTCCAGTTTAAGTACTCCAAAACACCTATTTTTATATAGAGATATTCCTCAGCTGAAAAAAGGGCCACGATCACAATAATGTTCAGCGCCTGCAACAAGCGCGACCCCGGCAGGGTCTGGGCAAACAAAATACCAATGGTAAATACCACTCCAAAGGTAAACGATATGGACGACCCCAGAAACGGGATCAATGTCTCTACCCGGTACAAATTTAGTTTCATCGCCCCGGTGTCCACCAGAATCTGCAACATTGAGGCGATAACCCCACCCCACATGGTGTATTTGATCCGGGACCAGTCCACTATTAGCAAAAAGACAACAAAGGCTATGAACGCGCTGATTAGCCAAGCATATGTAGCCAGTTTTTCAACCTCCCTCTTCCTGCTATACTGTTGGTCTATTCGAGAATAATCTTGGCTACAACTCTGGACTGCCGCATTAATTAATGATAAAAAGCTCTGCAGTATTGATTTATTTTTCCCCGATGGGTGAAAAATATAAACTACCCACTCTTAATTCTCGATGACTAAAGAAGGGGGATTTTTATGCGGGTAGCCATCATTGGCGCCGGTCCCAGCGGCCTGGCCTGTGCTTATGAGCTGGAGCGGCGGGGAATTTACCCCGATATTTTTGAGAGCAGCAGCAAGGTGGGGTACCCTGTACCCAGGGTGGAAATCCTGCTGCAGCTTTTTCAGCGCCCGCAAAGGGACCAGTTGCGCTATATGTTTGAGCATTTCGGGCTAAAGTTCAGGCCATTGGGCAGGGTCCGCCGTTATTTCATGCATTCCTTGCGGCAAACCGTTCCTGTCAGTGGTGATCTTGGCTATCTGGTGGAGCGAAGTCAAAGCCGGGACGCAGTTGAAGTCCAACTTTATGAAAAATTACAGTCAGTGATAATCTTTGATACCATGGTCGATTACCGTGAACTGGTTAACAAATATGACTGCGTGGTAGTGGCAGAAGGAAACCTGATGACCGCCAGGAGCTTGAAAGTGTTAGAAACCGCTCAGGCTGCCTGGGTTAAGGGCGCCATAATCCTTGGCCGGTTTGATCCCGAGGCCGCCTTTATCTATTTTAATACAAATTACGCCAGGCAAGGCTTTGGCAGCCTGAAGCCTTTTAGCCGGGAGCGGGCGCTGCTGGAGCTCAATATTCCGGGAATAAGCCATACTGAGTTGGATAGCTGCTGGGTTCAATTCATGGAGCAAGAAAACTTTCACATGGATATTGTTGAAACCTTTGAAATACCTTATACAACAGGCCTGACTATCCGCCAGCAGGTCGGTAAGGTCCTGCTGATTGGCAGCAGCGGCAGTTTTACAGACAGCTTTCTCGGCCTTGGCCTCATGGAGGGGATTTTAAGCGGCGCCCTGGCCGGCAAGGCAATAGCCGAGGGGCTAAATTATGAACAGCTGATCAGCCCTATAATAATGCAGGTAAGGCGCCGGTTTGCGTTTAGGGAGGCGCTAAACACCCTGGATAACACCGGTATTGAGCGTTTGCTTAAATTTATTGCCCTGCCGGGAGTAAAACAGGTTTTATATAACACCAATATTGATATCATCAACCTGCTGCACCCATATGTAAAAAAGTATAACCAAAAAATAAAACCGGCCTTTTGACCGGTTAGATCTTTTAGATAATTATGCAGATGAGTCCGCCTGAGCCGTCATTAACGATGCGCTGGAGGGTCTCCTGCAGTTTAAGCTGGGCATTTTCCGGCATGCGCTGGATCTTGTTTTGAATTCCTTCCCTTACCAGGTCGTGTACAGATTTCCCAAAAATTTCTGACTCCCAAATTTTTTGCGGGTTTTCCTCAAACTCATTCAACATGTATTGCACCAGTTCCTCGCACTGTCTTTCTGTGCCAATAATCGGGGTGATCTCGGTGGCGATATCGGCCTTAATCATGTGCAGGGAGGGGGCACTGGCCTTTAACTTGATCCCAAAGCGACTGCCCTGGCGGATCAATTCCGGTTCCTCCAGCACCAGTTCGTCCAAACTAGGAGTAACTACACCATAGCCCGACTCTCTGACTTCACTTAGTGCCAGGGCCACCTTATCGTACTCCCGTTTCGCAACGCTTAGTTCTGTAACCAGACTGAAAAGTCTTTTTTCGCCATCTATAACGAAACCTGACTGCTCACTTAGGACCTGATAGAACAGCTCTGAAGCGGAGGTAATATCAATAGAGGCTGAGCCAGTGCCCATATCGATGCTTCGTAAATAGGCTTGCTCCACAAAATCGTGATCTGCCAGATATTCTACAGCCCCGTCAATATCTCTCAAGCGGCGAATGTTTTGCACCGTCTCCCGGATAGATTCGTCAAATTTTTCGCGAAGCCAGTGCTTATAATCTAAATTTTCCACCCAGGGCGGCAGGCTGATATTTACTTCGTTGACTGGGAATTCATAAAGCAGTTTCTCCAGGACATTTAATATGTCGGCCTGGGACATCTGTAAACAATCAATTGGAATCACCGGAACGTCATATTTTTCAGTTAATTCAGCCGCTAGCTGGCTGGTTTCTTCCGAATCCGGCTGGGTGGAATTAAATAATACCAGGAAAGGACGGTTGAGCTCCTTCATTTCCTCGATGACTTTTTCTTCAGCTTCAAGATAATTTTCCCTGGGGATGTCGGTTATCGAGCCATCGGTGGTGACTACCAGTCCCATTGTCGAGTGTTCGGCAATGACCTTTCTGGTACCCACTTCAGCAGCTTCTTGAAAAGGAATTGGGTCCTCAAACCAGGGGGTGGATACCATGCGGGGCTCGTTTTCCTCCTCGTAACCGAGGGCGCCTTCGACCCGGTAGCCAACGCAGTCCACCATGCGCAACTTAATATTCAAATTTGAAGTAATCTGGATTTCTACAGCCTCGTTCGGAATAAATTTCGGTTCCGTGGTCATAATCGTCCGCCCGGCCGCGCTTTGGGGTAATTCATCCTTTGCCCGCTCCCGGTCATAGACATTTTCCATATTAGGAAGAACCATTATTTCCATAAAGCGTTTAATAAAAGTAGATTTACCGGTGCGAACGCCCCCTACCACACCGAGATACAGGTCACCACCGGTGCGTTCCGCTATATCGCGGAAAATATCAGTTCTTTCCATGTTCACACTCCCTTCCAAAAGAAAGATTTAAAAAGGAAAGCCTCAATAGGCGAATACATATCAGGCGCATACATCCCTCCTCCACAAGAAAAAAAATTCTAAAATAAAAATATTGAACTTCGTCGTGAATCTTAGTCCACGGCTATTTTTTCCAAAGGCATACAATAATGATATATATATATGGAGTCTTTTAGGTGAATATAACCTCAAAAATAAAAAATATAAAAAAATATCCATTATTTACCTAAAGAATAATCAAGCCCCCGGGTTGGCTTGCCAACTTCCGGAGGCTTCTATCGTTTAGGTTTAACTTTTTTTAACCACCCTGACTGTCAGCCGGGCAACTTCCTCCATTTCCCCGGTACGGCCCCTGTTCATCAAGTTGTTGACAGCCGCTTTGGGGGATAGTTCCTCAAAGAGTACTTTATATATCTGTTCAGTGATAGGCATCTCAATATTGTAGCCTGCCGTAAGCCGGTGTACAGCGTGTGTAGTGCGGATACCTTCAACCACCATTTTAACTTGTTCCAGGGCCTCTGCCACAGTGTGCCCTTTCCCGATGGCAATCCCTGCCCGCCGGTTACGACTGTGCCCGCTCGTACAAGTAACGATTAGATCGCCTACCCCGGCCAGCCCTGCAAAGGTAAGCGGATCTGCCCCCATGCTTACGCCCAAACGGGTAATTTCAGCCAGGCCACGGGTCATCAGGGCTGCCCTGGTGTTATCACCAAAGCCAAGTCCCTCGGCAATACCGGTGCCCAGCGCGATGATATTTTTTAACGCGCCCCCCAGTTCCACACCAGTCATGTCGGGGTTAGTATAAACTCTAAAGGTTTCATCCATGAATAAGTCCTGGACATGCCTTGCGCTTTCTTTATGAGGAGAAGCCGCTACTATTGCCGTAGGAAGTTCCCTACCCACTTCTTCGGCATGGCTAGGACCTGATAAAGTCACGTACCGGGCCAGTCTTTCCTGACCGGCCTCTTCAGCAAAGACTTCAGACAGGCGGCGAAGGCTCATTTCTTCAATACCTTTGGCAATATTTATGTATAAAGAGTTGTGGCCCAGGAAAGGCAAGGAAAGGTGGACAATTTCACGAAAAGCGTGGGAAGGTACACCGTACACGACAGCCCCTGCTTTCCACAGGGCATGTTCCAGATCTGCTGTTGCCTCAATATTTGCCGGTATCTTCACCCCGGGCAGGTAAAAACTATTTTCTCTGGCTATATTTATTTCTTCAACTTGCTCAGGACGTCTGGCCCAAATTTTTACCAAATAATATTTTTTAGCAAGAAGCGTTGCAATAGCCGTTGCCCAGCTCCCGGCACCGATAATGCCAATTGACTTGCGCACAGGCCTACCCCCTGTTGTTTAAATTCAAACAATTTTAAAAACGTCTCTTTACTCTTGGCTCAGTTCCTGCTAGAAGTCTTTTGATGTTTGGAATATGCTTATATATGGCAAAGAAAGTGATAAAAAAACCAACCGCAAGATATGGCCCTTCTAAATGAAAAGCCAGCATTAGGAGCGGAATTGAGGAAACTGCCAGAATGGAAGCAACTGAAACGTATTTGGTAATGCCCACGGCGGCAAGCCAAATTGCGGCGGCCAGTGCGCCTACCGGCAGGGAAATGGCCACGAGCACCCCAACGCCGGTGGCAACCAGCTTGCCACCTTTAAAGCCTAAAAACAAAGGCCAGCTATGCCCGGCCAGTACCGCCATACCAGATAAAGCTACCAGCAAAGGATCACCATAGTACCTGGCCAGCATGATCGCCAGCACTCCCTTGCCGAGATCTCCAGCCAGGGCAATCACCCCTGCCACCGGCCCGGCATTACGCCAAACATTGGTCATTCCTACATTACCGCTGCCAGTCTTGCGTATATCAATACCTTTCCAGTAAAGGGCAGTGAGGTAGCTGAAAGGAATTGAGCCAATCAAATAGCTAGCCAAGACTATCCCAAAATATTGCATATTATCCTGTATCCCCTTGTTCAAAATAATAAGATATAGTAGCAGAAGCTGCAGCTCTTTTCGATTAATAGCGCCTGCTGGATGTAGGGACTACTGATTACTGTCTTCTTTTGAGCGCCTGCGCAGGCTAAACCAGACCGGTGTTCCTTCAAATCCATAAGCCGCCCTGAACTGGTTTTCCAGATAGCGCCGGTAAGAGAAATGCATCAACTCCGGTTCATTCACAAACAGAATAAATTTAGGCGGACGCACACCGCTTTGGGTGGCATACATGATTTTCAGCCGCTTTGTTTTATCACCAGGTGGGGGGTTATGCAACACCGCTTCCTTCACCAGGCTGTTTAGTTTTGGGGTGCTAATCCTGAGCAAATGTTGCTCGGCAACGAAATCAACCAACTCTAAAACCCTGTGCACTCGTTGCCCGGTCAGTGCTGATACAAAAACAAGAGGCGCATAATGCATAAAAGCTAACTGGCGACGAATCTTTTCGCTAAAGCGGTGCATCGTCCGGTCATCTTTTTTGATCAGGTCCCACTTGTTTATCACAATTACTGATGCTTTGCCCGCTTCATGGGCATACCCGGCAATACGCTTGTCCTGTTCGGTGACTCCTTCATTAGCATCAAGCACAGTCAGGACCACGTCACTCCGGTCTACAGCCCGGAGCGCTCTGATTGTACTGTATTTTTCTGTAGTCCCCTCAATCTTGCTTTTTCTGCGCATGCCAGCCGTATCTATAATAACATAATTTTTGTTTTCTTTTTCAAAGGAGGTATCAATAGCATCACGGGTGGTACCGGGAATCTTGCTCACAATTACCCGTTCTTCCCCCAAAACAGCATTGACCAGGGAAGATTTACCGACATTAGGACGGCCGATTACAGCAATTTTAACAGTATCAGCAGGGTATTCTTCTTCTTCTTCTGATGGGAACAATTTAACCAACTGATCTAATAGGTCACCTGTGTTAAGACCTTCCGCCGCAGAAACCGGAATCGGCTCTCCCAGTCCTAACCGGTAAAAATCATACTGCAGGCTCTGAGACTTAAAATTTTCAACTTTGTTGGCGGCAAGCACCACCGGTTTCTCAGAACGACGGACAATTGCCGCCGCGTCCTCGTCATCAGGATGCAAGCCTGCTCTGGCGTCAGTCACAAATAAAATTACATCAGCATCCCCAATAGCCAACTCAATTTGCCGCCGGACCCCCCGGGTGATTTCACCGCTCTCTTGAAAATCCAGCCCGCCAGTATCTACCAGGGTAAAACTCCGTCCGGACCATTCGGCATCCTGGTAAAGCCTGTCCCTGGTAACCCCGGGCTCATCTTCAACAATAGCTATCCGGCTGCCGACAATTCTATTAAATAAGGTCGATTTGCCCACATTGGGCCTTCCCACTATAGCTACTACCGGCTTTGACAATGGCTCGCCCCTCCTAAAAGCACTATGATAATTTGAGTTATGCTAGTTCTAGTTAAACTGATAAAATGGTGAGCAACCACTTAAGATATCAACTAATTGCCGTGGCCCGTCGGCCACGGCAACCGGTACTTTCAGCTGTTGATGCAGTTCCTTTAGAGACAGGCCGTCCAGGAAGACTTCGCTATCTTTTTTTAGCATTACTGCCGGTAAAACCAGCAGATCACCTGTTTCGTCGGGGTGGAGCTGGTTGAGCAAATCCTCCCCGGTGATAAGCCCGGCCACGGTTATCTGCTCACCAAAATAATGATTGCTAACCCTCTTTATATTTACCTCCAGCCCTTTGATGCTTTTTAGCCCGTCAATCACTGGCGCCAAAACTTTTTCCCCAAGCATGCCAGTTGCTATAGTAATTTTGGTATAGGGCACTTCCCGCGGTAGTGCTGTTCTAACTGTTTCCCATTCATCCATAAAAAGGCGGGTCAGTCCAACACCGTTTTCCAGCTGGGGAAAACCGGCATATCTTTCACCAGGCGGGACCGTTAAGTCTGCCGTCAGATAAAACTCATCAGAGGCAAAAATAAACGGATTATGCAAACGCAACAGGTATTCATGCTGTTTTTTTGCCACCCAGCTGGTCAATTGCGCCGCCTCGTCCCGCTCGAATGCCCGCAGCGGGTACAAGCCCTGCCGGAACCTGGTCAGTCCCACCGGCACCACGGCCATTGAATTGACCGCTGGCCATAGGCCGGCCAGGTCGTCCGCGGTCTTTTCCAGCTCCGTTTTATCATTCAAACCAGGACAAAGTACAACCTGGGTGTGCATCTCGATGCCGGCATCAGCTAAATATTTCAGTTGATCTAAAATAAAACCCGCCTTTTTGTTGCCAAGCATACGCTCACGCAGCAAAGGGTTGGTGGTATGAACGGATATATACAGGGGGCTCAGCCGCTGGTGTACAATCCTCTGCAGTTCGTTATTCCCAAGATTGGTGAGGGAAATAAAATTACCATTCCAGAAAGAAAGGCGGTAATCATCGTCCTTAACGTAAAGAGTTTTCCGCATTCCAGGAGGCATTTGATCAACAAAGCAGAAAAGACATTTATTAGCACATCTCTTAGTATGCCCAAAACCACCCTGGCCAAAATCTATGCCCAGGCTTTCATCGTAATCCTTTTCTACATCCAGCTCCCATTCATCGCCGCTTTGCTTTTTGACAAGAATGTTCAGACTCTCCTCTGCTTCATAAAAGCGAAAGTCAATTGCATCCCTTAGTGCTTGTCCATTAAGCACGAGCACCCGGTCACCCGGTTCCAGTCCCAGTTCGAAAGCTATGCTGTCCGGCTTAACCCGGTTAATTTCCAGCCCCACTTGCTCCACAGGTAAACCTCCTGTCGCTACTCTAGAAATCATTATCTATAAATTCCATTCTATAGTCAAGAGTATTCCCGGAGGGGCACAGCCCCGGGTTATGATTGTCGCAGTGGGCTAGTATACACTATCAATGGATAAGTTGATCATTATAGTTCATTGAGGTTTTTTGCCTGCTTACTATTTGAGATATCAGCCGGTAGCTCTTTTTAATTCCTGCCATTGCCAGCAACCTTCCCATGGGGGCAAGCAGCGCAGACCGGCATAAAATACTGCCGGTCAGTAAAAGAATGTTATCCCTTCCACAATTATCCACCAGGTGAAGGCTGTTGGATGGCAAATTAGATATCTCCAGGAAGCTAGCTATCAGGCGGTAAACCATTTCGCAGTCACCTTTAACTGAAAGGGCATATACCTTATTGCCCTGACCGTCCTCTCCCAATGAGATTATTTCACCATCAAAGCTTTTTTTTAAATTCAAAAACGGTAATTTCCAAAGTTCACCTCTGTGGGGTACGTTTTCTGCCGGCAGTAGCCCCGTATGAATCGCGCCAGCCAAAGCAGCCAGGGGAAAACTGCTTTTGCTGAAGTACAGGATATTCCTTACTGCAGCCTTTGATATAATTCTTCACCTGCCGCACTAAATTAGCAACCTGGGAGTACGCCAACCGAGTTCCCATGGTAACTATCGGACGCCCCACCCTGATTAAACCGCACCGCCGGGAAAGATACCCACCAAATTTCATGGCCCAGTTCACCTTGTGCATTACGTTAACCAGCAGGTATTCCGCCGGGGGAATATCAAAAATTTCTGCCAGCCCTTTGACAATGTTTTCTAATACTACTTGCCTGCTGCGCCGTGCCGTGAAAAATACCTCATGACCAAACTCATCCCGACCCATGAAGAAAAAATGTCCGTGCTGGTCATTACCCTGACGGTCGTAGAATGGCAGTTGGCAGAACGCCTGACTATCCGGAACATGGTCTGCCGGTAAAAAACCCAGGTGAATGTAAGCTGCAGTTACTGAGGAGTGAGCCCCGCCGAAACAGTGGTAGATAATTTTCATAAGGTTCTCCCTCTAGTGACGAACAATTACATAGATCCCGTTTCCCAGATCATGGGTCATGGCGTCCAAGATTTTAGCAAGGTAAAGAGCGGTTCGTTCTTGCTCTTCCTCGTTTTGCGCAAAAAAAATGGGCGTGCCCCCGCTTACTCTCTCCATATTCAAAGTGACAACGGCCAATATCGTGCCGGAAGACATATTATCCAGGTCTGTTCACCTTCTTCACAACAGCCCTGAGGTTACTCCTGGCGTCTAATGGTTTGCTGCGGGCGCTTTCCAAAACAGGTGTCAGCTTTACCGCTGCAATTAGTTGTTTGATATCTTTTTCCACCGGCAATATATAAAGTCCCACCTCCCCGGTATCCGGGTTCTTTCTCGCCAGGGGTGTATATTCAGGAAGATCAACATCTTTTTTCGTTCCCATGACTACCGCCGCGGTAAAAGCCATAGCCATACGCTGACCAATATCATGGATAGTAGCCCGGGCATTGCCGTCAACGGGTTTAATGAGAACGGCCAGCCCATCCTGCAGGATCTTCTCCCGCATAGACTTTAAGCCTACATTAATGATATCGATGCCTTCCACTTGCAAAATAGAACCTTTAAAATTTAGCCGCGCTGGTACTACCTCGCAGATATCACCGATAATTTCACCGGACATAAAGTAAAAACTGACCATGATCGCGAGGAAAGCCGCAAGGATGGCTGCCGGTAGCCCGCCGATCTGGGCAGCCAGAGCAGTAACAAAAGATGTCCCCATCACTAAATAATTTCTGGCCTCAAAAGTCCTGGCTATTCCTTCAATATAATCCAGGCCCCTCTTGACCAACTCAGTCCTTTCCAGGCTTTCCAGCGTCCGCCGCTCCATATTCCGTATTTCACGAAATTGTTGCGCGGCCAGGACTAGAAAAGTCACGGCAACGTAATCGGGCTTAAATATTGCCGGAACAGCTACGGCGCCCAGCGCAGAAGCAATAAAACCGAGCGCAGTATGCGTCAGGTAACCGTGCGGGTATCCAGGGTACTGCCGGTAATCAATACGAAGCATGATGATCCGGGCTAATGTGCCAGCTAAGACACCATACAATATTACTGACAAATAATCTGGTAGCAAGACGGGCATTGCCTGCTCCCCCTCCTTTGAAAAAACAATGGGAAAACCAATGCCGCATACGACTCCTCCACAAACTCAAATCACCCTTTTTTTAATCCATCCTCTGGGTCTTTCATAGTTTCCTTCGCCAAATCATCTTTCGCCTCATATTTTTGCCCAAGGTTCTCAGTATTATCCGACTCACCATTAATTTTGCGTACAGCGGAGCGGGGTCCCAGGAAGCTGCTGAATTCCCTCCCAAAACCCGCCAGTCTTTGTTTAGCATTAGCCAGGCTACCGGAGCTGACCAGGAGAAAACCTAATCCACCAAAGATAGTTAGTCCAAGTATCCAGCCTAGCGCCTTCCAGGACCCGGACGTCGTACCGGCCGGCTTTTGCGTAGTAGGGGCGGCAGGCGCGGCAGGAGAAACACCAAGCACAGCAGGAATTGCCTCTGATAGCAGCGCTATCCCGGCAGCAGCTTCCTCCTTGGTATTGGTATGTGTACCAGCCTCGATTAAGAGTGCTGTTGACATTAGATCCTGATTATAGTCTCCTTTACCGACAAATATTTCCTTAACCACCTTTGGATGGATGTTATTGGCCGAAGCCATCATTTTTTTGGCAAAATCCATGTTAGCGGACATGCGGGGGTTTTCCCGGCCGACAACCAGGCGCAACCTGGCTACATTCTTTCCGTCTATTTTTGCCCGGTAGTAGTTTGCGTCAGGAATGCCGTCCCGATGTACGTCAAATAAAACAGCCGCTTTTGTTTTCATTAGTTCTACCGCTGTCCGGCGGGAGCGGGTATAGGCATTGTTATCGTGCGGGTCATGAGGAGTCTGGTCGTAATTGACTTGAAACCCTCCCTTTTGCAGCCGGTCCACCATTGATTTACCGACCTGATAAATCCCTCCTTTAAAAGGGATAGACTCCTTGCCATCTGATGGAACATAAGACTCGTCGGTATGTGAGTGATAAATAGCAATAGTGTCAGACGACTTTTTCTCTGCCAGGTCTTTAGTTACAGAAACATTTTGACCAGCGTAAAATTCATTATAGGCCAGAATCTGGGGGTCCATCCCTAAAAATTTGGCGGTGGCGTTGCCCCCTTGAACCTGATCTATCCGGTAGTGACTTCCTTCCGCAGTATATAACTCATCACCAGAAAACGTCATTCTTGCCATCATACTAATTATATTTCCTTGCTCATCCATAATCGAAGTATACCTGTCGGTAAGGTGATCTGGTGTTTCCCGGTTAAATATTCCGGATGAAGTAAAGGCAGGCAGGGAAGAATTATTATATTGGGAATACATTAAGCAAACTCCGGCCAGCAATATAAAAGCACCTAATATAATGAAGAGGCTATTTTTGGTCTTCATGTTTTTCAATATCCACCTTTCCGCGTTCATTGCCTGTCGCGTCCATATCGTTTGCCCTTAGATTACCGTTTTCTGCCATGGCTGTGCTTTCACCTGGTGTTTTTAAATTTTGCACAAGTTCAGGAGCCCGCCCTTCTATTTTTGGCCCACCGGACAATCTTTCAAATGATTCACCAATTGCCTCACACAGGAGAATCGCTATTATTCCCGCTAAAACAATTGTATCAAAAGCGCCGCCACCGCCGATGGCTACAGTATAATTAGCCGGAGCCCCGTTTCTTAGCAGCCAGAAGTAGTGAAATATATCCACTAGCAACACACCTAGAGTTGCAGAAACAAATGCTGCCCGGCGGGATCTCCCCAAGACATAGGCGACAATACCGCCAACCAGCGGGTACAAGTAAATTGCATCCAGGATAGCATAACGCCCGGCCGGCTCGACAGTTGCCCCGGAATTAATCAGTGACCCGATGACGTAGACAATAATTGCAGTTGCCGCCGCACCGGCCAGGGCTCTACCCCACTCCTTTTCAGTACCGGCCTTTGCCAGCAGGTATATCGCCAATCCGACCGGCACCAGGGCGCCTCCCACGTTGACAGAGGTGTTAAAGGGAACAAAAGGTATTGGGATATTGATGAAACTACCGATAATAATTGCAGCAATTACTACCAGCGCGCCCCGGTCAGTCAGTCTCATCCGGTCAAGAGAGCGCTGGGCCAGTCCGAGGTAGATGGCAACTGATGCCAGCAGCAACAAAGTTATGCCAATCGGAAACCGCTCCAAATGAATCAGCTCCTCTTACATTAAGAATAATAAATATATGATTGTCCATTACTCTTAAAAATATGCAGGTGCAGTGTATAAAGCAAAAGCCAGGGTCAGATCTAAATCTATCCCTGGCTAATGGCCAATCTGGTTATATTAAATTATGCCGGGCTTAGCTTGTTGCCAAGCTAGTCTTTCTTATCAAAAAGATTACCAACCATATCACCAATAGTAATGACTTCATCTGCAGGATTTTGTCCCACATTGCTGGAATAATCACGGCGTACTTGTTCTTGTTTTTCTTTGGCCACCTCTCTGATGGAAAGCCGTATACGTTTTTCATTCTTGTCTACACTGAGTACTTTGACGTTAACCTCCTCACCTTCTGTGACCACTTCATCCGGCTTGGCAACGTGCCGGTCGGCCAGGTGGGATATGTGAACCAGTCCTTCAACGCCAGGTTCCAGTTGGACAAAGGCGCCAAATGGGGCAAGCCGGACCACTTTGGCCAGGACGATACTGCCGACCGAGTATTTTTCATCCACACTGTCCCAAGGATTTGGCAGTACCTGCTTTAAACCCAGGGAAATTTTCTCGCTTTCCCGGTCAACCCGCAGTACCATTACATCCAGTTCATCGCCCACTTTCACTACTTCCGAGGGGTGATTAATCCGGTGCCAGGACATTTCAGAAACATGGAGCAAACCGTCCACTCCACCAATGTCCACAAAGGCACCAAACTGAGTTAAACGGCGTACAATTCCTTTAACAATCTGTCCCTCCTGTAAACTTTCAAGCATTTCCTGGCGCAGTCGGGCAAATTCTTCATCTAGTACAGCTTTACGCGACAGAATCACTTTTTTTCTGCCACGGTTAATTTCAATCACACGTGCAGAAATCACCTGGCCGAGATACTTGGAGAGGTCCTCAACATAACCCCTCTCTACCAGGGATGCCGGTAAAAATGCTCGCGTTCCTACATCTACCAGCAGGCCACCTTTTACCACTTCACGAACAGTTCCCTCAATAGCTTCCTGAGTATTTAAGATTTCTTCTAATTTTGCCCAGGTTTTTTCAGCGTCAGCTTTCTCTTTGGATAGAATTAGCCGCCCCTCATTGTCCTCTGCCTTCAAGACACAAACTTCTATTTCATCCCCCACCTTAACAATATCCTGGGGAGAATTCACATCACAGCAGGACAGTTCCCTGATCGGGATCACTCCTTCTGATTTCGCGCCCACGTCCACCATCACCTCGTCCTGGCTAACGTGAACAACCACTCCTTTGACAATCTCACCGTTACGGAGTGACTTTACTTCAACAGCATCTTTCATTTCTTCTTCATTAGCGAGCATTTCTTCATTAGTACCCATTCCTTCATTGTCGATCATTCGCCTTTTAACCTCCTCTATAATCCAGTCAGGTGTGGAAGCACCCGCTGTTAACCCTGCTACTTTTACGCCTCCAAACCAGGCCGGATCAAGATCACTGGCTGTTTCGACGTGATAGGTAGTTGTTCCTGACGCGCGGCAGACACCGGCTAACTTCCTGGTGTTGGCGCTATTTGCGCCTCCGGCCACGATCATGACCTCAACCTGCCGGGCAAGGTCCAGGGCGGCCTGCTGCCGCTCAACTGTAGCGTTGCAAATCGTATTAAAGATTTTAAACTCCGCACCTGTCCTCTCAATGGCCTCAATAATAGCTTTAAAACTTGTTGGCGATTGTGTTGTTTGTACCATTAAACCAATTTTTTTGGATTTATCAATTAAACCAGCTTCTGCCGGGCTGCTCACAATAATAGCTTTATTACCGGACCAGCTTTTTATACCACGAACTTCCGGGTGGTCCTTATCACCAAACACCACTACCTGAAAACCACCCGCAGTAAGATCCCGGGCTAGCACCTGTGCTTTGCGGACAAAGGGACAAGTTGCATCAACAATCTTCAAACCACGGGCCTCTGCTGCCTCTACTATTTCCGGACCAACACCATGAGACCTGATAACCAGGTTGCCGCCGTCTTCCGCCTCGGCCAAATCTGTAACTTCCTTAACGCCCAGCTTAGACAGGCAGGCCATTACTTGCGAGTTGTGAATTAAAGGACCAATAGTATAAACTGGACCTGCTCTCTCTAACACAGCTGCCCGTGTCAGTTCTATGGCTCTATTTACTCCAAAACAAAACCCTGCTTTCTTTGCCACGCACACTTCCATTTTAATACATTACCACCGCAGTATTTATCTTAATTATAATTACATTCGCTGTAATACCTATAGTTTCCTTCTTAATATTCATATTTAAAAATAATTCCTGTCAATGTTTCTTAAGCAAAGCAGCAATTTGTGTCATAAGCAAATTACTGGCTTTTTCCTGGTCAGCCCTTGATAATTTAGCAGCAACCGGAAAAATAACCGGCTTACCAATATTTATTTTTATTTTGCCAAAAAGGCCTTCAGAAACCTTAATGCCCACCGGCAGCATCGGCACACCCGCCTTCAGCGCCAGCATTGCCGCACCCAGGTGCGGCCTTTGCAGCTCACCGCTGAGGCTTCTGCCGCCCTCAGGGAAAACCCCGACAATTTGACCTTCCTCAAGCAAAGCCAGGGCCTTACGAATCGCTGACCGGTCACTACCACCACGCCGGACTGGAAAAGTGCCCAGCGCGCGAATAATTGGATTGAGCAGTGGGATGTCAAATAGCTCCGCCTTACCCATGAAATTAATTCTCCGGTCAATCGCACAGCCAACTACAACTGGATCCCAGTAACTGGTATGGTTTGCGACTAGAACCAGCCCACCCGCCTCTGGTAAGTTTGCTGCTCCATATACTTCCCAGCGTCTAAATACAGCCAAAATGATCCGGCAGATAAACCGTGCAAAATAGTAGAACACCCGGTACTACCTCCCCGCCAATATCCTTTCAGTAATCATCCGCACTACCTGCTCAACGGAAAGGCTGGTACAATTAATAATTTCCGCATCAGCAGCCGGGGTCAGCGGACCTATTTTCCTGGTAGCATCAAGCCGGTCACGCTCAAGTATTTCTGCTTGCATTTGGTGCAGGCCAATTTTATAGCCCTTTGCTGATAATTCTTTTAAACGTCTTCGCGATCTTTCTTCTGGAGAAGCCATAAGATAAATTTTTATCTGGGCATCAGGAAGCACAACTGTTCCAATATCCCGTCCTTCCATAACTACTCCGCCTTGTTTAGCCATAGTCCGCTGCAGTTCCACCAGGCGCTTTCTTACTTTTGGCGCCCTGGCAGTCAGAGAAACGCATCTGGATATATACGGGCTGCGGATTTCTTCAGTTACGTCTTCATGATCCAATAATACCTTCAAACTGCGGTCTGGCCCAGCCACAAGTTCTACCGAAGCGTTTGTCGCCACTTCGCCCAAGGCATCCATATCGTCAAAATCCACACCAGCGCGGTACGCCTTTAAGGTAATGGCCCGGTACATCGCACCAGTATCTATATATAAATAACCGAGTTCTTCTGCCACCCTCCTGGCAACCGTACTCTTACCAGAACCGGCTGGTCCATCTATGGCAATATTAGGCCTTAAATCCATAGCGTCCTCCAAAAAGTACTTGAAAACAGCAGCTCACATGTTTTCTAAAGCATAATAAATTATTAAAATAAATCAATTATTTCGACATAATATAGTTTTTTCCTTTTTTATTAACTAAATACATGGTTATAACTGAAAAAGTTCAAAGTACTTGTTGACTGGTTCATTTCATTCCAGCCTTTATATAAATAAAATCTGGAAAGGAAAAACTTTTCCAGATTTTATTATTTACCTTGAATGTTTTTTAATTCGCGGGCAAATCCGGGAAAAGATACATTAATGCACTCCGCCCCACGAACTAACGTTTCCCCTTTTGCAACCAGCCCGGCTATAGCTGCTGCCATCGCAATGCGGTGGTCGCCTTGGCTTTCACATATGGTTCCCTTGAGTGGCCGGCCACCCCGTATGAGGAGGCCTTCAGGCAGTTCTTCCACATCTGCCCCAAACCGGTGCAGCAATGTCGCAACAGTGGCTATACGGTCACTTTCTTTCACTTTCAACTCGGAAGCATCCTTAATGTGCGTATTTCCCTCAGCCACTGCTGCGGCTACTGCCAGGGCAGGAACTTCATCGATTAACCGGGGGATGGTCTCACCTTCAACAGTGACACCGGCGAGCTTGCCATTGTAACGAACTCTGATGTCCGCAACTGGCTCACCTCCCGCCTCCCGCTGATGGAGCAGCTCAATGCCGGCGCCCATCTTTAGCAGGACGTCCAGGATTCCGCTCCTGGTATGGTTTATGCCAACACCCGGTATAGTTAGATCAGAGCCTGGCACAATGGAGGCCGCTACCATCAAGAACGCTGCCGATGAAATATCACCAGGAATAAGCACCCTTTGCCCCTTGAGGTGGGGATGACCAGTTACCCGGACTGTATTGCCGAAAACCTCAACTTTCGCGCCAAAATATTTCAGCATTCTCTCAGTATGGTCCCTGGAGCGGAACGGTTCAACTATAGTGGTTACCCCGTCCGCAAAGAGGCCGGCTAGCAGGATCGACGACTTGACCTGGGCGCTTGCCATCGGGCTGTTGTGAACAATAGACTTTAAACATCCCCCCTGTACACCCAATGGGGCGAGGTTACCCCCCTGCCTACCCAGCATTTTGGCCCCCATCCGGGCCAGTGGTCTGGTGACACGGGCCATGGGGCGCTGCCGCAGGGAGTCGTCACCGGTGACTACACTAAAATAAGGCTGGCCGGCCAGTATACCCAGAAGCAAGCGGATTGTTGTTCCGGAATTGCCAGCGTTCAGAACATCATCCGGCTCAGCCAGCCCCCCGAAGCCCCGCCCGCGCACTCTTACCTGGCCACGCTCCGGACCTGTTATTTCCACGCCCAGTTTTCTAAAACAGCTAATTGTGGATAAACAGTCTTCCCCGGGCAGGAAGTTTTTTATAACTGTATCCCCTTCGGCCAGTGCTCCCAGCATCACAGCCCGGTGGGATATTGACTTATCACCGGGCGCCGTCACTGTGCCTTTTAGCGCCGCGGCCGGCGCCACGAACAAATCATTTAATACGCCTATTTTTGCTCCCCCCGTTACATTTGCCTTATCCTAACCTGGTACCCAAGCTCTTGAAGAGCAAGCACTGCTCTGTTCTGTTCCTCTTCCGAGGAAAAGCCTACCCTGATTGTGCCGCCATCACCCTCACGCACCCGCAATATTTCAATATCGTAAATATTAACTCCTGCATCCGCCAGGGGAGCAGCCAAAGCAGCAATTACCCCTGGCCGGTCAGGTACGGTAACCACAATTTCATAAAGGCTGGTTAGATATCGGCTCGCCTTTGACGGCAGGCCGGAACGTACTCTTCGCGCATTCTCCAGCTTAACCTCGACATTTTCTCCATCATCTTCAGCAATAGAGCTTTCAAACAGGCTAATTTCCGAACGGAAGCGCCTGATTATAGCCAGTAGTTGCTCCCGGTTCGACTGAAAAATACCCCGCCACATTCCCGGGCTGCTGGCAGCTATCCGGGTAGTGTCCCTGAATCCACTCGCCGCAAGTGGCAAAATTTCATTGCTGCCGGGCATATGAGCAACCGTATTGACCAGCGATACGGCGATAAAGTAGGGCAAATGACTGACTGCAGCAACTGCCAGGTCATGACTTTCCGGCTCCATTTCAATGATCTTCGCCCCCACTCCAGAAGCCAATTTTTTTACCACTTCTATTGCCTGGGGAGGTGTGTTAGCGTGGGGGGTGATGATGTAAAAAGCGTTTTCAAACAAGTAACGGTCGGCCTCCCGGACCCCGGCCCTCTCTGTGCCGGCCATCGGGTGGCCACCGATAAAAGTAATTTCAGGCGGCATAAGCTTTTCTGCCGCACGGACAATGTCACTCTTAGTGCTTCCTACATCAGTGACTACCGCGCCAGGGGACAGGTAAGGGATGATATCCTGCAGTACTGTTACCGTAACGCTTACCGGAGTGGCTATTATTACGAGATCGGCCCCCGCCACTCCCTCGCCAATTGAACTGGTAAAACGATGTATGGCTCCCAGCTCAATACCCAGGCGTAAGTTCTCCACACGGGAACCTGAGCCGACCACCTCACTGGCCAGTCCCCGCGCACGCAGCGCCATGCCCAGGGAACCCCCAATTAAACCGACACCAATGATGGCCACCCGGTTAAATATTGCCTTCAAGAAAGTTTCCTCCCCAATGCTGGCGCAAGTTGCTTCAAATCAACCATCAATGAGCTAAAGTTGTCCGGATTGAGTGACTGGGGTCCATCGCACAAAGCCTCCGGAGGGTTAGGGTGTACTTCGATTAGTAAGCCGTCAGCGCCGGCGGCTATAGCTGCTTTGGCCATAGCAGGGACAAAGCGCCACTTGCCTGTGGCATGACTTGGATCTACCAGTACTGGAAGATGTGAAAGATGCTTTATAACCGGGATGGCAGACAAATCTAGAGTATTTCTTGTATAGTTCTCGTAACTACGAATGCCCCGCTCACATAGAATAACCTTATAATTACCACCAGCCATAATATATTCAGCTGCCATCAGCCACTCTTCAAAGGTCGCCGAGGGAGCCCTCTTTAATAATACCGGCTTATCCACCCTGGCAACCTCACGCAACAGGAAGTAATTCTGCATATTGCGTGCGCCAATTTGCAAGATATCGGCATACTCGGCGACCATCGGCAGGGTGCGCACATCCATAACCTCTGTTACAATCAGGAGACCTGTTGCTTCCCTCGCTTCGGCTAAAAGCTTTAAGCCTTCCTCCTCCAGTCCCTGAAAGGAATAAGGAGAAGTCCTGGGCTTAAAGGCGCCGCCCCTGAGCATGGTTGCGCCGGCCTCTTTGACAATTTTCGCTGCCTCCAGGAGTTGGTTACGGCTCTCTACCGCACAGGGACCAGCGATCACATGAATGGTGTCGCCACCTATCTTAAGACCGCCCACCCGGATGAGGGTACCCTCTTCATGAAAAGCCCTGCTGGCCAGTTTATAGGGCTGCAGAACAGGTACAACCTTTTCCACACCAGGAATAGCTTCCAAACTAATATTTTTAAGCTGAGTTTTATCCCCGATAGCGCCGATAATAGTGCGCTCAACCCCCTGAGAAAGATGGATCTGAAAACCCGCCCTAGCCAGCCGAGCCACTACAGCTTCTATATGAGCATCATTTGCTTGATGATCCATGACGATAATCATTAGTTTACACCACCTCAAAAATTTTTAGAAAAACCTTTATACTATATAATTTCTATAATTGCCTTATTTCACTATAGCAAGATGTACTAAAATATAAAAAGCATTCCGGAGGAATGCTTAACCAGACCATAAGAACATCACTTATCGCCTCCTACCATTCTACCGTACTTCATTGTTGTCCTTAAAGTTACTAACGTAAGTTTTTCTTTAAGATAAACCCAATCTACCATTTTACTTTGCTACAAATATTTATTATAGTAGCATACGCCAGCCTGTATGGCAACAGTATTTTTAGTCCCTACCACTCCTTAAGAAATTGTGGACTAAAACATTCTGGCCGTATTTAGAAGTATAAAAACCGGCACTCGCATTAGTACCGGTTAGTTCTTTCTAGCATAACATACTGCCGTGCTCATCTCATTTCAGCTTATCTTCTTCTCACTCGGCTCGCTTCCCATTATTTTCGCCCGGAACTGCCCTGTGTCCGAGTCCGATGGCCACTTCGTCCAAATGCAAAAGCCCTACACCAAAAAACGCAGCTACACTGATATGGTCATCCTTCCGGGCAATACCTATCTTACCCCCCACATTAAGTCCGATGGCCTTTGGAATCAGCTGGGAGAGCGCCTCCCTGGCAGCTCCGGCTATCGCTCCCTCCTCAGAATGTATTTCTTTGATTACACCCTCACGTTTGGCAGCTACAACCGCCCGCTCGATCATCTTATTAATCGACAACACAAAATTCCCGCCGCTGTCAACAGCAGCTGTTTTAATTCCTTCACCGGAGAATTTTAATTTAAATTCTTTCTCTTGTTCCCTGCTGTCGGTCATAGCCATTTCTATGGCTACCCGTGCTATATTTCGGCTCCCTTGGAAAATCATGACAGAGCGCCTCCTGTCTTGGTCGCTACCTTAAATTATATTTTCTTTCCAACCACAAACGAAATTCTTTAATCTCCTCAAATATTTTAAAAAAAAGTCTTTCAATCTCATTATGGTTTAAAGTTATTGACGCCGGATCAAGGACTTCGATTTTTCTAAAGTCTTCTCTAGTGATAAACCGGATCACGTTTTCAAGGTTATCTGCTTTAATGGTCAACTCCAGGGGCGCATAGGCTATTTCATTGTTGGTAATGTCATCGTTTACAGTGTATATTTCCGTACTGCAATCGATATCAATTATATGAATACCCTGCATAGGCACGTTTCGGAAAACAGTTAACTGCTGTTCCCTGGATTCTTCAGCCACCTTATCGAGCGTTTTCCCCCCAAATAAAAAACGTCCGGGCTTGCCAGTGCCCTTAATATCCAGACGGACCTTGACCAAAATACCTTGTCTTTCACCAGTGCCATCACTGTTAAGGATGCTAGACAAAAAAATCTCCTCCTACTGTCTTCAGGTACCGCTGGTTCACTAATTCTACTACGAATAAATAAAATCCTGCTAATCTTTGTCAAAATAACCACGTTTAAACGAAAACCATGGGGATTTTATTAGCCCAATTCGGTTAAACGCCTTAACTTTTCCAATTCCGCCCTGGTCAGGTAGCGGTACTGACCAGGGTAGAGGCCATCCAGGGTAATGTTACCTACACGGGTGCGCTGCAATCTTAACACCGGGTGGCCGATATACTCGCACATGCGCCTAATCTGGCGATTTCGGCCTTCATATAGGGTGATTTCTAAAAGGGCCTTGCCATCCCTGGCATTGACCAGGCGAACTTGGGCCGGCTCTGTGAGTCCATCTTCGAGGAGCATACCACTGGCCATTTGTTCCAACTTGGCTAACGCCGGCACTCCCTCAACCCGGACCAGGTAAGTTTTGGACACCCTGTGCTTGGGATGGGTTAAAGCATAAGTCAAATCTCCGTCATTTGTTAGGAGGAGCAAACCTTCACTATTGTAATCCAATCTCCCTACCGGATAAACACGCCCTGGAACATCTTTAAGCAGATCGACTACTTGCTTTCTGCCTCTGTCATCATGTAGTGTGCTTACGTAGCCCCGGGGCTTATATAGGGCCATGTAAATCTTATTATTGGTCAGGACGAGTGCTTTGTCGCTGACTTTTATCCTGTCCTTGGCTGGATTTACTTTAGTGCCCAGCTCAGTAACCACTCTTCCATTTACTTTAACGATACCCGCCCTGATCATTTCTTCACAACGCCGGCGAGAGGCAATTCCCGCCCGGGCCAATACTTTTTGCAGGCGCTCTTCCATAACTTTCCCCTTCCTTACGCGATCCGAAAGCAATAATCTTTGATTTAATCAAAAACAAGGACATCTGTACAGATGTCCTTAGAAGAGTTTATATAATAACTAAGGTGTTGTCAAATATTCCATATGCGCCGCAACTCAACCTTTTACCTGCGCATAGATAAAATATCTTAATAATGTTATGATTAGATCACTCCCCTGTCATACTGCTGCCGCTTAAATTTAATAAGAGCTGCGGCTGCGGGCTGTCAAACCACAGTAACTCCGCTCCAATAAGTTCAGCCATTTCGTGCAGCGGTAGCCATACGCCACAATTTATTTCAGGCAGTATAAAGGGCGCCTCTGCTAATTGAAGTTCTATACCATTGACATATATTTTGTTGATTCCCTCGTAAACTTCAACTAAATGATTATTAATCGTAAAAGCAACACCAACCCGGCCTTCATGAGAAATTTCTTCCGGTGACAATCGAAGCAAATCACTTAATTGATTAATAGAAATAAAAGGAACATCATTTTTTAAAACAGCAACAAGTCTTGTCTGTTCAATACTATCCCACATACTTGTTTCCGGCTCTTTCATTAATATAGCCAGATCTATCCTGGTCAGGGGTCTGCTCTCCCAAAGCTCTGCCCACAGAAGGCGTCTATTGCCTTTGTCATCAAGTCCCGCCCGAATAATCACTGGAGTATCCAAGTTGTTTTTAAACTTTAAGTCCAACGAACCCCAGCTCACGGTGGCGTCAGTACCGGGTGGTGTATAGCTTACCGGAGGATAATGGGAGTGTCTTTCGATAATATCAAACCCCGCTTTCTTCGCTACCTGGAAAAGCACGGTGGAAGTGCGGCAAACACCGCCGCCGGTGGTAGGGATGTTCCAGGCGTCGTGTCCGATGATAAACCCCCTGGCGCCTGTTCTTTTTCCAACTACTTGATTAAATGAGAACACCTGTTGAGGTCCTAAAACAAATCCGTCAACATAGCCGGCTGCCACTCCGGCATTATATACATTGGCATAGTCACCGGTAAATAAAATCGAAGTGGATGACAGCTTATTTCCATACATCAGATCGGACTCCGATATTGGACAAGGTCTTACCCTGACCGGAAAAAAGTTTAGCGGTATTTTGTTTATCCCGGGTAGATTGCCAGTCCTGCCAATTAACACCGCCCGTGCTCTTCCCTCCCAGCCAACGGAGTAACCCAGTGCCTCGGAAACCCAGCGGGCGGGAAGATAAACTCGGCTTCCCCGAATGACCGGCGCGACATCCATCTGATAACCTATTTCACTAACATAAAGAGTACGGCTGTTAACTTCCAGTCTTATTTTATTATTTAAAGACAGTAACTCGACACTTTTGTCGCTTTCATTCCAGATGACTTCTTTTTCACCCAGGCCAAGCGCATAGGCTAGATAGCGCAGGGGCACCAAAACCCGATCTTGTGCAATATAGGGGGCTGCATCCATAAGATACACGGCGCCATTGACACTATATTTTTGATTGTCCACTACAAAAATAGCCTGGTTGTCAGCAGCGGCCTGCGCGGGACCGAGAGGAATAATAACTGCTAAAAGACAGGTGAGAAATAATAAGCAATATTTTTTCATAAGATCCCCCTTGTACATGAGTTCATTAAGGCCGACAGGGCATGATTACAATAAACGTAATATAGATTTAACCAAAAAGACCAATTATTATTATAGGATAACCACCCTGGGAATCCAATACATTATTTACCAGTTAATTGAACACCGAGCGCACAATTATTATTGAAGCAAACAGGGTTGTTAAGTCAGCTAACAGGCCCAACATTACTGAATAACGGTACTTTTTCACTCCTACCGACCCAAAATAAAGGGTAAGCACATAAAAAGTCGTGTCGCAGCTGCCCTGCATGGTCGATACCAGCCGCCCCAAAAAGCTGTCCGGACCATGAGTTTTAATTATATCTGAGGCGATACCCAGGGCAGCTCCGCCTGATAGAGGACGCATAATAGCGTGTGGCAGCACATCAGTTGGCAGCCCAATTAGATTTAGTACCGGGGATAGCGTGTTCACCATCACCTCCATTGCGCCCGAAGCGCGAAAAATGCCTATGGCTACCAGCATCGCCACCAAAAAGGGAATTGTCTTGACAGCTGTGGCGAATCCGGCCTCGGCCCCGTCTACAAAAGTCTCATATACCTTAACCTTGCGTAGCGCGGCAATTACCGGCACAAACAGAAGTACTGCAGGTATGGCCCAGCGTGACGCCTCGGCAATAAACTCAAACATTTTCTATCCCCCTCTGCTCCCGTAGAACGACCGTAGCAGCCGGTCAAATAATACTGCTGCAGCCATACTAATAGCGGTGGCCATGATTGTTGGACCGACAATTTCTGTTGGGTCGGCTGAGCCGTACAAAAGACGAATGCCAATGATTGTGGTTGGGATCAGAGTTACGCAGGAAGTATTAAGGGCAAGAAAGGTGCACATGGCTTCTGAGGCGGTATCTTCACGGCCGCGGTTAAGCTTCTGCAGTTCCCGCATGGCAATAAGGCCCATTGGTGTGGCCGCATTGCCCAGGCCCAGAATATTGGCGCTAAGATTCATAACGATTGCTCCCATCGCTGGGTGGTCTTTCGGCACACTGGGAAAGAGAAAGCGCATCACCGGCCTGACTAGCCACGCCAGGGCCCGAATCAGTCCCGCCTCTTCTGCTAATTTCATAATCCCGAGCCAAAAAGTCATGATGGCAATCAAGCTGATGGAAATTGTAACCGCATCATTGGCGCTGTCCAGTGCCGCCTTAGTGATCACTTCTATATTACCGTTGACACCGGCTACAATAATGCCAAAAACAATCATCCCCAACCAGATTAGATTTACCATAACGCCACCTCCGATGAAGAAAGGTAATGTACACTATTAATTTATGTTCCCGGGTGGACAAATAGTACAAATAGTGGAAACAGGCTGATCTATCCCATTATCCTTTAGAAAAGCTGCTGAGGTAGGGAAATAAGAATCTGATTTTACTTTACGTTATAAAAAGAAAAAGACACTCTCTTCTGAAAGAGGTGTCTCAAAAACTGTGTTTATAAAAATTTTTTATTGTTTTTTTCACCATCATATGAGAAAAGTATACGCTTATTATCCAGAGTTGTTTCCAAATGGATTGGGCGTCCCCAAAGAGTGTACAAATGCGGAATAGTTTTTTCCACATAATATACATCCAGCTCTATCCCTTCATAATGATGTTTCAGATAAAGCTCACCGTGCTTGTTATAATCTGCATTCTGAACAGTTATATAAGGGTAACCGCAGTTCTTTAAACTGGTTACTATTCCGTCCCGGACTGTTTGCCACTCCTTATCAACTATTTTCCACTCGTTGCCGACTTTTTTATAAAGGTACAAATCCAATTCCTCTACTAATTCCCTGGTTAAGTAGTTGCGTATAAAAGATATGTCATTTTCAGTGGCACGAACCTCAAAAATCTTTTGTTTTCCCTCTCCACCAGGCCGTCCGTACTTTTCCTTTTCTTCCGGCGTCGGGTTATCCCAGCGTTTCTCGATGTCCTCAAAGATCTTCAGACCAAGGGTGTAAGGATTAATCCTGGTTCTTGAGGTCTGAATAATCCCGGAGTGCATCTTAGCAAATTCAAGCGTTTCCGACTCATCCAGATCAAGGTCGCGCATAATGCGAAGGTGCCAGTAGGAAGCCCAGCCTTCGTTCATGATTTTTGTTTCCATCTGGGGCCAGAAAAATAGCATTTCCTGCCGGAGCACTGAGATAATATCACGTTGCCAGTCGTCCAGGTCCCTGCTGTTTTGTTCAATAAACAACATTAAGTCTTTCTCCGGCTCGGGGGGGAATATTTTTTCCTTTTCACTGCAGTCTTCCTGACATTCCTGGCCTTTTTCCAGGTCCCAGAGATCATCGTAAGGACTTGGGGACCGCTCTATGCGGCAGCTCTCTTTTCTTCCCTGCCGCCGGCCTTCTTTTTCGTTTTTCTTTTTTATCATCACTCTTGGCTCGATATGCTCCGAGATGGCAATGGCAGCGTCAATAAAGGACTCAACTTTGGGCCTGCCATATTTGAACTCGTATTCACGAAACCGCTCCGCCGCAGCGGCCATAGATTCAACCATGCCACGCGAGGTATTTTTGAAATATGCGTTGTTTTTAAAAAAATCACAGTGACCCAGGACATGGGCTATAACCAGTTTATTCTGAATGATACTGTTTCCTTCCAGAAGAAAGGCGTAGCAAGGATTGGAGTTGATCACCATTTCATAAATGCGGCTAAGGTTGTAGTCATACTGTGTTTTCATTCTATGGTAGGCCTTGCCAAAAGACCAATGGGAAAAACGGGTCGGCATGCCATAAGCGCCAAAAGTATACAAAATATCTGCAGGACATATTTCAAAAAACATATCATAAAAGTCCAGCCCTAACTCCTTGGCTTTTTCAGTAATTCTGTCCAGTGAGTCCTCTAACAGCATTAATTCTTCTTTTGGATCCATATGCACTCCTCCAATACAATCGTGGAGTCAGCCTAGCCCTGACTTTTTCAGGACAAGTTGCTGGAACCCGACTGGTCAGGCGCTTGGCTGAAGAATTTCTTCAAAGCAGGATAAACCCCGCTTTTGTCTTTAATCGATACCCAGGTGAAATTAGGATTATTTATACGCTTGTAGGTTGTTTTCAAAGTGCTGGTATAGTAATAAGATCCCTCAATTTCACCATACCCAACTAGATTACATACTTCAAGCAATTCTTTAATTAGCCTGATGCATTTATCATTATCCGAAACCAGATTATCACCGTCGGAAAAATGAAACGCGTAAATATTATAATCTTGAGGGCTATACCGCTTCTCAATTATTTCTAGAGCTAATTTATAAACAGACGAGCAGCGGGTGCCACCACTGGTTCCCTTGGTGAAGAATTCTTCCTCAGTTGTTTCCTTCGCTTCGGTATGATGGGCCAGGAATACAATTTGAACATTATTATATTTAGTGCGTAAAAAACGCACCATCCAAAAGAAAAAGCTGCGGGCAATGTATTTTTCAAAAGGGCCCATAGAACCTGAAGTATCCATCATCGCCAGCACAACAGCGTTGGACTCAAACTTATAAGTTAAGTCCCAGGTTTTAAAGCGCAGGTCTTCAGGAGTGATCTTGGGCAATCCACGCTCACCCTTGAGAGCATTGCGCTTAATCGCTTCTTTGATGGTTCGCTTGCGGTCAATATTGCTGGCTATGCCTTTTTTCCGCACATCATTATACTCTACTGACTCTGAGGCGATCTCTGGTTTCTTTTTTTGCTCAAGGTTAGGTAGTCCCAGGTCTTCAAAAATCATGGCCGCTAACTCATCAATGGTCACATCGGCCTCATAATAGTCTACACCAGGCTCTTCTCCGGCCCCCTTGCCCTTGCCCGGACCCTTTTGGGGTTCAGTATAAACAACATCACCCTTTTTACTACTACCATCACCTTGCCCGCCATGTTTTTGTTTACCGTAGTCAAAACGAAAGTGAAACTCATCTAAAGAGCGAATAGGCACTTTGATTATCTTGCGGCCGTCATGCATGATAATGCTTTCTTCGCTGACAATATCAGCGAGATTTTTTTTTATTGCTTCCCGGACTTTCTCACGGTGCCTCTCCCGGTCAATCTCTCCTTTGCGGTGAAGTGACCAGTCTTCCCGTGAGATGATAAAGTTTGTTCCGGACACGGTAACTTCCCCCTTCTCGTTGGTTGGCACTACATTATATGTGTGGCCTGTAAAAGTCGTTAAGATCAGCTCCTGAGCAGGCGTTATAAAATTAAAGCCGAAAAGTATATGACTCCCGGCTTTCCAGGTCTCAGGAAGTTCGCCCTGTCAGTATTTATAGCATGACTTTATAACGCCTGCTCTAGAAAGGTTATGTTAGCGGTTCAGTAGGCTGCCTACATATTTTAATAGCTCATTAGCGCAGGTCGGGCAGTAGCCGTGATCTTCAATCAGCCTGGCGCTAACCTCGTTTACCCGTTTCAATTGTTCAGCATCAGGCGTTTTAGTGGATGTGGTAATCTTGACCACGTCTTTCAGATCGGCAAAGAGCTTTTTCTCTATAGCCTCCCGCAGGCGCTCGTGAGAATTATAATTGAATTGCTTATTCTTCCGGGCGAAACTGGATAACCTGATTAGTATTTCTTCTCTGAAGGCTTTTTTGGCACTTTCAGAAATCCCTATCTGCTCTTCGATGGAACGCATCAATTTTTCATCTGGTTCCAGTTCCTCATCGGTAATTGGATCTTTAAGCTTTACTCCGTTGCAATATGCCTCAACATTATCCAGGTAGTTGTTGAATAATACCTTCGCTGACTCCTCATAAGAATAAACAAAAGCCTTTTGCACCTCTTTTTTAGCCATTTCATCGAACTCTTTGCGGGCTATCGAGATAAAATTTAATAGTCTATCCCGTTCCTCTTTAGTTATAGACGGGTGTTGGTCCAGACCCTCCTTTAACGCACGCAGAACATCAAGGGGGTTGATGCACTGGGTTGAAGTACGAATCAGCGCAGAAGAAAGCCGGTTTATTACATAACGGGGGTCAACTCCGCTCATCCCTTCGTCAACAGCTTCTGCGTGGAGCTCATTTAAATCCTTTTGCTTAAATCCCTCTACATCTTCACCATCGTAGAGCTTCATTTTTTTCAACAGGTCCATGCCCTGCTTTTTGGATTCCTTGAGTCGGGACAATACTGAAAAGATGCTTGCCACCCGCAGTGAATGGGGTGCAATGTGAATATTGCGCAGGTCGCTTTGACTAATTAATTTCTCGTAAATTTTAACTTCATCGCTTACCTTCAGGTTATAAGGTACTTTCATTACAATAATACGCGACTGCAAAGCCTCATTTTTCTTATTGCTGATGAAAGACTTATACTCATTTTCGTTAGTATGGGCAACGATCATCTCATCAGCATAAATTAAAGCAAAGCGGCCGGCCTTAAAGTTTCCTTCCTGGGAAAGACTCAGGAGATTCCATAAGAACTTCTCGTCACATTTCAACATCTCTTGAAACTCCATCATCCCTCTATTAGCTATATTCAATTCACCATCAAAACGGTAAGCACGCGGGTCCGATTCTGAGCCGTAATCCGCTATTGTAGAAAAATCCAGGCTGCCGGTCAGGTCGGCTATATCCTGCGATTTTGGATCAGAAGGGGTAAAGGTCCCGACACCAACCCGGTTATCTTCGGATAAGAATACCCTTTCTACCAGCACTTCTTCTATATTACCGCCATATTCATTTTCCACCATCATCCTGCAGGACGGGCAAAGTTCTCCCTCGATATAAACATTGTACTCTCTTTGAAATTCTTCTCTTAATTCTCTGGGAATCAAATGCAAAGGTTCCTCATGCATTGGGCACCCCTTGATCCCAAATAATGCCCCCTCTTCAGTACGCGAAAACTTTTCCAGGCCTCTTTTCAGCATGGCTACCAGGGTTGATTTACCTCCGCTAACCGGTCCCATCAGCAGTAAAATGCGCTTGCGTACGTCGAGGCGGCGGGCAGCGGGGTGAAAATACTCCTCTACCAATTTTTCCAATGTTCTATCGAGCCCAAAGATTTCTTTTGAAAAAAAATTGTAATGCTTAGTACCATTCTTTTCCTCCATCCCGGTGCTGTTGATCATCTCATAAATCCTGGAATGGGCAAGCTGAGCTACATAGGGCCTTTCTTTAATTATTCCAAGGTATTTATGGAATGTCCCTTCCCAGGCAAGCTGTTTTTCTAAGGAACGGTACTCTTCTAAACGCTTCATAAAATCCATACTAACTACTCCTTCCTTGATAGGATTCTGACTTACGTTAATTAACGGGTCAGGCTGAAGGTTGAACGAATGTTAAAGTATATGCAACGTTAACAAAAAGAAGAATGAATAGAGTAAAGATGAAATTAATGAAAATTAAGTAAATACAATTAGTCTTTTAATAAAGTATTAATTGACAATAAAAATAGCCACAAGTATTTTGTGGCAATTTAACCAGGTATCATTTTAATATTTTACTGTCTTACCATGATACAGGTATCGCTACTTTGTCCAGTTCCGCGCCGTCCTTGGGGCTTGCCCAGAATACTTCCACTTTTCCACTGCCAGGTGATACAGGTTGAAACTTTAGAGAGAGAGTAAACTCACCTCTTCCCGGAGCCCCTTCAGTGGCCATGCCAAACCCCTTGGCTACCTCTTTCCCCTGAGCATCCACGACCCTGGCGGTAACCGCTGCCTCAAAAACTCTGGCTGTACCTCTTATCTCCAGTGGCTTAGTTATTTTTTGACCAGGCTTGGGTGAAGTTACCCAGATGACCGGTTCATAAACTGGTGAAATATCTCTGGTGAAAGGCTGATTATATAAGCCAACATGTCCCCACCAGTCCTTGGCCTTCTCATCAACCTTGCCTTCGACCATGAAAGATACTTTCTTAATATCCGGGATTTCTGTTATAGTATTAACAATGCTCTGGATTCCCAACGCTTCCCCGGTCGCTCCCACATTTGCCAGCAGCACCTCCCGGGAAAAATCGACAGTAGCCAAGCCGTCCCGGATGGTGATGCCCCTGATTTTGGTATCCGGTGGCAACAGCCGTGATGCGCCTGGGGTGACTGGATTTGTATTAATCAACTCTTCGAGCGCTGCTTTGATTACTTCCTTGGTGTAAGGTACCTGGTGTACTTCTCTAACCAGGTAGGCATCATCACTAGTCGTTTTACAATAATATACCGCCACATTAATTACCTGACTGGTTGGCGCAGTTTCACTAGTTTCACTTTGTGCCGGTGGTTGAACAGACTGATTTTCAATAGGGGGCTCATTAGCAATTTCCGTACAACCAGCAACCAGGGCCAACCCTAACAAAAGCGCCAGGAAATAAACGATAACTCTGGTATTTCCCCTTGAGCCAAGCTTCATTTCCTTAGTTCCCCTCTCTAAGTAAGTTTTAGCGCCAAACAGCACAGACATCAGTTCAGCGAGTTATTTTCTTAAAGCCCAACCTATCAAGAACAACCTGACAGGCCTGATCCTCTAGTTCAGTTTCCAGAGGTCTTAATTGACTATTATCACCGGACTTTTTCATCGCGAGTTTGATTAAGTGGTCAGTCAACCTTGCGTTCTTAGGCAACAGAGGACCATGCAGGTAAGAGCAAAAAACATTCCTGTAGCAGGCGCCCTCCAAGCCATCCTTGCCATTGTTGCCATTTCCGGAAAGGACCTGGCCAAGCGGCTGGCAACTACCAAGGTAGGTATAACCAGAGTGATTCTCAAAGCCGGCCACTTTCACCGGCAATCCGTCAATGCTCATCTCAATTACTACGTCTCCCACTAAACGCCTGCTTCCAGCCTGGGTATAGAAATCCATAAGCCCCAAACCATATATCTTTTCACCATCCCTGGCCAGATAATAGTGTCCGAGTAGTTGGTACCCACCGCAAATAGCAAGAATTACCAGGCCATCATTAATTGCTTCTATTAACTCCTCTTTTCGTTTCGTTAAGTCTGCTGCAATTAGTTTTAGCTCACGATCCGATCCGCCTCCAAAAAAGATAAAGTCTTGTTCTCTCAAATTAACTCGATCATTAAGACTTACTTCCTGTACTGACACTGAAATGCTCCGCCACTGGCAGCGTTTTACAAAAGCAGTTATATTTCCGCAGTCACCGTACAGGTTCAACAGGTCAGGATACATGTGGCAGATACGAATCACCGAGGGTCCCCCTTTGCAGTCAGTTGCTTAAGTAGTTTATGGACCTGCCACAGGGCGGTGTAAGAGGAAAAAAGAAAAGCGCTGTCGGCATGCCCGGCCAATGCAGTATTAATAGCGGCCTTGATATCCTGGTTCACAGATATTTTATCAATAGGAATACCAGCATACTTTAAGCGAAGGGCCATTTCCTCACCCCTCTGTCCGGAACATATAAAACAGGGGTAAGGACGGTGATCGGCGCTTAGAGTTTCAAAATCAACGTCCCACAACCAGGAAATATCACGGCCGTCAGCCTCATTATCATTAATGACAATTAAAACATCTTTTGTCTTCGCAGCGGCACATAAAGTGGTAATTCCTTGATTAAAACCGGTTGGATTTTTAACCAGACATAGATAAACCGGCTTTCCCTGGTAGTTGAATAATTCCATGCGTCCGGCAACTGACTGATGCCGGCCAAGGCTTGATAGGATGCTCTGGGGATTGATACCTAAATGCAGGCCTGTTAAAAAAGCCGCCAGGGCGTTGTAAACGTTGTAGACACCTTGAGTGGGAATAGCTAAATCAAAAGCTTGCTGTCCATAAGTAATCCGGCAATTGGTCCCACCGGGAACATAAGTCAGCTCAACTGATTCTAACTGGGGTCTGGGCCTTTTAAAACTGCAGCCGGGACAGCGGTAATTTCCCAGCTGGCCATAATGGAAATAATCATAGGTAAGTAATGTTCCACAAACAGGGCAAAACTTTGACTCCCTGGTTTGAGAGCTGGCACTGGTGGAGAGCTCCTGCCTGCTCAGTCCGAAAAATAATGACCGAAGCCCTGTTGATATACGAAACTGTGCCACCAGGGGGTCATCGGCGTTTAAGATTAGTGAGGATTCCTTAGATTTCTTGATCGCATCACGAATGACCGCGATAATCTTGTCCAGTTCCCAATAACGATCAAGTTGATCACGAAAAAAATTGGTCAGGACTATGACTACGGGGGTGACTTCAGCCATGACTAATGGCATTGACGCTTCATCTACCTCAAGGATAGCATAGTCACAATTAATACTCCCCCTTAAGGCCGCATTCAAGAGAAAGCTGGCTGTAACACCAGCAATCATATTAGCTCCTTCCCTGTTTGCAATAACCCTATAGCCAGCATCCATTAGAACTTCAGTAACCATGTTGCTGGTTGTAGTCTTACCGTTGGTACCGCTAATTACTATGATCCCTTTACGTACCTGTTTCGCCAGGTCACGTAAAGTACCGGAGTAAAGCCTGCGAGCAACTTTACCAGGTAAGGAGGAGCCTTGATAACCACGAAACCGGCTAAGCCAGTAAGCTGCTTTTCCGGCTGCAATGGCAGTGGAAAGCCTTAACTTCAATATGAAAACTCCTTTTAATTATGTGCCCAACGGCCTTGCCGCTCCTATAAACAGGATTTGCTGTAAAAAACTATTCCGTTAGACTCTTTTTTGGTTAATTTACCCTCGGCTAGAAGGTAATCCACATGTGCAAAAATTTCTGAAATGCCTAAGTAGACTTCAAACCCTTTGATACGTGGGTATAGAGAACGTGTTAACTGGTAAACATTAAAGGTATTACCATCAAGCAAGGAAGTTATCATCGCCAGCCTTTCCATATGATGCTTTTTGGCCTTTGCCACCACGGACTGACTGTGATAAATATTATCCCCGTGGCCCGGCAGGATCAGACGCACACCAATATTCTCGATAGCTGCCAACCCATCCAGATACTGGTGAAGTACGGGCTGCCTTTTGCTAAAATCCCTGGGATCCGGCTCCATATTTGGGTTTGGCGAAATGAGTTTAAGCAGGAAATCTCCGGTTAACAATATCTTACTCTGATGATCATAGAGACATATATGGCCGTCGGAATGACCGGGCCGATGGAGTACCAGCAGTGACCCGCCACCAAATTCTAAGACCTCTCCACCCCGCAGCAGACTTATGCCGTTAGTTGGTAATACCGGTTTTTTGAGAGGATCAACATCTTCTAATATTTCCTTCAAAACCTCTGTAGGTAAACCTGCCTCCTGGAAGAATGAAAGCCGTTCTTGATAAAAATCATATTTCATGGAAAGTTTTCGGTATTCATACAGGTGAACATAAATCTTGGCCCCGGCAATCTCACTCAGCCAACTGGCAAGCCCGCAGTGATCGGAGTGACCATGGGTTAGTACAATTCTTGAAATATCCGACAAACTAATACCCAGAGAAGCTAATCCGCTCATCAGCGCATCTCGTGCTTCTGTTGTATCCGGGCCTGGATCAACCAGGGTATAAGGACTGTTTTTAATCAGGTATGAGTTTACCGGCCCTACGGGGTAAGGTGTAGGAACAGGTATTTTATGTATATCCAGCATAATTATTCCCAGCATGTATATAAACATGCATTACTTAGATTGTATGTTTTTTTCTTTCATTGCATTCTATATATATTATAGCAAAAAACACTTAGAAAAGATTTGTCAAATAGTATGTTTTAATGATGGAGTAATGATGCAGGTCATCAATATTTCGAAAATCCTGTTTAGAATAAATCATTTTTTAGCAGGACCTTGAGTGACTAATTTCTGTGTTATTCATTAAGCGGATCAGTTTTTTCAGTGGGGGCGCTATCGTCGTCAATCCCACTAAAGTCCTTGTAAAATACTCCATCTGCTCCAACCTGATAGGGAATATTATCAACATCTTCTGCCTCATTCCGGTCTTGATCGGGATTGGTTATTGAGTACCCATAATAAGTCCCCCCTCGAGACCACTCATCTGTCGTTTCACTATAGTGGGCTACCTCTCGCCATGCGTCTTCGCCATCGTACCCTATTGCCTCAGGATCATCGGAAAAGGTTCTGGCGAAGGGTTTACCCAGTACTTCCTCTTCCACAGGACGCACATTCTGATCGGGAAGTTCCTCTCCTTCCTCTTTACACTCCAGACACACGGTGGTGTAGGGAATCGCTTCCAGCCTATCTGGCTCGATATCCTGGCCGCAGAGATCGCAAATACCATAAGTGCCAGCATCGATTTTAGCCAGGGCTTCATTAACCGCTGCCAGGGTTATCCTCACGCCTTCCCGCAAAGCAAGGTCTTTGCTCCGCTCAAAAATTTCGGAACCAATATCTGCCGGGTGATTGTCATAGGTCGACAGTTCGCTGATAGATTCACTCAGTGAATCTTCAAGCCCCTGTCCGTTAATGAAATCAATCTGGCTGTTCAGCTGTTTTTTTAATTGCAGTAGCTTGTTTTTTAACTGCGAGGTTCTTTTTTCCGGCACTCCATTACCTCCTGCCTATTATGTTCATACCTTCAACTGCACCATTCTGACAATTTCAGCGATAAAATCTCCAATCAAAGGTAAATTAAGCATAACCAAAATCCGTAAAAAATATATAAGCACTGCACCCAGAATAGTAAAACCGATTGCTACCCCGAACCCCCTGGCCAGCCCTCCAATAAAATTAATGTAGAGCAGGCGCCAGGGGTGATCCAACAGCTTAACATACTCGGCCAGTTTCATTTTTTCAATGTTTACTGATAGCTCGTCTATTTTTTTTTTAGGACGCTGAGCATCTGGTTGTCGATGTTTTCCACAGATTGTCCTCCTTTGTTAACACGCATCTTTTTATGAAAATATTGTTCCCCGCCAACCTAAAAATATAAAAAGAGGCGGCCTTACTCGCCGCCTCCAGACTCTTAACCAAATTCAAGTCCCCGGATTTTTACTAAGCAATGGTTGTTTACAAAACAGGTTTTACCAGGTTCAGTTAAAACGCTTGAACAACCTTAGGTTTTGCATCAATGAACCATTTACCGACGTGACCATGGACCCGTATCGCGGGTTACTACCTAAAACTTAAGCTTCCCTTAACACCCCTCCTTCTTTGTCATCTGCAAAAATTATATGCCCAATCCGCAATAACTTTCCTGGTAAATTAAGGTATATAAAAACCTCCCGGAATTAGAGCCGGGAGGTCTTGTAAAAGCTATTTTCCAACACTGGCCAGCACTTCTGTCAGGACTTTGTCGATATCCTGATCACCGTTGATGTTTTTCAGTAGGCCTTGCTTGGCATAGTAGTCAATTAATGGCTGGGTTTGCGCTTCGTATATATCAAGCCGGTTGCCGACTGCAACCTCATTATCGTCGCTGCGCTGGTAAAGCTCGCCGCCACAGTTACACTTGCCCTCTTCCGCAGGCTTGTTGAATATTATGTGATAACTGGCGCCACAGGTACGGCAAATACGGCGCCCGGTCAGGCGGTCCATTAATCTTTCCCGGGGAACGGCAATATTAATTACGCCGTCTGCCTTAATACCTAACTCCTTGAATGTCTCATCAAGCGCCTCGGCCTGAGCAACAGTGCGGGGAAAACCATCCAGTAGGAAACCCTTAGCGCAGTCAGGCTGTGAAATGCGGTCCTTCACCATCCCTACCACTACATTATCCGGCACTAATTCGCCCCGGTCCATATATTCCTTGGCTTTTTTACCCATATCTGTACCAGCTTTAATCGCAGCGCGGAACATATCACCAGTGGAAACGTGAGTAATCTGCAGATTTTTAACCAGTCCTTCTGCTTGAGTTCCCTTGCCTGCCCCTGGCGGCCCCATGATTAATAGATTCACAACTAGCCCTCCCCAATTTATTCTTAATTGTCAAACCTGTCCAACATGCCTATTATAACATGCGCCATGCCAGTGTGAAAAGCTCTATGAGTGTTTAAATCAGCCCCAGACGCTCTGCTTCCGCTATTGCTGCATCAACCATTGATTTATCATCTTGCAGCTTTTTCTTGACCTCTTCAGGATCCATTTCTTGCGGTTCAAAATACCTTTTGGCTATTTCAAGTTCCGGGTACATCTCCTTGCGTAAAAAGTACGTATTAAAAAACATGGCCAAAGCGGTTTCGACAACTTCATCATGGCTGACACTATTCTGTTCCGCTACGATCTCGATTAGTTTAAGATACTCTTCTCTAATCTTAAATTGGGACATTTCAGTTTCCCCCTGTCTAGGTAATGATTAAAAAAATCTACGCGTTTGGTAATCGCACTTCCCGGTAGCAGCCAAGGAATTTAAACATACTAGCTTCTTTTTTGAGCTTCTCTAAAGTATCGCTCACTTTTTGATCCTGGCTTGAACCCTCAAAGTCGAGAAGAAAAGCATATTTACCCGGGTCGTTCCGGATCGGCCGGGACTCAATTCTTGTCAGGTTGAGTCCAGCATCCGAAAATATTTTTAAAACCGCGAATAAAGAACCAGCCTTATGCTCAGTGGAAAAAACTATTGAACATTTATTACCACCCACTTTGCCTTCTTCCCTGGAGAGCAGCAGAAATCTTGTTGAATTAGTTTGATTGTCCTCGATGTTTTCAAATAACACCTGCAAATTATATAACTCAGCGCAAAGTTTGCTGGCAATCGCCGCAGCCGTCCGCGGCCTTTCGTTTGATAACATCATCGCCGCCCCGGCAGTATCATAGTACGGTCGCGGTTCCAAATGCCGGCTGTGCAGAAAATAGCGGCACTGAGCTAACGCCTGGGGGTGCGAGTATACTACTTTTATTTCACTTACGTCCGCATCTGGCAGGGCAAGCAGACAGTGGTGAATGGGAACTTTAATTTCTCCCACGATTTTAACTTTGCTTGCATCGACCCCAACCAGCAAATCATTAACCTGGGTTACCGCTCCCTCAAGGGAATTTTCCACCGGTACAATACCATAGTCCAGTTGCTCGTTAAGCACCTCGTCAAAAACATCAATAAATTCCGGGCAAGGTATGGGAACCAGGGATGGATCAATACATCTGATCGCAACCTCACCATACGCGCCATGCTCACCCTGAAAACCTACGAGCTTTAAATGCTCCCTCTGAAGTCTTTTGCTTTCACTGATAATTTCGTTGAACAATTTAGATGAAAACTCAGTTTTAATTAGCCCACGTGAATGACGACGAATAGCGTCCATCACTTCCTGTTCTCTGTTCTGGTCTAAAATGTTTTGCTTAAGCTTCCTCGTGCGTAAGGTATGCTCCATTCTTTGGTTCACGAGTTTTATAATCTCAAAGTCTATTAAATCTATCTTTTTACGTAATTTAACTAAAAGTTCACTCTTCTCCATGTTCTACCACCCTTGTACATCATAGAACTTTCAGAATCCGCAGGTATAAACAAAATATCTGACAGTATAATAATACTATTTATTATGTTTTAAGCAATAGTAACAATATTTTTGCTGACTGTCCAAAATAATTGTTAATGTGCTTAAGAATATGCTAGACTACTTATGATGTTTAAACGGTAGCCAAAGGAGTCTTTAAATAGTGGCAAACAACAAAACTAAACAGGCAAAAGAAGCATTACTAACCCTGCTGCAAAACAGTGAACCACTACCCCTGGAAGTTGTCTATTCCCGGTGCAATTGCGATATTGAGGCGCTTACCGGGGCGCTTCGCTCGCTAATTGAAAAGGAAGAAGTCCGAATCGGGCGGTTAAAAACCAGCCCGGGATGGCTTATCGGCAATAACAGTGTGAATATCACAGCGGGAGGAGCAACCTGGCATACTTTGCGCGGACAAATGCGTCACAGCCTCCCCAAAATAATCAGGGAGTTAAGAAAATATGCTCCCTTACCGGAGAGCTGTTTTGAAGACGGGGATGATAAAAAAAGATTCTGGCGTTCTGACATTGAAGTTTTGCGCAAAGACAACGTCGGGTTGCGTAGTTTAACCCTGGAAAATGAACTGCTCAGTACTCCGGAGGCAGCGGCAATACTCGGGATCTCTACCGCACAGCTGCGGCGCCTGGTTGACGAAGGCAAGCTTAACCTGCCTTTCGGTTCCACGCGAGGCTCTGGGGTTGCTATGAATAAATATAGTGAGATTACAAAACAGAAAAAAAATTTGCCAGTGTTGGAACTCAAGCAAGGCGATCCACAAACCCAGGGACTAAAGCGTTTTCCAGCAAAAGAGAGACCAGCGCGCCGCACAGAACCTTCTTCTGTAGAAACGGGGCAGTTATTCCTGGACAACTTTCAAGCTGAGGCGGTGGAAGCGCTCAGCGCCGGACTTTCAGTTTTAGTATCGGCCCCCACTGGCAACGGCAAGACCCTGGTGGCAGAAATATTAGCCAAAAATCTCATGGAGACAGGCCAAGGGATAGTCTACACCTCTCCTCTAAAAGCTCTATCCAACCAGAAATACCGGGATTTTAAAGAATTATTTGGCGAGGAAAAAGTCGGTCTGGTTACTGGGGATATAAGTATCAATCCGGACGCCCCCATGTTGATTATGACCACAGAAATATTCAGAAACTGGTGTCTTGGTGAACCTGAGCAGATGTTAAAAACAGCTTATGTAGTCTTTGACGAAATCCATTATCTTGATGACACCGAGCGCGGCACCACCTGGGAAGAGAGCATCCTGTTCGCCCCCCCACACGTAAAACTTTTGGGCCTGTCTGCAACAGTACCTAATATAAATGAAATAGCTGACTGGATTAGCACGGTAAGAGGAGAAAAAGTAGTTGTCATTGAAGAAAGAAAAAGATTTATCCCACTGGACATACACTGGATCGCGCCTAACGGCCGGATTATAGAAGAAAAAGAGGCCAGGCAGGAAGTTGAGGAAATAGCTGATTTGTTAAAAGCCCATCGCAATAAGAAGAGATGGCTCAAGGAGTGACGTTTTGATGGAGCTTCAGGAATTATCAAGCAGTGAAATTATTGAAATGATTCAAGATAAATTACCGGCCCTGTTTTTTGTTTTCAGCCGTGGCCGCACTGAAGTTTTAGCTCAGGAACTCGGACAGGAACGGGACTTTCTTAATCTAGATGAAAAAAAAGAGGTTGAAAAACAGATCTTAACAGCTGAGTCTGAATATCCGGGGACATTTAGCAGCCCAGTTTGGCGCAAATTGCGCCGGTTGCTTTTTCAGGGTATTGCCTACCACCATGCCGGACTATTACCACCGGTAAAGTATCTCGTGGAAAACCTGTACTCCCGCCGTCTTATTCTTGTTGTATTCTGCACAGAAACTTTTGCTGCAGGAGTCAACTTCCCGGCCGCTAGCGCAGTATTCGACTCAACCAGAAAATGGGACGGACATGATTTCCGGATCCTGCAGAACAGGGAATTTTTCCAGATGGCCGGCAGGGCAGGCCGGCGTGGCTTTGATCAAATCGGACATGCCTTCATCCGCATTGATAGCCGCTTCCCGGAGCAAACCGGTTTTTTTGACGAAAATAATGTCGAGCCGGTTACTGGCAGGTTGGTGATCTCACCAAATACCGTTTTGAGCTTGCTCAGATACAAAACTGATGCAGAGGTTGAGCGGTTTTTGAGCGGTAATTTTAAAACCTACCAAACAGTCAAAAGAAAAGAAGAATTCGCAGAGAAAATTAAAAAATACAGCATACTGATTTCAAAAATAACCTCAGGCCTGTGCCGCGATCAACAAACTTTAAAATGTCCGGTTGAGCGGGCTAAGGCACGCCGGCAGATCAAACGCTGCCACTGGCGCGGCAAAAACCAAAAGAAAGAGTCATTACGGAAGCATTTGGCCTCCTTGCCCCCAAAAAAGTGCCGTAATATGGAAAAATGCCGTAAGACAATTGAGCTGCTACACAGTGCGCGAAAGCATCTAAACTTTTTCAAACTTGCCCACGAGACAGCGGCAGAACAAGTGAATTCCACCTTTGTTGAATACGGGGAGGTACGGGATCTGCTAGAAATGCTAGGGTATGTAAGCAACCGGGAGTTCTTGCCGCGCGGCTTATTCGCCCTTGAACTACACGTGCAGGAAATACTGGTAACTGAACTGGTATTTTCAGGGGTAATTGAAGACGCTGACCCCGCCGAAGCGGCGGCCGTGCTGGCAGGTGTTGAATTCATCCCTGGCAAGAATGCCCAGGGGGTCTGGCTGGACCTGCCGGCGCTGCGCGAGGCTTCTCAAATCAGGTATGAGCTTCTTAAGATGGGAGTACCGGAGCGGTTCTGCATCTGGTCTGATCTGCCGGCCAGCCTCGCCTATGCCTGGTACAACGGCGCTGATTTTAATGATCTTTTAGAGCAATCTCCCCTGCAGCCGGGAGATTTATTTTCGATTTTCAGGAGGGAGATCGATCTCCTCCGCCAAATTGAACGTGCAGCTCGCGATAACACCAATCTAACCGAAAAAGTCAGGACCATCCGGGCCAGATTAGACCGGGAAGAGGTCGCCCTTAGTTTTTAATCAGGAAAGCTTTACTATCTTTTATTTTCGCACATAGAATAATAGCTGGGATCCAGCTGTTCCCCAGCTCTCGCTAAGGCGGCGGGGTCAGCCGGGCAGTGCGCCAGGATACTCTACGCAACGCTTTCTCTGATGAATAACTGCATCGAGTAGCTGATTATATAAAATGAGAGAGGATAAACTACACGGTATCGGGCTAAACTGTAGGGAAAAGAGCAGGGGGATGGCAAGCTTTGGGCAGCTACCAAAAGACGGAGGATAGTTAAAAATGGCTGTTGTTTCATTACCAGGGACCACCCTTCTGGTTTTATGCGGCACACCGGGCTGTGGCAAGTCCACCTTTGCCACACGTTATTTTAGAGAAACAATGACGGTGTCTTCGGACCGGTGCCGCCTCCTGGTCAGCGACTCGGAAACCAATATGGCGGCTTCCAGGGAGGCGTTTAAACTTTTTCGTTTCACTATAGAGCGGCGCCTGTCCCTTAGTCGCTTTACGGTAGCCGACTCCACCGCCCTCACCCGGCGGGCCCGTAGCGAGCTACTGCGCATCGGCCGAAAATACGGATTTAATGTCACCCTGCTAATTTTTAATATCCCCGAGGAGGTCTGCCTGGACCGTAATGCGGGACGAGAGCGCCGGGTAATCCGCCAGGGAATAGCGCGAATGCAGAAAATGCTCCGGCATACTTTGCAAGTAGCTCACAGTGAGGGTTTTGATCAGGTTCGCGTCCTTTCTCAAGAGGATATGTATAATCCCGCACTGAAAATTGAAATCCGCAGCCATGAGGTTACCGTACCCGGACCCTTCGACATTATAGGTGATATTCACGGTTGTTTCAACGAGCTGAATATGCTTCTGGACAAGCTCGGCTACCGGAAGCGGTCCGGCTACTACACTCACCCAAATGGCAGAAAGGCTGTCTTCCCCGGCGACCTTACCGACCGGGGACCCCACAGTCTGGACAGCTTTTGGCTGGTAAAGGCAATGGTGGACTCCGGAAATGCCCTTTACATTCCGGGCAACCATTGCCGGAAGTTGTCCCGCTACCTTGAGGGGAGAAATGTCAAGCTTGCCAACGGTCTGGAAAAGACCGTTGCTGAAATCGAAGCGCTACCTGCAGATGAAAGGGAGTTTTTTAAAGAGGAATTTCTCAAGCTTTATTATGGAGCTCCGCCCTACCTGATTCTCGATAAAGGAAGGCTGGTGGTCTCTCATGGGGGGATCAAAGAAGATATGATTGGGAAGGTGTCTGAGCGGGTAAGGAATTTCTGTTTTTTCGGGGACACTACCGGGGAGACGACCGCAGATGGTCTTCCAGTGCGGCGCGACTGGGCTAAAGACTATAGGGGAGACGCACTGATTGTCTACGGTCACACCCCCGTTTCTAAAGCAATATTTGTCAACAACACTATCGACATCGATCAGGGCTGCGCCATGGGGGGCAAACTTACTGCGTTGAGTTATCCTGAATTGTCCCTAACACAGGTTCCGGCCCAGGCCGCCTATTACGAGCGGGCTGGATTCAGAAATGATTTTTCCGGGACCACGAATAACATATCTACTTCGACTGTTAATTTCTCGAACTGCTAGCATAGATGGTAGAAAAAATGACTTGCGCATCAGGCTAGCTTCGCGGCCAGACGGCTCCTTTCAGCTACAATTGCTGACGAAACAGCATCCGGCGCAGGGCCACCGGTCACGTTCCTGGCCTCAACACAGCGTTTGATATCAATAGCCTCATATACATCTTCTGCTACCAGCGGTGAAAACATCTTATATTCATCAAGGCTCAGCTGGTCCAGGGTCCGATTCTGTTCCAGGCAGTGGGCAACAAGCTTTCCCGCCACTTCATGGGCTACGCGGAAAGGGGCGCCCCTACGCACCAGGTAGTCGGCCAGGTCGGTGGCGTTGGTAAAACCGCCCCGGGCTGCTGCTTCCATATTATCTTTCCTGACCCGCATGGTTTCCAACATCGGCCGAAAGACAATCAGACATTTCTTTACGGTATCCACCGTATCAAACAGCGCCTCCTTGTCTTCCTGCAGGTCTTTGTTATACGCCAGGGGGAGCCCCTTAAGCATGGTCAGCAGGGCCTGCAGGTTTCCGAAAACCCGGCCGGACTTGCCCCGGACCAGCTCAGCCACATCGGGGTTTTTTTTCTGAGGCATCATGCTGCTGCCAGTGCTGTAGGCGTCATCCAGTTCGATAAAGGCAAACTCCGCCGAAGACCAGAAAATGATTTCTTCGCATAACCGGCTTAAGTGCACCATAATTAAGGAGGCCGTCGCCGCAAACTCTACCGCAAAGTCGCGGTCACTTACTGCGTCAAGGCTGTTCTGGCTGATGGCTGCGAAGCCAAGCTGCTTCGCAACATATTCCCGATCCAGAGGGAAAGTTGTCCCTGCCAAGGCGCCCGCTCCCAGTGGCAGCACATCGGCCCGCCGGCGGCAGTCGGCCAGCCTGTCCTGGTCCCGGCTGAACATCTGGCAATAAGCTAGCAGATGGTGCGCCAGGGTTACCGGCTGCGCGCGCTGGAGGTGAGTGTACCCGGGCATGACGGTCGCCAGGTGCTCTTCCGCTAAATCTAAAAGGCAAGCCCGCAGCCGGCTAAGCAGATCAATAACCTGGTCAATTTCGTCTTTCAGGTACATCCGGATGTCGAGAGCTACCTGGTCGTTCCTGCTCCTGGCCGTGTGCAGCTTTTTACCTGCCTCTCCTATTTTAGCGGTGAGAAGTTGCTCCACGTTCATATGGATGTCTTCAGAACTCACTGAAAACTCTACCCGACCTGCCTCAATATCAGCCAGTACCTCTTCTAGGCCGCGTACAATTTCCTGAGCCTCATCTATGGAAATAATCCCGGTCTTACCGAGCATCCGGGCATGAGCGATGCTTCCCATAATATCGTATTTATACAGCCGCCTGTCAAAGGATATGGAGGAGTGGAAGTCTTCCACTAGCCGATCGGTGTCTCTTTGAAAACGTCCGCCCCATAGTTTGCTCATCCATTAGACACCTCTTTTCGTCTTGGCCAATTAGGCATGTTATCTGCTTTATTTTAACACGCCCAGTTTTAGTTGCCAAACTATACTGCAAAAAAATAAGAGAGCGCAGACATTTTCTTACTCACCTGGCTCTCACTTATCCGCTTCCTAATATTTTATAAATACCCTCAGCCAAAAAACATGATTATATACTTATAAACTAGTGCAAACATTGTAATCACTTTTTGTAACTAGTCCGGTAAATTAATTTCGCACTGCCACACTTCGCGCAACGGCTCCCTTTGGTCCTTAAACGCCAGATATCCTCTTTAGAGACCTGTCCCAGCCGGTCTAGATCGATGGTGACAGATTCTACGTCATGGCGGTTTTCACAGACAAATGTAATTACTAGTTTACTCAACCTTATTTTACCTCTCATCTTAATCAGTTTAATGATAAACCAAAACTTTCTATATGAAAAGTAAAATTTAAGCTATAATAAGCCTCAGCAGATGCCTGTATACCAAGGAGAACGCTGAATGATTGACATACTGGGAAAAATTCTAACTCTATCCGGGGAAAATTTTTATGATTACACTGTAGCAGATTCAGTCAGATCTCTCTAAAGTCATACGCCCCTATCCCTGTACATATGACCCGGTTTAGCATAAAAAAACACCAACAATGTTATGAAGACACTGTTGGTGACCGAAAGCAGTAAGATTGCAAAGACCTGGATCTATGCCATCCCTGCACTTTTCTTCATTAAAGCCCGCACCTTAAGCGGCAAGCCAAAAAGGTTAATAAATCCTTCGGCGTCACGCTGGTTATAAATCTCGTCACGGCTGAAGGTGGATAGTTCCTCATTATAAAGCGAATATGGAGACTTCACGCCGGCCGGGGTGCAACTACCCTTGTAGAGCTTCATCCTGACTGTGCCGGTAACCGTCCGCTGGGTGCTGTCTACAAAAGCGTCCAGGGCCTCCCGGATCGGGGCGAACCATACTCCGTCATAAACCAGTTCAGCATAGCGCCCGGCCACAATTTCCTTAAAGTGCATAGTGGCCCGGTCCAGGGTCAATAGCTCCAGTTCGCGGTGGGCATTAAAAAGAACCGTACCGGCCGGAGTTTCGTAAACACCGCGGGACTTCATTCCTACCAGGCGGTTTTCCACCATATCGGCAATGCCCACGCCGTTTGCCCCGGCGATCTCATTCAAATTTTCAATCATGGCTACTGGATCCAGAAAAGAACCATTCAGCTTTACCGGGATGCCTTGTTCAAATTCGATTTCAACATATGTGGGTTGATCTGGGGCCTGCTCAGGCGGGGTAATCATTAGTAGAATGTCATTTTTAGGCTCATTCCAGGGGTCTTCCAGATCAACACCCTCGTGACTCATGTGCCAGAGGTTGCGGTCTGTACTATACGGGCGGTCTTTGGCCACCGGCACTTCGATGCCTCTGGCAATGGCATACTCAATCGCCTCTTCCCTGGAGCGAATACTCCATTCACGCCAGGGGGCTATTATTTTAATCTCAGGAGCCAATGCCTTGATGCCCAGCTCAAAGCGGATCTGGTCATTGCCCTTGCCGGTAGCGCCGTGACATATCGCCCCGGCGCCTTCTTGTTTTGCGATCTCAACCAGCCTTTTGGCAATAAGCGGACGGGCCATAGAAGTGCCGAGTAAGTACTTGCCCTCGTAAATGGCGCCGGCTCTCAGGGTGGGGTAAATATAATCCTCTACAAATTCACGCCTTAAGTCTTCGATATAAATTTTGCTGGCTCCTGTTTTAATCGCCTTTTCATTAAGGTTGTCCAGTTCCTTGCCCTGACCAACATCGGCCGCCATACAAATGACCTCATAGCCGTAGTTCTCTATGAGCCAGGAAATGATAATAGAAGTATCCAGTCCTCCTGAGTAAGCAAGAATAACTTTGGCCATAGAAATAACATCTCCTTTGCATTATTAGGTCAACCCGAGGGCCTAATCATGGAATATCCCATTCGGGCTTAAAATTATCTAGTAAAAATTCTATGTTCAAATTTGCTTAAGCTAAAGTAAAAGCGCCAGTACTGCTTTTTGTGCATGTAAACGGTTTTCTGCCTCATCCCAGACTGCCGCATGAGGTCCATCAATTATCTCTGACGTTACTTCTTCCCCCCGATGAGCCGGCAGACAGTGGAGGAAAATGAAATCCGGGCTGGCATGGGTGGCCAGCTTTTTGTTAACCTGATAGGGAGGAAATACCCTGAGCCGCTCCGCACGCTCTTTTTCCTGCCCCATGCTTGCCCAGACATCAGTAACCAGCACGTCGGCCTCGGACACTGCTTCAATTGGGTCGCTTAATACTTCCACCTTGTTGCCCGTTCGCATGGCATCTTGCCTGGCCAGCCGGACGATATCAGAGGAAGGCTTGTAACCATCCGGGGAAGCCACGCTGATATCCATGCCCACCTTGACACAGCCAAACAGAAGGGAGTGGCAGATATTGTTATTTCCATCCCCGACATAGGCTAGCTTAAGTCCAGCCAGGGTTCCCTTACGTTCCTTAATGGTCAGTAAATCGGCAAGAATCTGGCAGGGATGCAGCAAATCGGTGAGTCCGTTGATCACCGGGATGGAAGCATATCGGGCCAGTTCCTCTACATCAGCCTGGGCAAAGGTACGAATCATGATCCCATCCAGGTAACGGGAAAGTACCCTGGCCGTATCAGCAATGCTTTCGCCGCGACCCAACTGCAAGTCACTGGCGCTGAGAAACATCGGATAGCCGCCGAGCTGATACATGCCAACCTCGAAAGATACCCTGGTCCGGGTAGAAGATTTTTGAAAGATCATCCCCAGAGTCTTCCCCTTCAGATAGGGATGAGGGTATTGCCGCCGCTGCTTTTCTTTTAATTCCCCGGCCAGTTCAATAATAGCCGCCACCTCTTCCGGCTCATAACCGTGCAGGCTTAAGAGATCCCGCCCTTTTAGTTGGATTGCTTTTTCTTCCATATTATTTGCTCCTTTTCCCTATATCCGCTCAAGCTCCGGTATCTTTGTCCTGGCCGCTAAGATTCCCAACCGACGGCCTGTTGGCAAGTTATTGATACTATACTATCTGATGGTATAATTTTCTTTATTCTTTTATGGAATCCATGACCTCTTCTAATAACCACAGCGCCCGATCGACATCCTGTCGTGAAATAGTCAGCGGCGGTATGAAGCGCAAGACATTGCCATTGACACAATTAATTAATAGCCCCTTCTCCCGGCAACGATTAACAATGCCACCGCCATCAATGGCCAGTTCAACGCCAAGTAAGAGGCCAAGCCCCCGCACTTCCTTAACATAATCATATTTTTCAGCAAGCTTCCTCAGCTTATCCTGCATATAAACGCCAACTGCCGCGGCGTTTTCGATAACGCCGCCTGCGATTATCTCCTCCAGGGCAGCCAATGCGGCAGCGCAGGCCAGCGGATTACCACCAAAGGTAGAAGCGTGATCACCCGGCTGGAAAGCTTCGGCAACTTTATTGGTTGCTAACATAGCCCCAATGGGAAAGCCACCACCCAGTGCTTTAGCAAGAGTAAGAATGTCCGGCTCTACCCCGTAATGCTGATAAGCCAGGAAACGCCCAGTGCGTCCGATACCGGTCTGAACTTCATCATAAATAAGCAGAGCACCGTTCTCCCAGCACAACATTTTAACCCCTTCCAGGTAATAGCGGGAAGCCACGTTGACCCCACCCTCGCCCTGAACAGGCTCCAGCATTACTGCACAGGTAGTCGCACTGACTGCCTGTTCCATAGCATCCAGGTCATTGAAGGGCACATATTTGAACCCCCCCGGCAGAGGCTCAAACCCCTTTTGGTATTTGGTCTGACCAGTGGCGGTAATGGTAGCCAGGGTCCTGCCGTGAAAGGATTGCCACGCCGTTACGATTTCAACTTTTTCCGGACTGTGCTTGAGCTTCGCGTGCTTGCGGGCTAGCTTGATTGCAGCTTCATTTGCCTCTGCCCCACTATTGCAAAAAAATGCTTTGCCCAGACCGGATTGTTCCACCAGCATTTTGGCCAGGAGTGCCTGAGGCTCTATGTAGTACAAGTTAGAGCAGTGGATCAATTCTTTAGCCTGCCTGGTTATAGCGTCAACTACTGCCGGGTGGCAGTGGCCAAGGGAGTTTACGGCAATGCCGCTGACAAAGTCAAGGTATTCGTTTCCGTCAGCATCCCAAAGAAGAGCCCCTTCACCCCTGACTGGAGCCAACGCAATACGCCCCACGTTCCGCATTAGGTACTGATCGCCTATTTCCAGGATTTCCTTTGTATTCATAACAAGGTCACTCCAAGCTTAATATATTAAACTCAACTAATATGTAACCATGGTTCCAATACCCTCGTCGGTAAATACTTCTAAAAGGATAGAGTGTGGCACCCGCCCGTCCAATATATGCGTTGTCCTTACACCTCCAGCCAGCGCATCCAAACAGCACTCTACCTTGGGGATCATGCCACCATTGATTATACCCTTTTCGACCAGGGCAGGATAATCTTCTACTCGCAAAACAGAAATCAGTGAACCCGGATCGTTGCGCTCAGCCATCACCCCTTCTACATCAGTAAGGATAATTAGCTTATCTGCGCCCAGGGCAGCAGCAAGTCGACCGGCAGCGAAGTCAGCATTAACATTATAGCTCTCACCCTGGTCACCCACGGCCACTGGAGACACTACCGGTATGTATCCCTCATTCATCACCGTCAGGATCACTCCGGGATTGACCTGAGTAATATCACCCACAAATCCTATATCGACCATTTCATCTTTCCCCTCCGGAGTTATTACCCGATGTAGCTTCTTAACTGCTTGGAACAAGCCTGCATCTTTGCCTGACAAACCAACAGCCCGACCGCCGATTTGATTTATCTGGGCCACAATTTCCTTGTTAATTTTTCCTGCTAGAACCATTTCCACAATTTCCATGGTTTCCCTGTCCGTTACCCTGAGACCGTTCACGAAGCGCGATACTATTCCCACTCGCTTTAGCATCTCAGTAATCTCCGGGCCGCCACCATGCACGATCACCGGGTGCATTCCGACATATTTCATCAACACCAGGTCGGTCATTACAGCCTCTTTTAAGTCGTTATTGACCATGGCATGTCCACCATATTTGATAACAACTGTTTTACCATAGAATTTTTTTATATATGGTAAGGCCTCCACTAAAATAGCCGCTTTTTCTAAAGGTGTGGACACAATAACATCACTCCCTAGGACCGATATTCTGCATTTATTCTAACGTAATCGTAAGTCAGATCACACCCCCAGGCCACTGCACCGGCCTCTCCCATTTTAAAATCGAGAATGATTCGCACGGTGTCGCTGTTTAAAAATTCCAGTGCCCGCTCCTCACTAAAATTAAGGGAGCAACCGTTACTGGCTACCTGCTCGTCACCTAAAAAAATATCTACAAGATTGGGATCAAAGTTGGAACCTGAATATCCGGCAGCGCATATGATCCTGCCCCAGTTGGCGTCACGGCCAAAAACTGCCGCTTTGACCAGATTGGATCCGGCCACTGCCCGCGCTGCCCGGCGAGCATCCAATATAGAAAGCGCATTGCGTACTTCTACCTGTATTAACTTTGTAGCGCCCTCACCGTCCCTTGCTATATCCATAGCAAGGCTAGTACAGACATCAGTTAAAGAGTCCTGAAACAGCTGGAAGGCCTTGCTTTCACCGACAATTTTCTTATTTCCGGCAAGTCCGTTGGCCAGTGCCACCAACATATCGTTAGTGCTGGTGTCATGGTCCACAGTAACCATATTAAAGCTTTGCTCAACCGCACGCTTGAGTGCCCTGGCCAAATCGGCGACATCTATGGCGGCGTCAGTTGTAATAAAGCACAGCATGGTGGCCATATTAGGGTGCATCATCCCCGCGCCCTTAGCCATTCCGCCAATGGTCACCACTTTGCCGTTAATCTCAATTTGACACACAGCCTCTTTAGGAAAAGTATCGGTAGTCATAATGGCCTCTGCCGCCATAGCGCCGCCCGCCGGGCTGATTGCACCGGCTGCTTCCAAAACACCCGGCAGCACTTTGTCCATTGGTAACTTCTGCCCGATTACTCCAGTTGAGGCTACGAGAACGAGCTCTTCAGGAATACCAAGAGCGCGGGCGGCAGCTGCTGTCATCTCGCGGGCGTCACTGATCCCCTGATCACCGTTGCAGGCGTTGGCGTTGCCGCTGTTTACCACAATTGCCTGGGCTTTGCCCTTAGAAATTCTTTGCATAGTAACTAACAACGGTGCGGCCTTAACTGTGTTGGTAGTAAAGACCCCAGCGGCCACCGCTGGCACTGTAGAATAAATCAGGGCAATATCTTTTTTTTGAATATTCTTTATCCCGGCCGTGGCTACCCCTGCCTGAAAACCGGAAGCGGCGGTTACCCCGCCGGACAAATTATTAATACTATCCATGTAAAGGCCTCCCTTATGTATGCACCTGTTTATTCTTATCGTACTCAACAGAACAACGACCAAAACCGGTGAATTAAATTTCAGGCCCGGTGCGCCTTAATAAATAGATCGATACTTTAGGGATAAAGCCCCGGCCCGTTTAAGGCAGTATCTTCAGGCAAACCGCAAATTAGATTCATGTTCTGGACTGCCTGCCCGGACGCGCCTTTCACCATATTATCAATGGCTGAAACTACTATCACCCGGCCGGTGCGCGAGTCTAAGGCAACACCAAGATCACAGTGATTCGTACCAGCCGTCCATTTTGTCTGAGGTAACAGCCCCCCGGGCAACACCCGTACAAACTTCTCTTCCAGGTAATATTCCTGGTAATATTCCAATACCTCACCCTGTTCCACCGGTTTACTAAGCTTTGCGTATATAGTGCTAAGAATGCCCCTGGTAAGCGGCAACAGATGAGGTGTAAAGGAAACTGTCACTGTTTCTCCGGCCAATTTACTTAATTCTTGCTCTATTTCCGGTGTGTGACGGTGCACACCTACATTATAAGCCTTAAAATTTTCATTTACTTCACAAAAATGAGTACCTAAGGATAAACCCCGCCCTGCTCCAGAAACTCCTGACTTTGAGTCGATGATGATGCTGCCGGGATCAATCAACTTCCTGTTCAAAAGAGGCGCAAGGGCTAGCAGGACGCTGGTTGGATAACACCCGGGATTGGCTACCAGCCTGGCTCCTTTGATCTCTTTACGGTTTAGTTCAGGCAAACCATAAACCGCCTTACTAAGCAACTCCCTGGTAGTGTGTTCCACCTTATACCACTGCTCATAGACACTGTAGTCATTCAGGCGAAAATCTGCACCCAGATCAATCAGCTTTTTTCCCTGGCGCAGCGCATCAAGGGCAATAGGCATGGCATGCCCATGCGGCAGCGCAACGAAAATTACGTCTGAAGCGTCCAGTAAAGCAGTTAGCTCTAATTTCTCACAAATCATCTGATTATATTTATAAAGGTGAGGATAAACCTCCCAAAATGGTATATCTGCATAGTTTTGGGTTATCAGCGATACCAGCTCAACCTCCGGGTGCCGGGACAAAATCCTTACCAGCTCAGCGCCAGTATAGCCTGTGGCACCTACAATCCCAACCTTAATAGACATATACTCACCCCCGCAGCATATATTGCTATCATTGTTTATGACAGCAGATATTATGATTATAAGTATATCTACATTATAATACAACAATTAACCTTCAATAAAATAAGAATGAGTAATTGTCCGCGTCAAGATTATAGTGAATAAAAAAATCAGTCCAAAGCCAGGGACCGGCATGGTTTTGCCTTCCATAATTGAGCCGCCATGATTTTCGCCCACAACAACCCTAAAAAAGCCACTCCTAGTAAAAAGGATGGCTCCTTACGTCCGCTAAGTGCTGATATCCTTAATTAAACTCCTTATGTAAAACAAAGTTTGTGAGGACAAACAACAGAAAGATCAATTCATTAGGTTTTAAGTGTGAACAATAGTAAAGAATTGATTTAAGAGATAATAACGGCGATACCCCGACGACTTTCTCGCCAGGCTTGAAGCCAGTAGAGTCGGTAAAAAGCTACCGACTTCCACTAGCTATCAAGTTAAATACACTCCGTTATTAAAAATTATGCTTTGGCTTTCGCAGGGTGAGCGATCCAAGGCTACCTACGGCTGCCACTACTGCAGCCAGGAGAAATGCCTGATTAAAGGAACTGGTTATATCTGCTATGTAACCAGCTACTGAAGGTGCTGTCGCCTGGCCTACAGCAAAGAAGAGGGTGGCCATTCCCAGAGCTGCCGGGGCCAATTTTGCCCCTACATAGTCACCACAAGCTGCTGCCACTAAGCCTGGAATGCTGAAGCAAGTAAGGCCATATAGAATTACCGATACTAAGAGAATGTTACCGGCGCCGGTAGCAGCGTATATCAAATAGTTGCAGACAGCTTGTAAAGCAAAGACGATGGCTATGGCGTACTTACGGCCAAGGACGTCAGAAAGGGCGCCCCACAGAATGCCACTGAAGATAGCAATGATGCCTGTTATCGCCCACAGTTGTCCGGCTCCTGCCAACGTAAATCCCTTATCAGCTACAAGCGCTGTGGAGAAAAAAGTGCCGTAAATTATATATTCAAAACCGAATAACAGGTAAACCAAACCCAAGTGCCACATTTGTGTTGAGGCATAAACATTTTTCCAAATGTCACCTTTAACTTCTTGCACAACTGGCGAATCGACCTGCTTGGCCGCAGGACTATCAGGTGTTGTTGAAGCCGGCTCAACACCTAAGGGTAAAAGTCCTTTCTCTTTGGGATTATTTCGTAGAAAGCTGTAACTCACAAAGGCTAACACAATCGCTATGGCACCCAGGATATACCAACAGAAACGCCAGCCGTCTTGTGTCGACATTGCGCTTACCCTTGGCACCAGAAATCCGGTTACAAATAAACCCAAACCAGACCCACCGACCAGAAAGCCGGTTGCTAAACCGCGTCGTTTGGGCCCGAACCAGGCAGAAGCAAGACCCATCATTGGTATATTGGCACCCGCGCTGCTAATGCCGGTTAAAAAACGTGCCGTCGCCAACGCAGTAAACCCCCCGGCTAAACCAGTTAAGAACATGGTCCCTCCGGTTAAAAACATCGAAACTCCGATAATAAGCCGGGGCCCGAATCTAGCAGCGAGGAAACCTCCGATTAGGGAAAAGGCCGTGTAGCCGACCAGGTTCGCAGTAGCAAGCGCTCCTCCCTGGGTATTGTTCAGCAAAAGGCTAGTTTTCATAGCGGGCAAAATGGAAGTATAACCAAAACGGGCAAGGCCCAGGGCGCCCAAGACGGTAAAAATACCGACAACCAGAATTACATAACTGTAGTGGAAACCGGTCCTGCTGCTTTTCACAACAGCATCCTTCCGTGGCTTGTTCAAATTGATGTTTTCAATCATAGTGTCCTTTTGTAGTTGGCTCAAACTAAAACCTCCCTAGCAGTAAAATTTGCTCAGCCTTTGCTGAGTGTTAGTAAAATTAACAGTCCTTCAATAACTTAGGCCGCGATTACAAAACCACCGATGAGTAATTTTAAATATTTCGGCGAAAAACAATCAATGATTGCACTATTCTGAAAATTACAGTACCGTGTGTTCCTTTGTAGCATCTGTTTTACCTACTACTTAAAATGTTTTTTCCTTGATTGCCATCAACGCATCACATTCCCCCTTGTATTAATAATTTTTCCACTAGGTATATCGAACCTTTCTTGCCCAATACATCATTTCTATTTAAAAATAAGCAAAAAGCGTGCCAACCCTTAGGCACGCTTCACCGTTTAAATCTTCTGAATCATCAGATACCAGAGGTCAGATTTGACCATAAAGAACAAGATACAAGACTGATAATGGCTTAAATCAAGCGATTTTTCCAGGTCACATATAAACCTTCTAACATTTACCCTCGACTTGTTGCAGTTTTCTCAGCCTTCTTGTTAGACTTGAGAGACTGATACCAAGTTTATCAGCGGCCTCTTTCCGACTATTGCTGAGGTCTGCAACCTTTTTAACAAACTGCAGCTCGTACTCCTCTACTGCTTCACGCAGGGATTTAAAATCAGGCTGGTGCTCATCGTCTGGAGCAAGCAGATATTTCTTAGGTAAAAACTCCGGTAGTACTAATAATTCTCGGCTGGTTACAACAACCCTCTCAACCAAATTAGCAAGTTCCCTAACGTTACCCGGCCAGTTATACTTATTTAATACCTTGACAGCCTCGTTACTGAACAAAACTTTCCGGTTATACTTTTGATTAAAGATTTCCGTATAATGGGAGATAAGATAGGGTATATCCTCTTTTCGCTCATGCAAGGGAGGGATTGATATCGGAACCACGTTTAACCTGTAAAAAAGGTCTTCTCTGAATTCGCCTTGTCTGACCATTTCCTCCAGGTCCCGATTGGTTGCTGTGATAACGCGGACATCGACTTGTTTTTCTTTTACACCGCCTATCCTGGTAATTCTTTGATCTTGAATCACTGCTAATAATTTAACCTGGAGTTTTTTAGGAAGATCTCCGATTTCATCGAGGAAGATTGTTCCTTTGTTGGCCAATTCAAAAAAACCTGGTTTACCCGACCGATTGGCCCCTGTAAAGGCCCCACCATCATAACCAAAAAGTTCAGATTCAAGTAAGTCCGCTGGAATGGCTCCGCAATTAATTTTTAAAAATGGTCCACGGCTTCGCGGGCTCGCATCATGAATAATATGGGCAATAATGTCCTTGCCAACCCCGGTTTCACCAAGGATAAGCACTGTACTGTCCACTGATGCAATTTGATAAACAGTTTCTAGTAATTGCTGCATTTGTTTGCTGTTAGCAATGAACTTAAATGATTTTCCCCGTTTGGATTCAAGAGACTCTAACAAGTACTTTGAGATGAGTCTTTGGGATTGCATACAATCTTGTTTCAAATGTTCTATATTGGTTACATCCCGCATGTTGCAATATACCCTGAGAAGTTTACCCTTATGGTCATATGTCGGGATTCCGGTGCTTAAAACCCTAGTACCTATACGTGTGTTTATGATTACTGTTTCTTCTTCTTTATTTCCTGACTCTAGTATTCTTAAGGTTGCGCTGGCATCAGTAAGACCTTTATTAATAATATCCTGGATTGGCCGACCGAGTACATCCATTGTCTTTATTCCAATAGATCTTTCAAACGCTGGGTTTACCGAGCGAAGCCTGCCGTCACAATCAGCTATGCACATTGCATCATAGGAGTTTTCAAACATACCCCAATAGTCTCGATTCTGCACCTCTAATTCAACCAGTCTACTGCGCAAATAGTGAAGCTCACCTAACATTTCATCGAAATTCTGATTGCAATCCATCATTTACCCCTCCATATACCTAAGATGCTTGCCTCAAATAGGTAAAGCAATTGCAAACACCATATAACCAGCTTTTCGTCTTTTCAGTCAATTCAGTTATTTTTTGATAAAGCACCCCCCATAACGAAAAACATTTGCCTGGCTCTAGCCACTGAATCCGATTAAATAATAGCAACTCCGATGCCTAATAAAACACAAAGCTTTCAATAGGATCCACTTTTTTAGGTCATATAAAATATTCATTACTAACCTGCGGATAAATAGCGAAAATTGAACTGGCTAATAGTTTAACTTTTGTAAACCTTAGGGTACGATATGTATTTGATTTTAATAAATTATATCATAGCCGATCAATCTGTTAAAGAAGAAATTTGACAAATAATTCGAAATTTCGCGTCTATCTAATAACATATAATGGATCTTACCCCTAATAGCAATTAAGATTACGCCAGGGTTACTTCGTGACATATTAATACAGATTGCATTTAAAAGATTTTGTTTTGAAAAAATACCGCGGCCATTCTAAATTTAAAAGGGTGTGCTGACATATTGCAACCCAGCACACCTTTTATTCACACCTTGAAATTTTTCAAAGCCCTATTTACAAAACAGATACTTCCCTTTTCCCAAGGTACTTTTCACGCATTGCCGGTTTGTCAAGCTTATTGGTAGTGTTGCGCATCACTTCATCAAAAACAACTTTCTCCGGCCACTTATATTTGGCTAAGCCGGCTTGCTTGCAGACTTCAATTACTTCTTCCTGGGTCATGGATTCCCCTTTCTTAAGCTGAATAATGGCCATGGCCATTTCTACATACTTCGGATGCGGGGCGCCAATAATCGCCACATCATCAACCTTAGGACTCCTGTGAATTGCTGCCTCGATTTCTGCCGGGAAAATATTTTCGCCGCCCCTGATGATCAAGTCTTTCGCCCTGTCCGCAATATAGAAGAAGCCGTCTTCGTCCTGTCGGGCCAGGTCACCGGTGTGGAGCCATCCGTCCACAATGGTTTTAGCGGTCAACTCGGGATTGTTGTAATACTCTTTCATAATCTTGGGCCCTTTGAGAAGTAATTCACCCACTTCCCCTACAGGGACGTCATTGCCGTTAGCATCGACGATGCGGGCTTCCATATTGAAGGTAGGTTTGCCAATTGAGCCCTGGTGGGCATCAAGATCTTCATCATAGCAATGAAATGCTCCACCACCCCCACCTTCAGTGATCCCATAGATGTTGCCCGTCTTAAATGGGGTGTGCTTTCTAATTTCCTCGAGCATAACCGGGGGAACCGGTTGTGCACCAATTGCATTTTCTTCACATACTTTACCATAGAAGGATAGATCATACTGCGACAGATCAAGCTCTCCGCTTTTAATAGCATTGAGAAAGTCCGTCATGGTTGGAACCATCCAGTGGGTATCATTTACTCGATCCTGTACCATAACATCTAACAAATCCTTTGGCTTGAGACTATTGGTAAGCACAATTTTGCCACCAGCCAAGTAGCATGCCTGGGTAAGGAAAAACATACCGCTATGATAGAGGGCGTAAGGCGCTAAATAGATCGTATTATATCCTCGATTGTAGCTTAAGGCTGAGCCAATACCAATTTCGTACAGGTTTCTGTGGGCCTGGTATACAGGTTTGGGCTTTCCAGTAGTGCCGGAGGTAAACATCAACTCAGCACATGCTTCGTCATCCACATCCACCAAAACATCTGTTGTGTCACCATTTTCAATAATACTACTATAAGAGATCATATCACTGGGGACTTCTTGGCCTATACAAATATATTTTTTAATAGTGGGCATTTCACCTTGAATAGGTTGAATTCTTGGCAAAAATTTTTCTTCGGTAATCATAGCTGTAGCGCCAACAGCGTCAGACGCAAATTTAATATCTTGGCTGAAGAAACGGAAATTTAGGGGAACCGGAGTTGCTCCTGTCCTCAAGATACCATGAAAAGTAGTGTACCATTCCAAACTATTAAACTGCAAGTGCAGGACAAAATCACCTGGTTTGATATTACATTCTTTCTGGAGGTAATTGGCTAATTTATTAGCTTCTTCACTGAATTCTTTCCAGGTGCGAACCCGCCGTTCATTGCCGGGAAATACATGCTCAATTAAAAATTCTCGGTTCGGGTACTTCTTGGCATTAATAATTCCATAACGTGCAAAATTCATCTTTTATTCCTCCTTGTATTTTTTATACTAAACAAAAGCATAAACATATTAATAATCTTGCGTTATCCAGTTAAGGGTAAGAATAAAGTATCATTTTCACAACCAGCCATAAGTGCGTACTATCTTAAAAGAAACATTCTGCACAGAAAGATGCGTTCAACTTTTAGTCGCGATTGGCTTCAAAACCGGGGGCTACGTGGATTAAAGGCTCACCTTTTAAAAAGCGGTCTATGTTCTCCACGAACACCGCGCCGAACCTTTTTTCATACATCTCGCTAAAAGATGAAATATGTGGTGAGATAAGCAGGTTCTTGGTATCCCATAACTCATCTTCCGGCGGTAGGTAGGAAGGAACCGGAGTTTTAACGTACCAAGTGTCTTGGGCCGCCCCTGCAATCCATCCCTCATTTAGCGCCTTCATAAACGCTTCTTTTACCACCAGTGAACCCCGGGCACAGTTGAGAAAATAGGCGCTCTTTTTCATCAGCTTAAATCTGTCCTCGTTCATCATACCCTTGGTATCTTCTGTCTCCGGACAAGAGAGTACTAAAAAGTCACTCTGTTTAATCACATCGTCGACCCGATCAAACAAAAATGCTTCATCCACAGTAGGAAGCTCTATTTTAAAGATATCAGCACCGATTACCCGCATATCAAAAGCCTTTGCTCTTTTAGCTATCTCACGTCCAATGCCACCAAGACCGATTATGCCTAACGTCTTACCGTAAAGTTCTTCGCCAAATATGCGAATATATTTTTTCTGCTTCTGGTTTTCCCATAACGGGATATATTTCTTGGCTAAATTTAACATTTGACCAATAACGAATTCAGATATGGGGATGCCAGACCCGCCAGGAAAATGAGTCAGGGGAACATGCTTAGGTAACTTACCCCAATTTTTCCAATGGTCTGTACCCGAACTAAAAGTCATAACCCACTGCAAGTCTTTCATTTCCGGTATTCTTTGGGGTATCGAACCGGTGCCAACAATGTGGGTATCCAAAACTTCATCCGTATCGGCGCCATCGGTAAATTTTTTGATTCTAATGGCGCCACTGGCTACCTGTTCAGGAAAACGTTCTACAATTAGTTTTTCGTATTTGTCCGGGGTGCCAACTTCCGGCGTCACTACTAATAAAATATTTAGCGGGTTAAAATTACTCACGAGTAAAAACCTCCCTTTTAAATAAACGTGTCGTTGCCTAAAAAAACAATATATTGTTGAAATTCTGATAACTAAAAATGTAACAATTTTCTTATGTTGCAAATGCCAAAACTTGAAAGTTTCTATATCTTTTAAACAGTCATCAACACATTCCCCCTTGAGTCTAATTTTTTTCAACCGCATATTATATACTTTAAATACTAGAACATCTTAAACTATAAACTGATCATATAAATAAGCAAAAAGCGTGCCACACTTACAGCACGCTTTCCTGTTGAAATTTTCTGAATCGTAAATATTCAGGTGTCAAATCTGACCACAAGAAGCAGATTAAGTAAGGTTATTGGCTTTAAATCAAGACATTGTACAAGTCAGATTTAACCACTGTTCCGACTTGTTTTAGTCTCCTCATCCTGTGGTTAAACTGGATAGGTTTGTACTAAAGCCAATAAGCGATTTCTTCCCAACTTTACAAAGCGCCAAGGTATTCTTAAGGAACTGCGAACTCATGCTTTCCCAATTGCTTCACATGAAGACTTAAATTAAATGGCCATTGGTTTAGGTTTTGAGCTTGTACGAGATATTTTCTATGAGATGCTCAAACAACTTTGAGACTACTACTCCCTGGTTTTTTTACCAAATTTTTCCCTTGCAATTATCGCTGCCCCCAGGGCTGCGGTAAATTGTGCATAAGGAGGAACAGTGACCTCGCCCTTTACTTTTTCTTTTATAAGATCAGCTAATATTGGATTGTTCGCTACCACACCGCCGGTAAGTGTTACGTTACCTTCGAATGTAGCGAGTTCCATTACGCGGACCACGACCGATAGGAATACGCTTCGTGCGAGATCGTGGATATCCACGCCCCTGCGCAGCAGGTCTAGCACTTCGCTTGAGGCAAATACTGTGCAATAGCTTGATAAAGCCTTGTATCCCTGACCATCTCTCGCGAGCATACCAAGTTCGGAGAGTTCCTTATCGAGCCTATGTGCTATCTCCTCAAGAAATGCGCCTGTTCCGGCTGCACATTTGCGGTTTACTATGAAGCGTCCCAGCTTTCCATTTGAGTCTACAAAAATAATTTTGGTATCCTGGCCGCCAATATCAACGATGGTCTGAGCCCTTGGGATAGAATGAAACACCCCCCTGGCCTGACACGCAATTTCGGTCATCACTCCATCTGCAAATTCAATATTGTTCCTGCCGTATCCAGTCGCAAAGACCTTCATGGGCGCGCCTTCAGGAAACTCCGCGTCCGCCTTCGCAGCATCAAGAACTTCTATCGCGCGCGCTTTAAAATCTACACCGGTCCGGAGCATCCCACGACCGCTCACCTTGCCGAACTCATCACAAATTACCGACTTGGAGAATGTGCTACCAACGTCTATACCAGCAAAATACATGATATTTATTTCCCCTGTCTGATTTGTTCAATGAACGCTTCCAGAGACAACCGAGACTGTTCTTCCGCATAGCAGCGCAGGTCATTTAAGTCTCCGTTAATTACTACAGAAGGAATCCCGTGGTTTTTGATCATGCGCTCGGGCATACCGTAACGGTTGTTTGAATTGTTCGGACATGTGCGCGCATCATGGAAGATAACACCATCGCACTTGAATTCCTTGCACACATCCTCTATATAGGCCTCCTTGTATTCTTCGCTCCTGCAGACTAACAGTTCGGTGTATGCATGGGCCATGCTTCTAAAGGGGTCGGCTGCATCAAAGGCCTTAAACACCCAGCTGTTGCAATAGGTGCTGGCGACTACATTCGTCTGTTGCGAAAGGAAAAACGTAGATAGGTCACGCAGCTTACCCCATATAGGCATACCTTCCCAATAAAGGCGGATATTCTCCCCATCAACCGCAGCTACCTTATGTTCAATAAGATCGTGTAATTCTTCAAGAAGAGTTTCATAATAATCATTTGCAATAGCGTTGCCACGCAAAACAACCGCAGGCGCCATATGAACTGTTCCATCAAAAAATGTAATCGGCGAAGGCACATTAGCTGCGCTTGAGAGCACATTCCACCATAGATCGGTGCAGCGGCGGCTAAGCCCAACAACCTCGGAGAATTTCTCATAGGAGAATTTTGTGCCGGAAATTTTCTCAAGTGGCTCGACAAGGTTTTCGAGCTGCCTTGTAATGTAATCTATAACTGGTTCATCAACATCAGTCACCCCGCGAGGAGTATGCACACCGACTATGGGCACTCCCCATTCACGCGCATAGTACAGATACCACTCTTCGACGTCGCGACACTGGTTGGTATTGAACACGAGCACGCTTGGTTTGGGCACGTCCATATTATATGCCGCGCGCAACGGGGTTTTGCCGGCAAGGTAGGCCCCCACATCACTTGTAAGGTATGAACAGATGTCCGGTGAGTATCCGATCGCGTGGGCCTTGGGGATATACTCTAAACATTCACGTGTAGCGCCGAGAAGCGCACCGTGATTCTCGGGATAATACACAAGGAACCCCATACTTAGCAGAAGCTCAGCTGGGCCCACACTTGTACACCACGCTATAGGTTTCGAGCCAGTGCGCGAGGCTTCATCTAATTGCTTAAAATTATCCGCAAGGATTTCCTTCATTTTAGCTTTACTTTTGATTTTCTTAAACTTAGCTTCAGCCATCTTTTTATCCCCTTTTCTCCTATTGTTATCAAGATCGGCAGCTTAACGTTCAATACAGATAAATTTGGTCATCATATCATTTATGGGTTATTTTCCCGCTGATTAGGTGACAGAGTCTCTTACGACAACCTATCGACTCAAGATGCCGGGCGAACACAAAAGAGGTTAACAGCAACGCGTTAACCTCATAGTATAGTATAGGTACGGGAACCCTTCTAAATTGGGGGTATATACTTTTATATGTTGGTTATTTTCGCAGTAGCGTGTCCCCGTACCGTAGCTGTTTACCCTCTATCAAATAAAATTGAGGTTTTTAGAAATTTAATTATATTCCTAGGCCATTTCCCGTCCGGCTAGAAAAGCCTTCACGTTCAAATCTTTGAACTTTGCCGGAACAAGATCCTCTACTGCCTTCACCCAGATTTCCACCGGCTCGTCCAAACGTGCCGATAATGCGCCGAGCAAAACCACACCGGCTAGAGTCGGGTTACCAAGCTCATTTGCTTTGGCTGCGCCCTCTACCCAGACCACCTTGGCGCCAGCTTCGGTCAGGATAGCCTCAATCTTCTTCTCATCCGGATATTCCTCCTGGCCCAGGTTAACGGACGGAGGATTCACACGGTGGCGATTGACAATAGCAATCGTTCCCGGGTACATGTAATGTGGCCAGCGAGCTGCCTCCAGCGCTTCAAAGCCAAGTAGGAAATCTGCGCAACCCTCCTCAACCAGAGGAGCATAAACCTTCTCCCCCCAGCGGACGTGGCTTTCCACAGCGCCACCACGCTGTGACATGCCGTGTACCTCTGATTTCTTGACGTCGTATCCGCGTTGCATTCCTACTTCAGCCAGAATGTTGCTGACCAGAATGGTACCCTGGCCACCGACTCCAGCAAACAGAAAATCCAGTTTCTTTTTCATTAACTGATCCCCCCTTCCTTGTTCTGCAGGCTGATAGCGCCTGAGCTGCAAATGGTGGCACAGAATCCGCAGCCGTTACACAGCTCGGTGTTGATGCTTATGCCGCCATCAACCTTGGTTATTGGAGAACAGCCGATGCGGATACAATTGCCGCACTCATTGCATTTCTCCACATCCACTACCGGGGCCGGCTTCCGCTCCCGCATTTTCAGAACGCAGGGATACTGAGCAATGATTACCGATGGCTCTTGGGACTGTACATGATCTTTAATGGTATCCATTACGTTCTTGAAATCATACGGGTTTACTATATCGACCTTCTTGATACCGATGCCGCGGACCAGCTCGTCTATTTTGACAATTGGTGCCTCAGCACCCTGCAAGGTCTTGCCAGTGCCTGGGTTTTCCTGGTGACCGGTCATGGCCGTTACCCTGTTGTCTACAATGATCGTTGTACTGGGACTGTTGTTATAATAGAGGCTAATCAAGGGAGCAACACCGCTATGGAAGAAGGTAGAGTCGCCGATCACGGCTACTGTCCGGTCCTTCACTCCCACCCGGTCAATTCCTTGTATGACCCCAACGCTAGCCCCCATGCAACCGCAGGTCTGCATGGCAAGCAGAGGCGCCGCACCGCCCAGGGTATAGCAGCCGATATCTCCGAAAACCGCCGCGTTCAGCCGCTGCAAGGCATAGAACAATCCACGGTGGCCGCAGCCGGGGCAGAGCATTGGCGGCCGGCCAGGTAATTGAGGCACAGCCACAACCGGTTTTGCAGAGCCAGGAAGCAACCCGGCTTCATGCGCTGAACGGCGGATACGTGAGGGGCTAAACTCCCCGATGTTGGAGAAAACGTCTTTGCCCCGTACCGGAATGCCCAATAAACGAACATGATCCTCAATGATGGGGTCTAGTTCCTCAATTACTACTACCTGTTTCACTCGTCCCGCAAACTCCTTAATCATTTTGACGGGAAGCGGGTTTACCATTCCTAGTTTTAAGAAGGTGGCGTTGGGAAACACTTCCCTGGCATACTGGTAGACCACACCGGAAACAATGATCCCGATCTCGTCATCGCCCGGCTCGATTCGGTTCAGTGGAGTTGTTTCAGCAAACTCGGTCAACTTAATTATCCGCTCTTCGATAACTGGGTGCCGCCCACGGGAAAAAGCCGGCACCATCAAATATTTGGCAGGGTTTCTCACATATTTGGCAGGCTCGGCCGGGGCTTCGGCGACCGGCTCTTCCTCCATCTCGACGATGCCCATGGAGTGGGACAGCCTGGTTGTGGTTCTGATGATCACAGGAGTGTCAAAGGTTTCACTAATTTCCACGGCAGCTTTCACAAAATTTTTGGCCTCTTCAGAGTCCGAAGGCTCAAGGCAAGCTACCCTGGCAAACTTGGCGTAGTTACGGTTGTCCTGTTCGTTCTGGGAGCTGTGCATACCGGGGTCGTCAGCGTTAAAGAAGACCAGTGCTCCCTGCGTGCCAGTCATAGAGCTATAAAACAGGACCTCGGCCGCAACATTCATGCCAACATGCTTCATGGCACACATAGCACGCCCACCGGCGTAGGCAACACCAGCAGCCACATCAGCGGCAACCTTTTCGTTGGCGGCCCATTCGGCGTAAACGCCGGGATACTTACTGTAGTTTTCCATTATCTCCGTGCTGGGAGTTCCCGGATAGGCTGAACCAAACTTGATTCCTGCCAAATAGGCGCCATAGGCAAAAGCCTCGTTGCCAGACATAATCTTTTTCATACTACACCGCCTTACTATTTTATTTTTGCCAGCCAATTTAAATTAATTGGCTAATTAGCTAATTGGCAAAAGATACTAAACTTGTTCCGGAACTTTTCATCGGAAAATTACTTTAAACTTGGCATACCGACTTTTAAAAACTATGTCGGTAAGGCGATTATCTATTTGATGATGCTGCGCTTGAATGCAACCCAAAAGCTTTTTAGTAAGTTTTGAACAGCACAAAATCGTCAACTTGATATTCTTAATTTAGCTTACTCTTGAGCTTGATCTGGCTCTCAAAAACTTACATGGAGTCGCTCCATTTGCCGTACCTTTCCCGCAAGACCCTGTGCAGGATTTTGCCGGTACCGGTCCGGGGCATTTCTTCGTCGGTAATGAAACTGATCTTCTTTGGTCGTTTGTAACCGGCAATCTTGTCTTTAGTGAAAGCGATAAGCTCTTGAGCAAGTTCATCTCCTGCCTGATAACCTTCATGCAGTATGACAATACCCATTACGAGCTCGCCCCACTTCTGATCGGGGACACCTATAACCGCCACATCTTTGACTGCCTGATGGGCACCCAGGACATTTTCCACTTCTGTCGGATAGATGTTTTCACCGCCGGAAATGATCATGTTCGCTTTCCGGTCGACCAGGTAGTAATAGCCTTCTTCGTCCCGCCTAGCCATATCGCCTGCTGTGCACCACTCCCCACGAAACACCTCTTTAGTCTTTTCGGGGTCTTTCCAGTACTCCGTGAACATGCCGGGCGACCGGCTGTAGAGCTCACCAACCTCTCCGTCCTTTACTTCGTTGCCATCTTCATCCAGCAGCTTGATCTGGTCCGTACCGAAAATTTCCTTTCCAACGGAACCCAGCTTTCTAAATTGATCCTCGGGCCGGAGGCAGGTGACCAGGGAAGCTTCTGTAGAACCATAGCCTTCCCACAATTCAGCAGACTTAAAATAACCCATGATAGCCTGCTTCAAATCCGCCCTGGCAGGCGCTGAGGAAATGAGGAGCTGCCGAACACTGCTGGTATCATACTTTTGCTTAACTTCATCGGGAAGAGACAAGATCATGATGTAGTGAGTGGGCACCAGGGAAGTAAAGGTAATCTTATAATCTGCAATGGTCTTTAAAAGGTCTTCCGGATCGAAGCTGACCATATTGTAAACCATCACAGGAGCGGTAACCAGAGTATAACAGAAAGAATAAAAAATAGAGTTGACGTGGCACATGGGCATAACCAGCATAGGTTTGTCGGTTGGCAGAACTCCTGTGGTAATATTGTTGACCATATACATGCCAACGCAGCTTTCGTGGGTCCTTACGACCCCCTTTGGTTTACCGGTGGTTCCAGAGGTGTACATGATCACCCAGGGATCAGCGGCATCTACCATTATATCCGGCTCGGCCGGGTTACCCCGCGTCATTACATCCTCATAATGGACGTACCCTTCAGGCGCCTGTCCATCCCCAAGGTATATATAATTCTCTTCTGGGATGGTCGTCAGATTGTGGCGGACACTGTTCACCCCTTCCACGAAAGTTTCCTCGACAATAAACGCCTTACACTCCGCATGGTTAATGATGTACTCATATTCCCCAGGTGACAGGCGGAACATGATCGGTACTACAACCTGGCCGCCCTTACCGCAGGCAGCATAAATCTCCATCCATTCCACCCGGTTGTAACAAATAACGCCAACCCGCTCACCATAGCCAACGCCCATATTCTTCAATGCATCGGCCAGACGGCAAGAACGCTCATTCCACTCTCGGAAGGTTAGTTGTTTTGCCTTGTCCTGACATCCCAGTTTGTCAGGGTAATTACGTGCATTCATTTTCAGCATTACCCCGGCATGCATCCATTTACTAACCGTCAATTTATTTCCCCTCCCGGATCGATAAACAAAAACTTGTATAATTTTTGTTTATCTAATTTTCAAAAAAGTCATCTTATTAATAATCTCTGATTTAAGTAAGATACTTCTTCAACTATACTTCTGTTTACTGGTAGCTTTGCCGATCTTAATGACTGTGGCTCATTCTTTTTAAAATGCACATTCCTCCTTGAGTTCAAATATTATTCCAACTACCGGCTATAAACCTAAAGATTCTTGCCTTGTTCTCACCTATACTCACTAAATTAAGCAAAAACTGTGCCAAAGTTGCGATAAGCTTAAATGTTTAAATCTTCTGGATCATTAAAATAATCTAGTGTCAACTATGACTATAGTTATCAGAGCGTACACTTGTTAATGAAACCCTATCAAGATTCCCTGCCAGGTCAAATGTGACTCACTCCTAACCGCTTCCTTAAGCAAGCGGACTACATTGGGTGTTCTTAAACACATCCTCCTTGCTCATTTCCATCTTGAAACCATTTAATTACATAAACATTACTTAAAGTACCTGCAGTAATTATCCAAAGTGGCGGAAAAAAAAAGGGTTGAGCATGACACTCAACCACTATACTAAGTTTTAACTGACATATTTGTTTTTTAAAAGCCTGCGACAACTACATTAATCAAATAGCCTGTTTATTATAATTCATGTTCTTATTTAACTTGGTTAACCGGTCCTTTTATCGTCAGCCTTTGCCGGCAGATAAAGGTTCTGTAGGTTTTCACGATTGATATCCCGGATGTGCAGGGTATGGTTCCATACCTTATTATTACGCATGGCGAAACCCACATAAGATACAGGAATCCAGGTCATGGCAAAAATCGGGTAGAAAATTAGCCACCAGTATATTTGCGGTTTTACCCTTTCCAACGTCAGGCCCAGCCCGAAGTAAACGAATTGGATAACGAAACCTACTACAGCCCATTGAGGGTTCTCCAAGAGCAACTCAGGCCTGGTTATAACATTGAAGAGCATGCCCACCCCGGTGAACATCCAAAAAAATGGCTGAACTAAATACAGGGCGCCGTCAAGCATCACAAAGTTTTTATTAGTAATACCTTCATGCACCAGCTTAACCAAGTAACGGCCAGCTACATTAAAGTGGCCCTGCATCCACCGCTTACGCTGGATACAAGACTGCATCAAGGTAAGCGGCTTTTCATCGAAGACCTTAGCATCGTGAGCCCAGGTTACCCTCAGGTTATTCATCAGTGCCTTTGTCTGAAATTCTAAATCCTCAGTCAGGGAAGTCATGCCCCAACCGTATCTTTTGAGAACATCGACCGACAGGCACATTCCTGTGCCTCCCAGGGCACAGGTTAAGCCCAAATTATACTTGGCCAACTGCCAAAAGCGGTTGGTAATGATGTAGCAAATATAAATGGACTTAGTGATCCAGGTATCATGGGGGTTTTTAGTATCGAGATAACCCTGAATAATTTTCTCACCCTTCAGCAGGCGCGCATTCATGATCTGCAGAAAGTCCGGTGAAACGAGGTTGTCTGCGTCAAATACAACAACCGCATCATAATCTACGCTGGAATTGAAAATCTTATCAAAGGCGTACTCAAGCGCATACCCCTTGCCCTTTTTCTCATCATTGAATCTCTCAATAACCCGGGCGCCTTGGCTGCCAGCAATTTTAGCCGTATTGTCAACACAGTTATCTGCTACTACAAAGATATCATAAAGCTCCCTGGGGTAATTAAGCTCGTGAAGGTTTTTTACTAATTCACCGATTACCTTCTCTTCATTATGAGCCGCCACTACAATCGCAAACATGGAACCTGGTGGTAGGTTATAATCTTCCTCTTTTCGGTAGAAACCAAAAAGGGAAATTATAAAAAAGTAAAAGGTAGCTGCTGTAAGAACCACTTGGACTGTATAAGTTATTACCTCCATGGTCATCCCCTTTGCGTGACACATTATTGATGCTGTTATAAAAGTACATCATATGTAAGTTCTGCTAATAAAGCTAAAATCCTTTTTTTATTACGACCGATAATAATACAAAGAATTAAAGTATCGTTATAGTATTGGTTAACCTCCCTGTTGTCATAGGCTATCCAGCATTTGCCGACCTTATACTTTCAATAATCCTCCCGATGAATTATATGTGACGTAAACTGTCATTATATAAATTAACTTTATAAATAAATCCTATGATCATGTAATGTCACCCGCTGAACTATTTGAAAACATACTAAAAAAACGCTGGACCAGGTGTCGCAGCGTCTATCAATCTTTCAATAAATTTTATAATTATTTTTAAATTACTGGTTTATTTCAACAATGTCGCGGTCATTTAAAATATAATCACGGTTGACTGACTGACCTTCATAGCGGGCTGAGCCCCATATTCTAACATTTTTCATTAAACGCGGTAGATCCCTGTGAATAGTTGAAGCTAAGTCCAGCACCGTACTTCCACGCCTTAAAATAAAGGGCTTCTTCATATCTGGCGCTTTACCAGGCACTTTAGTGTAAACCCGGATTACCTTAATTATTTCATAAATTTTCTCGCGCATCGGTTCCAGGCCAAACCCGTTTTCAGCCGACACAGGGATAATTTCCAGTCCTTGCGGAGCCAACTCTCTCAAAATATTAATATTTTCACTGCTGTTGGCATCATCCGCTTTCGTTGCCAGCATCAGGCACTGATCCGCTTGTTTCCCGTGCTCGCAGTCTGTTGCAGCTTTATTAATAATATTCTTGCTCTCAAGATAATTATAGCAGGTTTGTAATTGCTCCAGGCAGCTATCTGAGCTAGCGTCCACCAGGATTAATATGGCATCTGCATTTCTTAACGCCCCGGTTAACCCCTCCGGGACAAATTCCTCTGTTATTGGTGGCGTGTCCACAAGCTGGATCATAACATCTTGATAAACCATCATCCCAGCTAAAGGCAGGGTTGTTGTAAAAGGGTACCCCGATATTTTGGGCCTGGCCTTGGTCATAACGCTAAGTAAAGACGACTTGCCCGTATTGGGAAAGCCCAGTAATACTACCTGGCCTGCCCCTTGCTTCTTTACCGCAAAAGGATCTTTGCGGCTGGCTTTCGTTTTCTTTTGGCTATCTTCCCTGAGTTTTGATAACCGCTTTTTCAGATCCGCCTGTATTTTTTCCGTACCCTTGTGTTTAGGAATAACCGCCAGCATTTCTTCCAAAGCCGCGATTTTCTCCTCAGCACTGGCCGATTTTTTGAATATTTCTTCGGCCTTATAGTACTGAGGGGTAAGGTTAGCCGGCAATACTCTCGACCTGCCTTTCTTTTCAAACAGCTATGTTAATTTTATATTAATTATATTTTAATATTTTAAATGATATCAAGTAGGATTTATATTATTATTAAGGTTAGGAAAACCAGGTTCAAGCTTGATAAAAAACAACTCCGGCAGTGAACTTTTGGATCTTTCCATATAGGACTGGGAATGGTGTTAGTGAAAATTATTATTGATGCCGACGCGGTGCCCAAAAGTGTGCTGGAAATCTGCCGGCAGGTATCCGGACAATTTACAGTGCCATTAGTGACTGTAGCCAACTTCAACCATCGTATCGAATCAGAGCGCCATATAGTGGTAGGGGACACCTCGCAGGAAGCGGACATAGAGGTGGCAAACCAGGCCAGTAAAGGCGATATTGTGGTAACGCAGGATTGGGGCCTGGCTGCAATAGTCCTGGGCAAGGGCGCCATGGCGCTGTCCCCTGCAGGGCGCATCTTCAACCCTGCTTCTATTGACTTTCTTCTGGAAGAAAGGGAGATAAAGGCTAAGCACCGGAGGAGTGGGGGCAGAACTAAAGGTCCAGCAAAAAGAACTGCCAGGGACGATAGTAACTTTAAACATAGCCTGTATAAGCTTTTAGAGAATCTCTAACGCGGATCATATAGAAGAGATTCATCTTGCGGAAGGTTTATTAAACATGTGTTTCCTGTAATCTTGATTGCCCTGCCGCAACCACGGCAATTACTGCCACTTAAGCCAATCACACGGGAATTGTAGCCGGTTCGGTTGATCAACATTTCACCACACTGCGGGCAATAGGTGTCCTGACTGCCTACTTCCGGCGCATTACCAATGTATACGAAGTCAAGTTTTTTTCGAGCAATTTCTAGCGCCTGCCGCAGGGTCTTTAGAGGTGTAGGCAGATGCTCGACTTCAAAGTTCGGAAAATAACGGGAAAAATGCAGTGGTATAGTCGCGTCCAGAGAGGCAATCCAGTCCACTAGTTGCCCGATTTCCTCCGGTGAATCATTTAGGCCGGTCACTAAGAGGTTGGTCAACTCAACGTGACATTCCTGACTAGCTATTTCTACAGTCCTGACTACCGGTTCCAACCGCCCTTTGCAGCTATCATGGTAGTATTCATCGGTAAAGCCTTTGACATCTATATTCATGGCATCAATATAGGGCAGAAGTTCGCGCAGCGGAGTTTCATTGACATAGCCGTTGGTGACCAGGACATTTTTCAGTCCCGCGGCCTGGGCCATCCGGGCTGTATCCAATACAAACTCATACCATATCAGAGGTTCCGAGTAGGTGTAAGCAATGCCAATATTATCGTAACCGCGCTCAATTTGTAGTCGCGCCAATTCAACCAGCTTAACAGGGGTCAGATCAGTAGTCTTGGGATTACCGTGGGCAATGCTCCAGTTCTGACAGAAGCCACAGCGTAAATTGCAGCCAACTGTACCTACTGAAAGAATGGCCGAGCCGGGACAGAAATGATACAGCGGCTTTTTCTCAATCGGGTCCAGGCCAAAGGCAGTGACCTGGCCATAATTGGTGGCAAATAGCGTTCCCTCCAGGTTATGCCTCACTCGGCAAAAGCCGGATTTGCCCTCCCGGATCGTACAAAGCTTCGGGCATAGGCGACAGGCAGTCAATTTTCGTTCTTTTTTTTCATAATATAATGCCTCGTGCATTGTCAGCGCCCCTCACTTATTCATACCGATCAACCTTAAATCGTTCTAACTGTACGCGCTCATCCGGACCGATTCCGGCTTTTTGCCGTGCTATTGACACCTGTTCCTCCACAGTATCAATACCCTCCAGATTGGGAAGCAACAGACCGCTCCGGTAGCCGGACCGGACAATTACCCCGTATTCTTTCGGATCCAGCTCATCCATGTGTCTAACCGGCTCGGGCGGTTGGAGCACATCTACGGAATATTCCAGGTCAGCCAACTCTTCTGCACGGACCGGCTGAAAGCGTGGATCTTGTATACCCGCGCTGATCGCATTGGCAACAACTTCTTCCACGATGTTTGACCTGACTGGCTCAATTGTGCCAATGCACCCACGCAGATTACCTTGTTTCTTGATCGATACAAAAACACCGGCCCGAGCCCTGAATTCTTCCGGAATGTCAGAAATATCAGGCCGGGTCTCACCCTTAACATGCTTTTCCAAAGTATCACGGGCAACCCTTACCAAAAAACTTTCTCCCATCCGGCGCCGGGCTATTCTTTCCCGAGTAGAGTATTGCATCTTCTCATAAAGGGAACACTCTTTGTTTTCACTACCCGGCTCCAGGGAGGCCACGAGGTAGCCCACCCCAAAAGGTCCCTCATAAGACAAAATATCTGTTTTAACCTCATACCCATCAAGCGCTCCCAGCATCATCACGATGGAGCGGTAGCCGCACTCGCCAGCCTGCTGCACCATGTTCTGATCCATATTCAACACCCCGGCGATGTCCGGGCCAGCCAGTAGCTTAATTATGGATGCATCAAATTCCTTGCCGCGAGGCCGGTAGCCGCTCGGGGCGCTCCTGATTAATCCGTGGGAAAGGTCACCGCTGGCCAAAACAGCCACCTTGCGTTGCAGAGACTCCGCCGCCTTGCGGACAGCCAGGCCAAAAAGGTAGAGTTTTTCAGGCGGCGCTACGGACATAGACACGTGCACCAAGGGCAATTCTACCCCGGCCAGTTGAAAAAAATACAGCGGCACAGTGACACCGTGGTCCAGCCGGAGATTGAGATCATATTGTCTCTCCATTGCTTTCCCCAGCTTAATTACGTCCAGGCCCAAGGTTTGCGCCTGATGCTGAATTTCAGCTACCAGCAACTGATCATTATTCAGCTCAAAGGCTACTTGTCCGGCCTGGAAGTTACCGAGGTCACCTTTAAGTACAGACAGGCCATTGATGCCGACCACATCACGAAAGACAGGGGCATGAGGTGAAATAATCACCACAGTTTCGGCGCTGCTCTCTTTTATCCTTCTACCCATTTCCAGATAGGCCTTTTGGGTGTCAATTACTTTGTTTGCCTCAGCCTGACCCACTTCGGGCACAGCAATAGGTGGGTGTGGACAAACTCCACAGTATACCACGAACATAATTCTCTACTCCCCTCTGTTAATACTATTACCAGAGATTATTATTTTTACCTGGGCAGGTTTGATTTATGTAAAAATACCATAATAAAGAAAGTAACCTCCCAGACCAGTTAAAAAAATCCCGCAACAAGTCAAGATCCCCTTATATAACCCCTCGCTTATAAATTTTTTACCGCCTGCCACTGTTGCGGATACCAAGCTGTACCAAACCAGGTCCGCCAAAATATGCCCGGTAAAAAAAAGGGAAAGACCCATAAGACCATGTTGCAGAGACATAGTAATATAGCCTAGTCCAATTGTTGCCCACCAGATCGTCCAGTAAGGATTGGAAATACTGATCAAGATCCCGGACACGACCGGGTGTTTCAACCCCTTATATTTTGGGGGAGGATTAATATCCTTATCATCATCTTTTGACAAAGACAGCATACTCAAAGACAATTTCCCGCTGCGGGCATCTCTTGCCATTGTATAGCCTAAATAAGCAAGAAAGATACCGCCCACGATGGCGATGGTGACCGATACCTCTGCCCTGGTCAAAAAGCCTGCTAACCCGAGCGTGAGCGCAAAAATCAGAACTATTTCCAGCATCCCGTGGCCCAAGATCAAGAGCGGCCCGGCGGAAAAACCCCGGCGGATACTTTCTCCAATAGCGACTGTCAGCAGCGGACCGGGCATCATCGCCCCGGAAAAGCCGATAATAAAAGCAGTAGTAAAGATTCCCATCAGTTCCATTATAGCACGCCCAATCTGTTATTCATATTCGGAATGGATAGCTTATTGCAACATAAGCTTACAATATTTAAAAGCCACAAGTTGTCCAAATATATATTATAGTATGATATAATTTATCTAAGCTTTAAAGAAAGGCTCATAATTAATTTTGAATTAGTAGTTAATTAACCGGCAAGCTAGGAGGTTATAAAATTGATTAGTGTAGTTATGGCAAAAAAGCTGGCAAAACATTTGATTTGGGAACCTCAAGTCGGTGACCTGACCCTCGTTTTTGGAAAAGCGGGAGAACAAATAATTGAGCCAATTATCCCCCGTCATGAAAAAGAAAGAAAAATAGTCCTGTCACTCAGAGAAATGGGTGATCTGGTCTGGCTACCCCGTCTAGGGAGACTGCTCCAAGAACTTAAAAGAAAAGTAAAAAAGGATTTTGTACTAAGTTATGATAAAGCTTCTGATAAATGGTGTTATAAGGATGAAGTGCATGAAATATGCTCAGAAACCCCTGAAGACGCTTGCGGTAAAGCACTGCTTATGTTCTATGAACAGCAGTAAATATTACCTTTTCACCATAGGTATGGATAATCGCGCCCTGTCTTTCGGATTAGCCCATGACAGGGCAAATAATGAAAGTTTTCTTATATCTTGATATTTTATCCAAGTAATATTTCTGCAAACAAATTATAACTCCTTCCTCAAATACCTTCACATCGTAAAATACAATATCATTTTCCCTATCCTATCTATACCCTTTTATTTAATCAAAATTGTAAAATACTCCGGAGCCAATCGTTCTATTAAGATTTACCATATTTCTTTGTGTAATAATCTTTTTTTTCCATAATCCGACTCAGGACTTGAATCAGTACATCAATTTCGCGAAAGTCATTATATAGGCCGTAACTAATCCTGATCACCCCCGGGCGGTTTTGAGATTGTTTATCTTTCTTACAAGTTTGTGTCTTGACTAACTTGATCAATTTCCGCACGTAGGGTTGAGCACAAAAACAGCCACTGCGCACTGCAATACCGGCCTCACCGGACAGGATATCCGCCACCAGGGCATGGTGCATCCCCTGCACGCTGAAGGGAATTATTCCAATGCGTGGCTTGCCGGGATCTAAATCACAATGCAGCACTATACCGGGTATGCCTCTTAATCTGTCCACTGTGTACTGCCATAAATCAAATTCGTGCCTGCTGATATTTTCCAGGCCAATCATGCTCAACATTTTCGCTGCAGCCTGCAGAGCCATTACGCCCATTAGATTTGGTGTTCCTGCCTCTTCTTTGCTCGGCGGGTCTCCCCAAGAAACCTCATTCCTTGTTACAGAGCGCACGGTACCGCCCCCGACATACTCTGGAACTCCTTTTTTAAAGGTGTCTATTGGGCCAATTAATACCCCTGTTCCAAAGGGCGCATACATCTTATGACCGGAAAAGGTCAGGTAATCAATATGTTGGGGAGAACCGTGGGGCTTCATGTCTATCGGAACATGAGGAACCATTTGGGCGCCGTCAACCAGTAATTTTGCCTGGTATCTATGGGTAATTTCGGCTATTTCATAAATGGGATTAAGATATCCGGTCACATTCGAAGCCCCGGTTACCGCAACTAATAAGACATCGCCCCGGTATTGCTCCAATTTATCAACCAGGCTTTTCAGCGACAACCTGCCATCATGATCAATTTCCACATAATCAACGCGAAACTTGTTTCGCCAGGGCAAATCATTGGAGTGGTGTTCCATCTCTGTTGATAGAACAACACTTTTTTCCTTACCCTCACAAAGCCTGTAAGAAAGCTTATTAATGGCCTCGGTGGTGTTTTTTACAAAAATAACCGTGTCATGCACGGGGTCGGCTTTAACGAAGTTGGCTACTGTCACCCTTGACGCTTCGTATAAATCAGTCGAAAGCCGGGATTTATATCCCGAACCGCGATGGATTGAGGAATACATCGGGGCAAAATTAACGACTTCTTGCAAAACCTGGACAAATGGTGGTGTGGTTGCAGCATTATCCAAGTTTATCGCAACAGCATAATTGCCGTTTACAAGTGGAATTCTGGTATCGCTCCCCACAATTAAGTTTTTGTAGGAATACGGGATCATATTAGAATACCCCCAATGTTAGGTTCTAGTGCCATTATATTTAACTCTTGAAAAGAAGGTGCCACCTGGGGATTAACTATGACACTGCCGGGCATTCACCTGGCGACTTATCCCGGAGCAACCCCCGGTAAACAGGATGGCAGAGGGAGCCACCGGCAGTAACGGTAAGATATTTAACTGTACATACCAATTGAGGCCGCACCCACCGCGTGCGGCCCCTTTCCGCTTTGGGAACCTCCAGAGTAGCTTCTTGTACATCGATTTTTTCCAGTTCCGCAAACAGCGCCTCCATTTCCCGGTTGCTCAGGCCAGTGCCTACTTTACCCTGGTAAACCAGCCGGTCGTCCCTTTCCCTTCCCAGGACGAGGGAGCCGATATCCTGTCCCGGCATGCCGGGCAATCATGATGCCGACCACGGGACTGCAGGCTGGTAAATGACGGTCTGCGATTTTCCAGTACTACAATCTCAACGTCGACAATAGCCGGCTTTCTCTTCACCCTCTGGTGCAGACTGCCCAGTTCCGGGAAGTTGCTGTTCAGCTCAGTTAGGTTCCGCGAAAACGGGCATGGTCTCCCCGTCCAAATAAGCCAGACTGCGCTAGCCGTTCCACTTGATTTCGTATAAATATTCCACACTGTCAAAAGGCTCAGCGCTCACGGATAGCATCGGGCGCAGTAACCGGCAAGTTAAATAGATCCATAGTTTAGTTCACCTATCCGCGGATAAGTATGCAAAAAATTTGTCATATCGTTTAGCCAGCCAGTTATTGTGACCGCCCAGGGCGCATGTATGCAACCGACCGGTTTCTTTCGACTGCAACGGGCTTTACGGAATAGCAAGCTGCATAAATGGGACCTCCTAGGATGTCTTTCTCTTCCCTGCCCTGGCCGGCCTGGTCTCTTTTTGCGCTTTCCCCTGTTTCTCCCGTTCCGCTCTGGCCATTTCGATGCTGGCCTGGAGCGCTTCCATCAGGTCAACAACTTTGCCCGTTTCCGGTTTAGCCGGCGCTTCCACAGCCTCACCGGCGATTTTGGCCTGAATTAAATCCATCAGCGACTGCCTGTAAGTATCGGTATATTTATCCGGCCGGAAGTCCGCGGACAGGCTGTTAATCAGGTTAACCGCCATCTTTATTTCATTGTCATGCAAGTTTACCGTGTAATTCAACTCCGGGAGGGCGCCAGCCGGCCTGATTTCGTCCGGATAATGCATGGTGCTCATCACCAATATGCTGCCACTAACCCTGATCGCCGCCAGAGCATCACGGCTGCGCATCATGATCCTGGCCACCGCCACTTTTCCGGTCTCAGCAATGGCCCGCTTAAAAAGTTCGTATACTTTGGCACCACCATCGGCGGGCGCCAGGTAATAAGCTTTCTCATAATAAACCGGGTCAATTTCGGCAAGGTTGACAAAATCCAGGATATCAATGTTCCTGCCGCCCTCTTTAAAGGATAATTGCTCAAAATCCTCTTCTTTAAGGATCACGTACTTACCCTTTTCGTATTCGTAACCCTTAACAATATCCTCAATTGCCACTTCAGCTTGGCAGTAAGGGCAAAAACGTGTGTACCGGATCGGGCTTATACATTTTGAGTGCAGGTAATTAAATCTAATGTCTTTTTGCTTGGTGGCGGCGTAAAGCTTCACTGGCACATAAACCAGGCCGAAGCTCAAGGCTCCTTTCCAAATCGGGCGCAAATCATCTCACCACGCTTATTTTTTAATATTATCCCCCGGTCTGTATTAATGATGCGGTTATAAAAATAACCCATTGCTGAGTGCTTCACACTACAACAATGGGTACACCAAAACCCGCCAGTGGTTTATTCCTGATAAAAGATGCAGCTTAAAAGTTAAAATACCTGAACTTAGATCACCTCACCGGTAAATTGCTGGCGTAAAATCCGGCATCTTGCTCCAAAGATCTGCTGATACCGGATACATGCCTTTTCGCTGGGGTTGATTACCACTATCTCGCGTTCTTTTTCTACTGTGTTCATCGCCCTTTTTATTGTGGCAATAATTGAAGTATCCGCTGGAGCCAGGGAGTAACCGATGAAGACCAACCGATCACACAGGCTAATTGAGGTGGCTGCGCAATCCCAAATATTTTGCAGTCTGTTAAAATCATAGGATTTATATAAAGTAGGGGCAATAATAATCGCCTGCGAGTGATCACTGCCGCAGTTCAGGCAGGTTATGGTGAGTTTATCCTTAAATAAAAGGTGCGCCACCTTTTCATTGTGTTCGGATATTTCGCCGCACAGGGGACAGTAAGACCAGTTCAAAGAGCCATGCAGCTTATACAAGGGGATGCCCCGCCCACAATCCAGGTGATCCCGGTGGTTAGCGTAGAATCCATATTCCGGGGCATAGCCGGTAGCACGAATAGCATTGTCGAGAACGATATCGTAGTTAAGGGATATAAAGGTAGGAACCTCCTCGCCCCCCCGGACCACCCCGGATACAAAAGACTGATGCAGGCCGTTATAAGAAGGCAGGGACTTGTCGAGGGTCATGCTGATCAGTTTGACTAACGCCGTTTTTAGCTCGTATAGTCGCGGACGGGGAAACCGGATGGAAAATGCCTGGTTTTGCAATAAAGACCAGTCAACTATGTTGAAGATCTCCTCCAGCCGGGGGAATATTTTCAGGTCATCCACACAACTGAGGACAATTTTAGTATCGTAGAAGTTTTCGAGAAACTCCCAAACGATATCCAGCTCTGCACTATAATTCTCTTCTTTAAAAAACTGATAAGCAATCTTTATAAAATCACGCAGTACCGGCGCACCTTCCGCAGCAGACGCACCAGCTCCAAAAACATAAACCGTCTTCACCTGAATCACCCTCACTTCAATTTATACCATGCTTACTTCCCCGTTTCATCAAGGTCTTATTATATCAATATGTATTTTTCTATATAACGTGAACAGTACCTTCTTTATTATCCCTTAATCCGTAATGTAATTACATAAAAAAACGAGAAATGCGGTAGAACCCCCTATAATATTTGATACTTTCCCCCTGCCTGTCCAAATAGATTCCCAGGAATTACAGTAATGGTCCAGGGCATCTTTTTTTTGCGGGGCAATATAAATTAATAAAAAAGTATAAAAGTAGACTAAAGGAATAGGAAGGTTGTTATGCAAAAAGAAGAATTCACAGGGTTATGCGGCGAATTTGCCTTTTTAAAAAATCATGAGCTAACCAGGGCTATATTACCCATCGTTGAAAGCCACCTGGCTAAACATAACCAAGAAAAGCTGCCCGTGGTCTGGATAGAAACTAATGACAGCGGCGACAACAACATTTCGTTTATGAACACCACTTATCCCTACCTGGGCAGAGTCTTTACTGATATGATCGATCTTCTCTACAGCAATACTTTCATGGCCGCCCAGGGCAGGGAAGCGCTCGGCATTCTTGATCAGGTTGCTGAAACTTACAAAGGAAAATTCACCCTGGTTGTAGAGGGAGCCATCCCTAAACGAGAAAACGGTCTGTATAACATTATCGCCCGTACCGAAAACCGGCTTATTACCGCCCTCGAAGCAGTAAGCTGGCTGGGTCAAAGGGCTGAATATGTCGTTGCCGCCGGCACCTGCGCTAGCTTTGGCGGCCCATCCGCGGCCCGGCCTAATATCACCGGCAGTGTTGGGGTGCGGGAAGTGCTGGACCGGGAAGTGATTAATGTCAGCGGTTGCCCCGTCAACCCCGACTGGTTCGTGGGGACCCTGGCCCATTTACTGATGTACGGTCGGCCGGAGCTTGACAATCTGGGGCGTCCCACACTGTTTTATGGCTTTACTGTACACCGGCATTGCCAGCGGCGTTCTTATTTTGATAATAATGATTTCGCCCAAAAGCTGGGGGATATCGAGTGCATGTTTTCTCTCGGGTGTATGGGACCCCGGACAAGAGCAGACTGCCCCTATAGGCAGTGGATCAATTATGTCAGCTGGCCGGTTAAGGCGAATACCCCCTGCATAGGCTGTACCAACGAAGATTTTCCAGACGGTTCCATGCCGTTTTTCACTCCTATGCCTGAAAAAGAAAAAACCGGAGGAAGTGGCAGGGAAAAAATCAAGCCTACGGAAGGATGTAAAGAATGAGCTTACAGCGAATCATGTTCAGCCCCGTCACCCGCTTGAGCGGTCTTTTATCCGTAGACGTCATTGTTGAGCAGGGCCGGGTAATTGAAGCAAACGCCGGCGGCACAATGTTCAGGGGGTTCGAGTGGATTATGCGCGATCGGCAAGTCAATGACGCGGTTTATATGACCCAGCGGATCTGCGGTATTTGTTCACTGGCCCACGGGGCAGTGGCCAGTTACCTGCTCGATGAACTGTACAACAACGATTTACAGGAAAATGCCCAGTACTTAAGAAATATCATGTATGCAGCAGATTTTTTGCAAAACCATATCAGACATTTCTATTTGTTCAGCCTTCCCGACTTTGTAATCATGCCCAACCATCCCCCTTTTCACGGGCAAAACCTAATTGACGCCCGTCTTGACCCCAAAGATAACCTGCGTCTAGTGAATCATTACTTCGAAGCTGTTAAAGCCGCCCAAAAAAGTCATGAAATCCTGGCCATGTTTGGAGGCAAGGCGCCTCACCAGCACAGCTTCGTCCATGGTGGAGTTGCGGTAGCACTCACAGCTGATAAAATTAACCGGGCCCTCGCTTTGATTAAAGATATCAAAAAATTTGTGGAAAGTCATATGGTTCCTGACACCGAGCTTATTGCCAGGGTCTATAGCGATTACTTTAGAATAGGGATAACACCCGAACATCTTTTATCCTTCGGGCTCTTTCGTTTCGGTGTGAAAAACGAAACGTTTTTATGGAAAAGCGGAGTACTGGCGGACGGCCGGTTCTCTTTGCCCCGGCTTGACCTGATCAAAGAGGACGTTAACCGCTCCTGGTTCGACGAAAGCAATAAACTGGAAATAAAGCCCGATCCTCATAAAACGGGCGCTTATACCTGGGTCAAATCGGTTCAGTATGAAGGCCGTCATTATCAAGTGGGGCCGTTGGCTCGGATGATTATAAATGGGTTTTACAGTGGCGGCGTTTCTACGATGGACAGAATTTACGCCCGTACGCTTGAAACCCTGTTGATTACTGAACTGGTTCAGTAGTGGCTGAAAAAACTTGAACCCGGCCCCCCGCCCATCAGTCAAAAGGAAACACCAGTGAAAAATGAAGTAACTGCGGCAGTTGACGCTATGCGGGGCACCTTGCTCCATACGGCGCACATTGAGGGGGAAAGGGTAACCAATTATAACATTATTACCCCTACAGTTTGGAATTTTTCGCCTAAGGATAAAAACGGCGGCCGCGGGCCTGTGGAGAGCGCCCTGGTGGGTACGGAAATACCCAGGCCGGATATGCTCTTTACCATCCTTGGCCGGACGGTTCGTTCATTTGATCCGTGTATTTCCTGTGCCACCCATGTGCTCGACGGTAAAGGAAACATTGGGGCCGGGAAGGTTATTAATTAGTGAAGGTATATCGTGATAAAGTGTTAAGGTGCAATTATAATGAAGATAATTACATTGCATTTAATATTTCCATGCAGGATTATTCACAGATCTATTGAATATTAAGTTGCGAGGTGAATGTCTTGCCGGGAAAAACTGATTACGCCCTTCTTGAAGTATTTTTAAATTCTTCTTTTGAAGCCATGATTGCTGTAAATAAAGCTGGTGTGATCACTATATTTAACCCTGCCGCTGAAAGAATTACCAGCCTTAAGGCTACCGACACCCTGGGTAAACCAGTAGCAGAGATTATTCCCAATTCTTGCTTGCCGAAAGTCTTAAAGACAGGGTTATCAGAACTCCGTCAACTGATGCAGCTTGGAGATACCACTGCAGTCTGCAATTATTTTCCGATCATAGCGGATAACAAGGTTGCCGGCGCCGTAGCTATCCTTCGCAACGTAACCAAAATTAAAAAACTTAATCAGCAAGTTGCAGAGCTAAAAGAAAAAAGATCCTGGCTGGAAGCGATCCTTTATGCCACAAATGATGCCATTACCGTAGTCAATGAAAAGGGTAACGGCATTTTGATTAATCCTGCCTACACCAAAATTACCGGCCTCACCGAGGCTGACGTTATTGGTAAACCAGCATCGGTAGCAGTAACTGAAGGTGAAAGCATGCACTTAAAAGTACTCCAGACCAGACAGCAGGTGCGCGGGGTCAGGTTAAAGATGGGGCCGATGAAAAAGGAAGTCGTGGTTAATGTCGCCCCTGTAATGATAGAAGGAAAACTGCGGGGAAGCGTTGGGGTTATCCAGGATATTTCTGAAATCATGCAACTATCCGAAGAACTGGCTAACGCCAGGAAACTGATTAGACACTTACAGGCCAAATATACCTTTGATGACATTATTGGCAACAGCGAAACGGTCAAGGCTGCCATTGCCCAGGCCAGGCACGCCTCTGACACCCCAGCCACGGTGCTGTTAAGAGGAGAGAGCGGCACGGGGAAAGAGCTGTTTGCCCATGCGATCCATAACGTTAGCAGCAGATGCAAATGGCCTTTTGTCCGGGTCAACTGCATGGCCATCGTCCCATCCTTACTGGAGAGTGAACTCTTCGGATATGAAGAGGGAGCTTTCACAGGGGCAGTCAGGGGCGGTAAAAAGGGTTACTTCGAGGAAGCGGACGGCGGCACTATCTTTCTTGACGAAATTGGTGATATGGACCTCGCTTTACAAGCGAAACTCCTCAGAGTACTGCAGGAAAAAGAAATAGTAAGGGTCGGTGGCACTAATCCAATACCAGTAAATGTGCGGGTAATCGCCGCCACTAATGCAAATTTGGAGCAAAGAATAAATGAGGGTACTTTTCGTGAAGACTTGTACTACCGGCTGAACGTAGTCCCGGTCTTTATCCCGCCACTCAGGGATCGCAAAAAGGATATACCCCTTTTAGCAACTCATCTATGTGAAAAAATCGCCCAAGAATATGGGAGGAAAGTGCCCGAATTATCACCGGTGGTAATTGACATATTTATGACCTACGACTGGCCGGGCAACATCAGAGAACTGGAAAATATCGTCGGACGGTCGATTATTAACATGAGCAGCAATGAGGCAATGATCATGCCTAAGCACATACCGCCCCTGACCAGGAATGCAAAACCCCAGTGGCTAGATGAAGTCAATGTGATT
>JAQVGZ010000025.1 GCA_028696455.1 Desulfotomaculaceae bacterium | reverse complement strand
ATCCGCTTAAAAGGGATTAAATGCTTATTTTTTTATGTTGTTTACACTGCTTTTGCTGATTAGCCGACAAAATTGGACTGGGGTAGACGCCAAGGCAGCTTAAAAGGGTACTTTTTCAGTGGTCTCGGAATGTCCCCCTGGTTTGCCTAAAAGCTTAAACATGTTCTTTTTGTATGCCTCTACCCCGGGTTGGTTAAAGGGGTTTACGCCCAGTAAGTAACCGCTCATGGCACAGGCCTTTTCAAAGAAATATACCAGATACCCAAAGTAATATGCCGCAATTTCCGGTATATTGATAATCAGGTTGGGTACTCCTCCCTTAACATGGGCAGCTATAGTCCCTTCCATGGCTTTTTTATTGACAAAGCTGATCGTTTTTCCCTCTAGATAGTTTAGCCCGTCTATATCTCCGGCAATTTTCTTTATAACGATATCGTCAGGGCAGCTTTCGATATGCAAGACGGTTTCAAACAGGTTTCTTCTCCCGTCCTGGATATATTGCCCCATGGAGTGCAAATCTGTCGTGAAATTTAGAGAGGCAGGGAATATTCCCTTACCATCCTTCCCCTCACTCTCACCAAAAAGCTGTTTAAACCACTCACCCAGGTAAAACAGGCTGGGCTCGTAATTTACCAAGACCTCTATGGTTTTGCCTTTATTATATAAAATATTTCTCAGGACGGCATACTGATAGGACATATTATCCTTTAAGTTTGACAAACTGAGGTCCTGTGCCGCGGCCTGAGCTCCTCGCATCACTTCATTTATATCTATCCCGGCCACCGCCATGGGCAGCATACCCACGGAAGTCAGCACCGAATACCTTCCCCCGATATCATCCGGCACTACAAAAGTCTCATAGCCCTCTTGTTCCGCTAGCAGCCTCAGGGCGCCTTTACTCTTATCCGTGGTGGCGTAGATCCGTTTGCCGGCCTCAGCTCTGCCGTATTTGTTCTCCATGTATTCTTTAAGGATCCTAAAGGCCAGGGCTGGTTCCGTAGTTGTTCCCGACTTCGAGATTATATTGACACAAATATCCTGCCCCTCGATCACTTCTAATAGATGATTTATATAGGTAGAACTGACATTGTGACCAACATAATAAATTTTAGGGAACCATCTTTTATCTTCAGGCACTTCATTATAGAAGCAATGGCCTAACATTTCTATAGCGGCCCTGGCCCCCAGGTAGGAGCCCCCGATTCCCACGGCTAAAAAAACGCCGGATTTCTTTCTAATATCCTCCGCCGCTGCTTTAACCCTTGCAAACTCTTCCTGATCATAGCTGTTGGGCAGATCCACCCATCCCAGAAAGTCGTTGCCTGCCCCAGTTCCCTTGTGGAGCATGTTATGATATAGATCTACCGTTTCTCCCCAGTAGGCTATTTCCTGCTGACTGATAAAATCCAACACATTTGAATAGTCCAGAGTTATTCTCCGTATATTAGAACACCACCCATTTTAAAAAATTTTTTTACTCTTTCATATTATATACCCTGTGCGGCGTCCGCATTACAAAAAAAAGGAAAAACATGGTGAACCAGGGGGACGGTTCTTCTGGTTCAGTTGCCGTTTACCCGGTTCCAGCTTGTTTCCACTTCTTGTATTCTTCAAGCACATCATTAATCTGTTTGATTATGAAACTTAATACTGCTGCATCATCTAAAAAACCCAGACCAACAATCCAATCTGGAATAATGTCTACCGGCATAACAAAGTAAACAAGTCCAATAATGATCATCATAATCGAGCCTTTAGAAATTCTTTTGTAATCACCGTTTAGCCAATCCTTGAAAATTGCCAAGAGCAACTGTAGTTTTTCCCATATTTCACCGATAGTCTCATTTCTCACTTCAGCCTTTTGCATGGCCTCTTTTAAAAGTTCAGAAGCTTTAGACTTATCTTCGGCGTATTCTTTGGCCTTGAACTGCCAATTCTTAAATTGATTTTCTATAAACTCCTTTTTAACTTTTTCCCTTAAGCCTCTCTCTTCTTCTTTAGAGATCATGCTATTATATCCCCTCTATTTTTCTGCAGTAACCAAACCAGGGGGAAAACCAGGGGGACGGTTCCTGTGGTTAGGCTTTTAAGATTATCATTCTACTTATGCCTGTCAGCCGTTCTAATTGCCTTGTGGATAGTCCCTGTTCTTTTAAGGCTTTTAAGAATGTATTTCTTATTGCCGGCTCAAAATGCTGCAGCTCTTGACAGTTCATTATGCTACATATTTCCTTAATCTCTTCTATTGCTTGCTCATCTGTAAATCTCCGTCTGGACTCTGCTTCCATACATTGATCATTACTTATTTCTTGATGAAAAGTCTTAAAACTTTCTATTGCTTTTTTTCTATCTTTGCTAATTAAGTTTAATGTGTAGTCTATGTCTGTAATGCGCTTCTTCCCTACGTACTCATTGTAACTGCACCATTTATAATCGGATATGTCCTTTACAAGACCAGCCTTTAGGGGATTTTGATGAATATATCTGACAACGGTCAAAAAATAGCTTTCATGATCAACTGGTTCACTTTTATATCTATCTTGAAATAAATGCCCACTACGTTGATATTTCCAATTGTACCAGTATACATAACTTGCCCCTATTCGCCGCATCACTGTCCCTAATTCTTCTTTGCCTTCTTGTAAAAGCAAGTGGATATGATTCCCCATCAAACAGTAGGCATATAGTTTATATCCGCTCTTTTCTTTATAATCCCGCAGCGTCTGCGTAAATTTAAGCTTGTCTTTTTCGTCTTCAAATATTGTCTGCCTATTTGTTCCACGCAAAATGACATGGTATATTCCAGTTTTACTCTTTTCTCTTGCTTTTCTTGGCATTATCAATAACCTCCGTTTCCATGCTACCATAGACACGGAAGTCTGTCAAACCAGGAGAACCGTCCCCCCGGTTTTCCCTGATTTTACTGGTCTTACTACCATGTAAGAAATAGTATAAAATGATAATGGCGAACACAACGAAGGCCATACTTAAATACATACCGCGATAGCCCAGGGTTGGGATTAAAAATCCTAATAAAAAAGGTCCGATACCTGCGCCTAGGTCCACCAGAATGAAAAAGGTGGAGGTCGCTAACGCCTTGCGATGTTGGGGTGAAACCTTAACCGCCAGCGCTTGCGCGCTGGAAAAAAGGTTGCCATAGCCAATACCTGCTAAGACTCCGGCCAATAAAACTGTAAAACCCTGCTGAGCTTGCCCAAGGATAACTAGGGCAACCGTAAACAGCAGGAAAGCAGGATAAACTACGAAATTTTCCCCTTTCCGATCAAACCAGCGGCCGACGAATGGCCTGGAAACTAAAATAGCTGCGGAGTAGAAAATAAAGAAAAAGCTCCCTACTTCAATGAGATTTATTTCCTTGGTGTAAGCTGCAATAAAAGATAAGATGCTCGAAAAACAAAAACACGTCAAAGAGGTAATGATACCAATGGGCACTGCCCTGGGTTCAATGAAGCCATTAAGGTCAAATCCTTGTGTATTTGCGGGTTTACTGTTTGTTGATGCCACCTGTGGAACTTTTAGGGGGAAGGCAATGATTAAGCTAACGCCTAAAGAAACCGCACATGCGATAAAATTTACGTTAAAGTGCGCATGTTGGGTGACAAACATCCCGATGAAAGGTCCAATAGCGGAAGCAAGAGTCATGCTCAGGGCATAATAGCTGGTTCCTTCCCCGCGTCGCTCATTTGGAATGATTTCCGCCGAAATTGATGCCGTAGCTGTCGAAGCCATGCCAAAAGTTGCCCCATGTAACATGCGGAGAATTAATAGAAGGGTCAAACTGTTAACTAAAAAATAGAAAAGCGTGATGGTTAAATAGAACGCGAAGGCAACATAAAGCATTTTTTTAGGTCCAACACGTTCTATTGAACTTCCCGTATATAAACGTCCCAGGATCGCCCCTAAAATAAAAATGCCGGCTGAAAGGCCAGCGACACTGGGTGAAGCGTTAAATCTATCCGATGCATATACCGCCATTATGGAAATTAAAAGGTAAAAGGTGAAGTAAACAAAGAAGTTCTCAACTGAGATAATTAAAAAATCTTTATTCCATAATTTAGGTGTATTCAATTTCCTAATCTCCGTAATTTATCATAGTTTTCGGCTTGGAAACGTTATTATCTGAAAGACCCAATGCGTTCCTTGAAAGGCGTAGTTAGTGATCCGGTTTATATCAAGAGTGTTTTCCATCCAATTATACCAGATTTTAAGCCCCGACCAAATACCTACTTTACAGCGTACATATAAACCTGGGGTTCTAGCTCCAGTCTTACCATCTCCTTGCCTCCCACAACTTTACAGCATACATATAAACCTGGGGTTCTACACCTTAACTTTCGTGATAAAACCATTGCCCAAACTCGCACCAGAAGAACTGTCAGGCAGGTACCCGCAAATCCATGCTCAAACCAGAAGAACCGTCCCCCTGGTTTTTTGCTGCGCAAAAATTTTGCACAATTATTGAAAGGATAATGCCACACATTTCTTGAATTCTCACCTGTCACCATGAAATATTTAAGGAGATTACAGGAGGGCCACTATGAACATATTAATTTTCGGGCTTGGCGCCCTCGGTACTGTCTACGCCTGTTTATTGAAGGAAAAGGGGCACCGGGTGACAGGCCTTGCGAAAAAACCTGTCCAGGAAACAGTCAGGGAGCGGGGCGTGCGAGTCACCGGCATCTGGGGCGAACATCAGGCCATGTTGGATGAAGTGGTAACCGGTGTGGAGCAGATCAGCGAAAACAGGCTGGACCTGGTTATCGCTACGGTTAAATCTTATGACACAGAACAAGCAGCGAAAGCCATTGCAGGCATCCTCCCGCCCGGCGCCCATGTCGTGCTAGCTCAAAACGGCTATGGAAATTATGAAGCAGCGGCCAAACATATCCCTGCAGACCAGCTGATTTTGGGCCGGGTGATTTTTGGCGCGGAAACAACCGGGCCCGGAGCGTCAAAAGTAACAGTCATAGCCGATGACGTCCTGCTCGGATCGCCGGGTAACTTGATCGGCCAGGGCAAGGTGGAGGAATATGTAAGTATCTGCCGGGAGGCCGGGATTCCGACCAGGTTTTCGGAGCAGGTAATGAAGTATGTGTGGGGTAAGATTATTTATAATTCAGCCTTAAATTCCCTGGGAGCCATTCTGGAGGTCAATTATGGAAAGCTGGCGGATATAGAGCATTCCAGAAAGTTAATGGAGAGCGTGATCCGGGAAATCTTTTCGGTACTGGAGAGAGCGGGACAGGAGATGCTGTGGCCCAATGCTGAAGCGTATATCAAGGATTTTTATGAAAAATTGGTGCCGCCGACCGCCCTGCACCACCCGTCGATGCTTCAGGACATCCAGAGAGGCCGGCGTACAGAAATAGACGCGCTAAACGGCGCCGTTGTGAAAATGGGGAAGAAACACGGGGTAAGTACACCGGTAAATGAGGTTATTGTGTCACTGGTCAAGGCCAAAGAGGCCATGAACTTAGCTCAATCTGCGCCGAAATAAGAGCAGGGCTATCCAGATACTTATGGTGGTAATTTCTCTGGCGGGCCCCAGGAACATGACCTTATTTTCGAAATCCCCTGCCTGGTTCGCCTGGTCAGGGGATTTAGCTTATTCGTCCGTCTGAAGCGACTGGCTGCTTAGAATCTGTTCCACTTCTTCGTGCCCGGTTAGAAATTCATAATTATACCGGGCCGGCAGGGCAAAAATATGTTTGTCGTTGCGGCCAAGTTCGCGCGGCGGCACAGGCGCCGCACCGACACTGATTTGTTCCTTCTGCAGCGAATCCCACTGGGCTGGGGTAAAGACCATGATCGGGATATCCTGCCGTGGTTCTTTGGCGTTCCACCGGGGGTGCCTAATTTTAATGATCTGGCCGGTCTCCACAACTTGGCCGCTTTGTTCACCTGCTACAGCAATGCCCTCCCACTGGTCGGTTACAATCGAATAATATTCCCAACTTTTCGGCAGGGTAAAGGTAAAGTCGTATTCACTATTGTGGTAGATGATGGATTCGGCGCCAAGCGTTACGTCGTCAATTAGCCAACGATCCTGCGCCTTTTTTACGATCAGGGTGATCGGCTGCTTTGCCAAAACTTCTTCGCCGGTCAGTTTCACACTGTCTATTTCTACTATTTCACCCTTTACTTCGTAGCTGCCGTCCGGTAACTTCTGATTAGTTGCAATTTCTATACGCTCCGGCCACGGACTTGAAACCAGCTTCCCGGGGGCATATTGCGGCTCGCTCCGCCATTTTGCCAGCAGCTCCGGAGATACCATGCTGCCGTAGTGCTCCTGTATGCTCTGGCTTACGGTGTCCAGCGGGGCTATAAGCGAAACCTTTTTGAGCTTACTGCCGAAATCCTGAACCAAACTCACCACGGCCTGACTTTCGATTTCCTCGGCCTGCTGGGGGTCCCCGTTCAGCTGCGCTTTATTTTCCCCATTGGTACAGGCAATCAAAAGACCAAGCAACAAAATAAGTAGTACAGGCAATACCAGCTTTCTCAAGTCGAAACCTCCCTCTGTAACAACTTGTCCCTGAGCTCTGCCCTACTGCCTGGCGCCTGTTTCATTTAATCAGACAATTAGCATAAAAGGCAGGTTCACTTATATTTTACACTTTTTACCTAGCATATACAAGAGCAATCATGCTGTGGCCAGGCCACTTGCAAAAATCAGCATAACCAGGAGAACCGTCCCCCTGGTTATGCCAATAATTACGCCTTGTTTTCCGGCTAATTTATCACTATATTAGTTACTGTGTGACATATTTCAACAAAAGGAGGCATGATTCATAAATGAGGAAAGCAATCTTATTTACCCTGGTACTGGTCCTTTCAATATCACTGGCTTCAGCAGCGTTTGCCGGCCATAAAGGAATCTATCAGGGTGATAAACAGTCCGGTTGCGTGTCCTATGGCACTCACGGCTTTAGCTGGTACCATGAAAACATGGACCGGTCTGCGGATAATGATGTTAATTGCCGGATTTGTAATCGTTCGCATCCCACCTGGAGCCACCTGAAATACCATAAAGATAAAGTTGGCAAGCTGGCAAATAAATATCACTGGTCTTACGACAGGGACAAAGAGAGATATTTTTACGTAGACAAGAACGGTGTTAATCATTATTTCACTCTCGACCCGGACAGGGATTATAAAGTACACCAATATCGTGACGATAACGGCACAACCCAGTACTGGTTTGAGGATATTGGCTGGAAATAGTCAGTTAGCGATATAAATACAGGTGATTAATAGCTTCTCAATATTAAACAGCTTCCGGTCAACACCCGGAAGCTGTCGTCTAAAAAGCCTCTGTAATATACTCTGGGGGCAAGGAACTTCTATCTGTTTGCTAAAAACAGGTTATTCCTCTCCTTTTCGATTAAACTCCCTGGCAATGGGGCTCCTGTCCCCAAACGTGGCGCCGATTTCCCTGGCTTTGCGAGCTTTTCTCTCATATCTTATATATCGGGTGACCTCGGAGTCCATGGTATACTCCGGTAATTCCAGGGATCCTTCATGAAGTTCCCTGCCCGCCAATTCATACAGGGTTTTCTGTTCTTCAGGTGATAGCTGGAGCTCTTTAACCAGTATCGCGATCTTCTCACTGTCCATGGGGTAGCGCCGGTTATTTTCAAGATCACTCAAATAGGCGGGTGATATTTTAATTCGGGCGGACATATCTCTGAGGGTAATTTCCTTTTCAGTGCGCTTTGCCTTTTATTATCCCGTGGCTTTTCACAGTTCTAGAGTAACTGTTCTTTCAGGAGTAAACTGGCTGGCTTTCATCTAATAGAAATGCTATCTTTTCGATTATAAGCCAGTGTGCCGGAATGCGGCAAAAATTAAGTATGGACAGAAAATGTCGGTAAGAGTTTCCCTGCGCCTGTTAGGGGGTGGCTGTATGTCTGTCAGAATGACCTCTGTCTTAATAAAACCAAGGGGACGGTTCTTCTGGTTTCCCTAAACCATAGGGAAACCAGAAGAACCGTCCCCTTGGTTTCCTTGGTTTCTTGGTTTTGCCTGGTTTAGGGCAGGGTTAGCTTCTTAAAACCGCCAAAATCCTTAGCCATTTGAGCATAGAGCGGCTTACCAAGAAGCGCCTGGTAAATCTCATCTGCTTCTTTCTCGGGATCAACGTCCCTAAACTGCCCTGGGTAAAGGACTTTCCCTATATAGTAAGCATTAGCAAGAGCGGTGTCTATATTGGCAGCATAATAGTTGTACGGCAATTGCGAGTATAGCTCCCCTTTCTGAACTGCCGATAAGGCCTGGTAAAACTCAGGATTCTTTTGATAGTCCTGCTGTACCATCTGGTAACCGCCCAGATCAATAAAGATCTTATCCGGATCCCACTGAATCAGTTTTTCCTTATCGATCATCAAAGAACCGCTTCTTCCGGTTTCATCCACTACATTATAGGCATTAACCACAAAGAATAAAGAATAGTTGCCCTGGGTACTTTCAATACCATGTGTTCCTTTTGAGCCCAGTCCGCCTACATACACAGCGGGCTTTTCGTTATCTGGAAAGCTCTTAGTTCTATCCGCCAGGTCCTGTTTGCATTCTTCCAGGTAAGCGACGATCTCTTCAGCTTTCTTTTCTTGACCGGTAATTTGGCCGATCAGCTTTAATGAACTGTAAACACCCGGATCAAAAGTTGATACCTGCCCGTAGCTAAGAGCTACCACCGGAATCCCGGTTTTGGCCTGCAACTCGTCCACCGCCGCCCGGTCAGAGTTATATGTAGTAAAAATCACATCAGGCATAACCGCCAGTATTTTTTCCGGGTCAGGCGCGTTGTTGGGCCCCCCCGGTCCAATAACGGCAAGGGCCGTCAGAGAAGGATTGGCCAGCAGATACGGCCGACCGATCGGGCTGTCTTTTTCCATTTGCTCGACTCCCGCCACCTTATCCGTACCGTTGATGTAACAATAGAGCCTCAAAGCCCCGGGTCCTATTGCCACCACCTTTTCCACCGGTTCTGCCAGCAAAACCTGCCTGCCAAGCAAGTCAGTTATAGTAATCATATTTACCCCTGATGCATCCTCCCGGGCGGTCTTGAAGCCACAACCACAGAGCGTCAAGGCCGCCAAAAACATGGTAATAATTAATAATGCAAACGATTTGTTACGCATAACGATACCTTCACATTATTTTTAATTTGTCAACCAATGGGATTACTGAGGAACAACTACCGGAACATCCCGCCATCTTTCTATGGTTACCGGAACTGCATAAACGCTCTCCACATTCTCCGGGGTCATTACCTCCAGGCCGCCTGCAGCAAAGATATTACCATTTTTAAGAAACATAAACTTGTCGGCAAAACGAATGGCCAGGTTTAGATCGTGCATCGTCACAATGGCAGCTATCTGCTGGCCTTTCACCACTTTCTTAACAATGTTGATTACTTCCAGCTGATTTTTTAAATCCAGATTACTAGTTGGCTCATCAAGCAAAAGCAAATCGGGTTCCTGCACCAGCGCCCGGGCAATAACTACCTTTTGTAGTTCCCCCCCGCTCAATTCATCCAGGTACCTCAGGGAATAGTCCTCCAATTCCAGGATTTTCAGGACCCGGTTTGTGATCTCCTGGTCCCTCCGGCTGACATCCCATTTAATGTATGGTTTTCTACCCAGTAGCACGGCATCAAATACAGTGCACCTGATGTTCTCATGTTTTTGAGCAACATAGCCTACTCTTTGGGCCAATTCTGTACGGCTGAGTTTAGAAATCTCCGCTTTTTCAATGTAAACAACTCCTGCCCGGGGTTTCAGAATCCGGTTGAGACATTTGAGTAAAGTGGACTTGCCAACCCCGTTAGTGCCCAATATCGCCAGACACTCTCCTCTTTCCACAGTAAAATCAAAATCTTGAAATACCGCACGACCGGGATATCGGAATTCCAATCCCTGAACTGACAGAATCATCTTCTTTTATACCCCCTTGCCAATAAATATAAAAAGAGTGGCGCACCCAGAAAGGAAGTGATCGCCCCCACAGGCAGCACAATCGGTGTAATAATTGTTCTGGCCATGATATCGGAAGCCAGAAGAATCAACGCCCCCATTAAGGCTGAGGCCGGGATCAAAAAACGGTGGTCCCCACCAATTACTCTCCTCATTATTTGGGGCCCGACCAGGCCGATAAACCCGATAATCCCCAAAAACGACACCGCAGCGGCGGTGATTAAGGAAGATACAAGCATGCCTCCCAGGCGCACCCTTGCGACATTGACACCCAGCCCTTTGGCAGTTTCCTCACCACTGTCAAGGGCGTTATAGTCCCACCGCATGAGCATAAAGTAGATTATTGCCAGCCCGACCAGGATGCCCATGATGATTACCTCCCTCCAGGAAGCCCGTCCCAGGTCGCCAAAGGTCCAGAAAACCACCGCAGCTATCTGGGTATCCTGGGCAAAATACTGGATGAGGATTATTCCAGCGGAGAAAAGCGAGCTTATTGCTACACCTGCCAGGATCATAGCCTCCGGTGAAAAATCCCGGAACCTGGCCAGCAGGATAATAATCATGGTGGCGATTATTGACCACATAAAAGCCGTGATGGTCACGATATAGGGATTATTTATGATGACAGCATCGGTGCTGGCGCTTTGGATACTGCCAGCCCCAAAAACTATGATCGCCATATTAGCACCAAAGGCGGCGGCATTGGATATCCCCAGCGTGGAGGGAGATGCCAGGGGATTTCTTAAGTTGTTCTGCATCACACAACCTGCTACCGACAAACCGGCGCCGGCGATAACACCCGCCATAACCCTGGGCAGGCGAATATTCCAGATTACAACATCGGAGACGGGATTTCCCTGCCCCAGGATCGCCATGACCACCTGAAAGGGATTTAAGTCCATACCCCCTGAATTAATGGCCAGCACGGCTAATATAGCGGTCAATAACGACATGAGCAAAATAATGACTTTTTTCTTGCCTGTATAATGCTGATAAATTTCTAACCGCCCTGGCCTGCCTGGAGTGGCCGCTACTTTTTTCATGGTACTTCAGTCCCTTTGCGCTTAGTTACCTTTATGCTCTCCGGAGCCGTTATTTGCCAGCATCCCGCCAAATGCCTCACGCTCCGGCGCGGAGCCGTTATTTTAAACTCCGCTCGGGGTCAAGTTAATAGCGCATCTTACCAGCCCAGGTTGTAATCTTGGAAACAGTCAAGACACACCTTTTTCCCATCTTGAATTCTCACTTTATGTTCAGGTACACCTTCCCGGCAGATTTCACAAATCTGTGTAGAAAACATTCGGGATGTTTGCGGAAGGCTAAAATGGGGGGTTTTAAACTCAAATATCTCCTCCAGGCCGGCTTTTAAGAGGTATTCCTGGCGGTGTTCCCTGTCCATATCCCCTTGAAATGGTTTTAATACCACGCGCAGTCCCTCTCCAGAAGTACGTCTAAAAAAGGTAAAGGCTTGTTTACCGGTTCCCCTGTAGATCAAGTTGCCCTTTCCAAGGCTGCAGCCTGTCAAAACCTGGATAGCGTCTACGCCACAAGCATCATTTTCCGTTACACAGACAATTTCCTCATCCTGCGAAAAACTGATTCCCATTTTGACCTTTGCTGCTTCAACTGCTCTAACGCCTATGGCCAGACCAGGGCATGCATGACCGTGGAATACCACCGCTTTTTCCCAATTAGTCAACTCACTATACATTGTTTTCCCTCCAAGTTAAGTGTTTAATATCCGGCTACGGCCGGCTTGCCTGACCTGAACATCCGGCAAAATAAAACCCGTGCAAAATAAAAAACGAAAGCAAAGTTGCCTGGGGGTTTCCTTCCGGCCTCTTTTACCTTCGTGGTAAAATTAGATAAGTGATTTTTTTGTGCTAAAATAACAGTCTTTTGAATAGCGGATCTTCATGAACCCTTTATCATTTTCATTCTACTCGACTGCAATCCAGCTGGAAATTCGGTTTCCATGGCGCTTGTACGAATATTATACACAATCAAAGATTGTGACACAATATTAAAACGTTTATAGTTTTGCACCAGTACTCACCTGGTAAAGAAGACGATATCGCCATAATTTGCCCCGGCTGCTATGCCGACACACTCGCATTTAATTTTTAGAAGGAAAAAGACCTTTCCTTTAGCCATCTCTTCATGCTCCAGGGACTCGAAGTTGGCCTGGCCTTTTGATATAATCAGGTCTGATTGCTGCAAGATCCTTTTGGCCTCTTCAGATATCTCCGTAAGCGGTGCGCCAAGATGGTTGGACCCTGTGGTGACCACCGCCGCTACCTGATCCATCCCCACCTGGATGGCGTCCCCCATAGTGGCGTCGTTCAGTATCGGCCCGCCCTTAACGATATAAGTCACTTTTTTCCCCATTGCCGACAGTTCTTCCACCAGTAGTTTATCAAACACTATTTCACCGGCATTGTCGCCTACGATGACCACCTGATCCGTCCGATCCAATTTTTCTTTAAACCGGGCGAAGTCATTTTTGGCAAAACCCACTTCCAGGCTATGCTTTAAACTGGCGTCAATATCGAAACTTCTATTAATCCCCAGGTCGATCACGTTGCCGGAAACAGATATTTTCAGGGCATCATAGAGTCTGTTACTGGAGCCCTTCAGAAGGTCCTTCAATACGGGGTATAGCTCGAGGGCCAGGAGATTTGATTTTTGCTTGGCTTCCAGATAAGGGTCGGCATTATTAATTAGCCGGTATAATTTTAACAATATTCCCGTTGAGTTTGCCGCCGGTGTTTTCTTGCGGTCCATTACTTTGATCCCGTCCATCAGCTCAAACAAAATTGGGTACTGCCTGTCCGCAGCAATTCCGGCTGCGTTCATGCAGGTGACCGCCTGTTTAAGGTAACAGTGCACACAGTCAACAGAACTTTCCATTAGGTTCCTCCATGTTATTCAATCAGTAATTATAGTTTAGCCCAAAAAGCCAGGCTTTTTAGGAATCTAACCAGGAGAACCGTCCCCCTGGTTAAAAACAGCCAAGCTCGCAGCCATGTATTTTAATCTTCAATTCATTGCACGCATCGCCAATAACCTTCGGTGGTACCTGGAATTCTTCAGCTAACTTCCTGGCTGACGTGCAACTCATTTTCCCATCCTTCGCAACATTTTTTACTGCATTAATAATTTCCGAAGTGGTTTTCATAGTGATCCACAACCTTTCATTTATTATGATAATTTATTTTAATATGTCGGCAGGGCACCGTCCGGTTTGCCAGCCGGCTCTAGCCTTTCTAGTCTGTGTAGACTGTTTCATTCCTCTGATTAATTAGTATACAACTATTTACTGAACAAGCAATGCTATTTCTATTTTTATCAGTCGCAACTGTTTCCCTCCATTACCACTCATTAACTGTGGTTAAATTATTATAACCAAAATATACGCTCACGAAAAGTTCCTTCACTGCGCCGAGGCATAATAGACGGCTTAAGCTAAACCGCTTGCGCATATCAATAATGATCTGAATGATATACATTATATTGAGTTTATCCCCTGTTGTCCCATGTGCTGAATGAAACCAGGAGAACCGTCACAAATTCCCAGTATTAACATATTATATATAAATTAACAGGCATAGAATGCCGTTCAACTGGGAGGAATTTATAAAAATGAGTACGGACAAGATCAAAACGGAAGGTATGATGGATGACACTTACTGCCCTGACCCCAATGCTTTACTGCAAGAGATAATGGCATCTGAAAGGGCGGAGATTCTTCTATATAGAGAAATTGCCTGTATGGTGCCCAGCGCCTGCCTCCAGGAAAAAATCATGTATTTAGCTGAGAAAGAATCCCGCCATGCCCCAGTGTGCAACATGGTGGCGTTCCTTTGCGGATATAACAATAATCACGGTGGTATGCCGTCTACTTATAATCCCGCAGACACGCTATGTGATAGAATAAGGCAAGTCATTGATATCGAGCTTATGCAGGTCTGCCGGCTGAGTCGGCTGGCCATGAACGTTCGCAACACATTAGCCAGACAGATACTCATGCATATGGCCCAGGAGGAACTTATGGAGGCCATTTTCTGGAACGATATCCTTTGTGCTTACAGTGACATATGCATGCCCTGCCCGGCGCCTTGCCCCCCGGTAGGACCCGGTGTAGGTATGGGTCCTTGTACCGGAACTGGACCCGTTGGGGGTGTCGGCCCTGGCGCGGGTTTAGGTCCATGTCCTGGTGTTGGCCCCGGAATGGGTATGTGGCCTGGTGCAGGTCCATGTCCAGGTGTTGGACCCGGCGCAGGACCATGTTCTGGTGCAGGTCCTTGTCCCAGTGTTGGCCCCGGAATGGGTATGGGGCCCGGGATGGGTATAGGTCCTGAAATGGGTATGGGACCTGGAATGGGTATGGGTCCTGGAATGGGTATGGGTCCTGGCCCGGGGCCTGGTCTCATGCCTGGCTACCTGAGCGAACATTCCGAAAAGAAAGTAACTGAAGACACCTCCTCACCCTCTGCAAAGCTGCCCGGGCTGCTCTCGGAAAAAGAAGAGAAAGAGGAAAAGTAAGAACATAAGGCCTAAGCCGTGGTTGGTTAAAGCCAGGACCTAGGTCCTGGCTTTATCGTTTTACGTTTTATTACGCAATCTTTGCCCTAATAGTGAGGAAGTAACGGGATAGCAGAAAACACCTTTAGGAAGGACATTTTTGCGAATAATTACTGCCCAATTGGAATCTCATGTAGTATTGAAAATATTTAGGGAGTTGACCACAATGACATTTATTGCGTGGCATGTAAGGACTAGAGGGGCCAAACTCAAATTAGATCATACCTGGTGGATATCGGCTATATATAACTACTTTAAAAAAGACATTCCTCCAGGAGGATTTCCAGCCCTAGCTGTGCTGTTGCTATTGGCATAACCATAAACCAGGGGGACTAAACCAGGGGGACGGTTCTCCTGGTTTGCCATGGTTAACGTTTCCTCATTGCCAGAATCAAACCAGGGGGACGGTTAATGTGAAAGTGCATGCCTAAAAATTAACACTTTCATCCATTCTCCTGTGTCAAGCATTGTCATGGTTGTTCTTCTGGTTCTATCTATACGTAGTGAATAATCTGCACCACTTTGTGCCACCTGTCCGATGATTATACCATGTGCGAAGACACGTCCCCCTGGATTGGGGGTTACACTAAAAAAGACAATTGCTCTCCCTCATCATATAAAGTTTCATAACGGTAAAAACCGGTCTCTATTTGTTCTGCTTTCATTACCTCTTTACCATAAGCATTACGCAATTGTAAACTATAAACAACCGGAAAATGTTGCAGAATACTGTCTTGTTTGTGGGCCGTTAGACAAATAAGTTGAATTTTATTAGATCTTGCCACCTGAAAAACCGTTTCTAATATATGAGGAGAAGAAGCTCTGCCAAAGGGGTTATCAGCCACAATAACTTTCCATGCCTTTCTACTTCCTTGTGTTTGCTGGCGTATGTGGCTAATCATAATCATAAACATAGTAATGTAAATACTGTACTCCTCCCCACCGGACCAGCGGCAAACTTCATCCCAGGAGGAATAATCCAATTTATGGTGACGAACTATAGATTCTTTTCTAGGCTTATATACAGTTACCCGGCAGTCTTCGATGGGAGCAATAACCTGTATTAGATTGCGTGTTTTCAAAAATTCTTCCGCGCGGCGGTCCATTTCATCTTCATCCAAGCCCTCTTGCTTCCATTTCTGCAGGTCTTCAAGTACCTGTTGCAGATAATTATGCATTTTTTCGTATGCTTCCTGGTCTTCTACTACCCTCCAGTCCATCCTGATAACTTGAATATCTCGCTGGTATATTTTAACGCGTGAGTTTTTCTGAATCTCCATAATGCTATCGTAAATTGTTTTGGCCCGGCGCAAACAAAGGTCTATTAATAATGCCTGGTTTTTTTCCTGTTCTTCTAATGTTCGCTGGTATTGTTCAAGGTACCTGTCCAGCCCTTCAAATATGCGTAAAAATTGAGTTTCCACAAAGTCATAGTCATAAATTCTATGGTTATCCATGATCACATTTACATCACGTATAAACTGCTTAACCTTGGGATTATCAGTGGTTTCCAGCTTGCGCAGGTAATCTTGAAATTTGTGCTCGACAACCCTTTGCTGCTTTTGCAGGCGGCCATTTACCTCATCTAAATATTTTTCGGATTGACGAACCACTGTTTTAGGTTTTGATTTATATTCGCCCCACTCCTGATCAGTCAACGGTTCTATTTTATGCCACCATTGTAGCGTCACTGTTTCAAATTTATCAGCTATCGTTTCATAAGCCTCTTTATTCTCCTTTTGCCACTCGTCGTTATCTTTAATATCCTGCTCCAGTTTTTTTAGTTCTACTTTTATCCTTCCTAGAGCTTCTACTATATTGTTATATTCAAGTGTGTAGTTTGTCTTGGAAAAACTAAGATATGGCTCTCGGTCAAACTCATCTTTAATCCTTTTTACTCGTTCATCTAGCACACTTTTTACTGAACCGGCATCTCTCTCTGATTTTTGTAGCTCTTCTTTTAACTGGTTATACTTTTGACCTTCTTTTGCAGTTAAACGCTCCGCCTCTTTAACTTCACCGGCAGAAACCCACCTCTGGTTTTGCTTAAGCCACTGCTCTTCTATTCCGGCACCTTCTATTGCCGAGAGGTATTCCCGCTCTCTTTCCAGGGCTTTCTGGAGTAGCTCTTTTACATAGCTGCGATTACTCTGCCGCTGTTCCAGTTTTTTTAGAACAGTATCTACCTCCGCTTTTAAGTCTTCATAACTGGTTGTAGTATGTACTATATCGGAAATCTTTTCTAACTGATAATCCTGGTAATCTTTCTCATGAAGCCCTAATAATCTGCTCATTTCAGTCAGGTTCTGTTTTGTATTACTAATTAATTTATAATTGTCTTTGTTTTGCTGGTCCATTGTTTTAATTTGACGCTCAAGCAATGATAATTCATTTTGATATTTCTTTTCTTCATCATTCTTCCCAGACAACAATCTATATTCTTCCAGATAACTATGCAGTTTAGCTATTATATTTTTCTCATTTGTTTGATCCTGCCGCAAGTTTTTTAGATCTAGCTGCTTTTGTTTTACTTGTTTCTTCAGCTCATCTATTTGATTACTACCAGCCTCAATATTTTTTTCCATAGCCTGTATTTGCACACTATATTTTTTTTCATCTGCTTGCCATTCTTCAATCAGTTGTACGTTATACTTTTGATAAAAGGACTTAACCTGCTCTCTAATATTCACATATATATCTTCTTCATCAATTAAGTTCTGGACATTGTTTTTTATTCTAGTAAGTCGCTGTTCCATCTCTTCTTTATACTGCTGCAGCGCATCCGCAGAGGTAAAGATATTATGGGATTGGGGTTGATAAAAGAAAAGTTCCTCATCCAACAGTAAAAACTGTTCATTTTCCGTAGTATCGCCTCGCAAACTGTCCTTGCTCTTTACTAAAAACAGCAGCGGAATATCCCGGGTCCAGTCTTTGACCTGCTTTATTGCATATTTAACCGCATTAGCTTGATTTTGTTCAATTATTATGGTAAATGGCAATAAAGGCTGATGTTTTAAATACGCTTCTTTTTCAGCTTCGGTTAACTGCTGATCCGCTAGCCATTCACTGCCCAGTAGCACATATATATGCTTCTTCTGCAGATGTTGTTTAATTTTTAACAGTTCACTATGGGATATATAATAATCTTTATCTTCCAGCAGTACCCATTTTTCTTCCAGAATTGCTAATTGAGCTTGTTCAACTACCCGGTTTTCCTGGGCTTTGCGCAAATTATCCTGTGCCCAAAGCCAGACTTTTTCCTTTTCTTGCAATAATAATTTTATATAAAGCGCATTTTCCGCCAATAAGCTACCCAGTTTTTCTTGTTGGCTTTCATACTGCTTTATCTTTTCACCTAAAGATTCAGCTTGAGTAACTAAATTAGCTTTAGCAGTCTCCCATTGTATCATTTTACCGCCTAGTTCTTCTTGCTGCTTGTTTATAGTTTCTACATCAGCTTCAGTCTCTTGCTCTTTAGTTTCCAAATTAGCAAGCTTTACTTCATGGTTTACAAGCGCTTTTTCCGGTTCAAGCACCTCTGCCCGGGAAACTTGCTGCAGTAATAACTTTTGTTGTTGTTTATGAAACTGCTCAAACCACGACTCTACTCTATTTAAGCAACGTTGTAATTCTTCTTTCTGTTCCCTACTTTTTGTAAGCCCAGTTTCCAATTGATCATTGTCATCCTGCAGTTTATTATACTCAGCATTCTTATCATTTAATTGCTTTTGCAATAGGGCCCGCTTTTCGTCCCAGGCGCCCCGCATTAGATTTTTCTTCTCTTTCAATTCCCGCTGCAGCTCCGGTTGGTCTTTGTCCATTAGATCCAGTTCAGTTTGATACTTTTTAGCGTCCTCTCTGGCGTCCATTACTTTATTATAGGACTGCAGTGCTTTAACCTTGTTTTCGTTTTGTTTTGCTTCTTCCCACAACTTTTTTTGTTCATTACATGCATTACTAATGTCATCTTTTTTTTGCAGGGCATTATTATACTCCAGCTGTTTTTCAAAAACACCATAGCTTTCTTTTCGCCAGCGCAGCTCCAATAAGTGTTCATTCTTCTCCTGTTTACTGACTTGAAGTTCTTGAGCCCGTTTCCCTGCCTCTTCTTTAAATTTGGAAAAAGTTTTAGCCAGCACAGCCAGTTCCTTAGTTCTTTTACTTTGCTCCTGCTTTGTTTTATCTAACTCTTTTACTTCATCCACCAGTCCCTCGGCATTTTCTCTAATGGCATCAAAATCTTTAAGATTCTTTTTTATGAGTGGTATCTCGATGAGCATATTGCGGTACTTACTGAAGGCATTAACCAGCTCTTTCTTTTTTCTTTCATCCTGGAAAACCATATCCTCAACACTTGGAATAAGAAGGTTGTCCAACAGCTGTTGGGTTGTTTTGCTCTTTTCAAAAAATTTATCTACCCCACCTTCAGAGCCATTAGTGTCACAAATATTTTTCCATTCCTCCGGTAGAATTTGATAATACCTTAACCGGTCATGATATTTTTTCTTTTGCTCCAATACTTCAACACGGTTTTTAGTTTCTTTAAAAAAATCCTTCAGCTGCACATAACTGATGGGGTGTTTTAGACCCCGCTCATCTTGCTTAATAATCGGCAGTGTTTTTATGTTCAGCCCGGACAAATCCTGATAATCAAAATAATAATTAAAATAACGAATTCCTTGATCATTATTTAAGCCACTGGTAAAACAAAAGCCTGTACATAAATAATGCCTCTGCTCACCGGTATCGTCTAAAAGCCATTCCACGGCCACATGGCCGGTATACTTATTTGACAGCAATAAATCAGAAATTTTTCTGCCGCTCATTCTTTCATTGGGCAGTATAGTTTGAATGATCAGCTGGATAAGCAGAGTTTTTCCGCCACCATTAGCCAGCAGCAGCACAGCATTTAAGCCCCCGGCCTCTATCGTAATGTCGGGCAGTTGTTTTTTACCGCTGTCATATTGAATATTAGCAACCCGCACACGGTTAATCCGCGGCATAATATCTCTCCTTTAAATTTCCAGCTTTAATGGTCGGGGACGGGATAAAAGCTCCAGCAGCATCTCTTTGCGCTGACTGTGAAAATAGTATTTCACTACCAGGTGCTCCATTTTTGGTAAAATTCTAATTTCCCTGTCCTCCAGTATCTGTACTAAACCCTCTTCTTCTAAAAATTTCATCACCCGTAGCAAAAAGCTAACGCGGTTGTTTCTGGCGATCTTTAAATTCTTCACACTATCATCGAAGGCGGGCATGTCCAGCCATGATTCAGAAACACTGCGCAAATTAAGCTGATATTTCTCCTCTTGTAATTCTACTTCTTCGGTTTTAGCTTCCAGCACGGTATTAACATGTTCAGTTACTGTTTCCTCCAGCTCTTCTAAAGGCACAAATTGGCGGGATGTTAAAGACTGATCCTCACTGTTATAGAATTTAGCCAGAAAACACAAAATGACAAAGTATGACAGGTATAGCTCACTATTATTACGCAGTTTCATTTGTTCTCTTAGCTCTGCATTTCTATAGCCAAAGAAGTTGTTGTCTACCCCGGGAGTTAAATAGAGATTACCCCCGGCTGCAAATATTTTAACTTCTGCTTCCCGTTCAATTACCTCTTCCAATACTTGTCTAACCTCAATCCTCTGGTAGGCATAATGATAATCACGTTCATTTTCATCTATCACCCCATTGTGCAGCAGCTTTGTAAAAATGCGAAAGGCCCACATAACGTCATCCTTATACCACTCCATCCTTATCTCTCCTTGCAACAATAAAATCAGACAATACATAGCCATTGGGCAGATGGATCACTTCCTCGGTTGCGATCACTTCGAAGGCCTTAAGTTCATGAATATCCTGGTGATCTTCCACAATCTTAACCAACACCCTTGGCAAATCATCGAGGGAATAAGTTTCCAACTCCCAGCTGGCCAGCAATGGTACCTTGCCCAACTGGTGCAGATGAATGAGAAAGGGATAAAAGTTCATTTTGTTTATTAACTCCTGGTATTGAGCCGGATCACTATTATTTAAATCTGCCAGCAAATCACTTATTTTAACTTCTTCCTGTTGTACTAACGATTTTAAAAGCAGTAGTAAATGAGCCTCTATATCCCGTTCTCTCTCCAGCTGCTGCTGCAGTTCTTTTTCCTCTTCCTTCCGTATTAACTCTTCTTCTATCTCCCATAGTTCTTGCTCTGTAAGAGTATCTTCAACTTCCCTTTTTAGTGGTTGCTCTAAAAAAACCCTGCCGGGATGAAAAAACGGGCGCCGTTTAAGCGGCAGGACCGGGTCTATCACCTTTTTCAAAGTGTCTATGTCAACATTTTTATTTACTACTGGCCTTAAAAATTCTGTTTCAAAGTTAACTTTAGTATTAAAGGCAGATATAATCATTGATTCAATAGTATGATTCATCAGTTTTTGAATGCATATTTTATCAGTAAATAAAGATTCATGTTCCGATATTACGTCCAAAAGTTTTCTTTTAATTTGCATCACTTTATTTATGGCGATTTCCTCTTTTTCTGTTAAATCACCGGAATTTAATTGTTGCATGGTATATTCTATTAAATCTTCCAGTTCTTCAAAAACCTTCTTCTCCCGCTTCAACTGTTCGTTTATCCGATCAATTTGTTTTTCCAATTCCTGTTCACGTGCCACCTGTAATACATCGCGAATTATTTTTTCCTCTAATTTTTTTATTTTGTTCTTTTCATTTCTCACCGCCAGCGAAAGTTCTTCAGCCGAACGAAGCGCCCCGTCGAAAACACCCTTTTGGATCTGCTGCCTTAAGTAAAGTTGCGCAATAGAAACTTGCAGCTCATTATACATTTCCTTTGTTTTAAACAGCAGTTCCAACCCGTCTGTTGATAACTTTAAGCGAACCGTTTTATCTTTTATTTGATAGTCTTCAAGCTCAACCAGATGAAATCTATGAGTCTTTTCCACCTCTGTTTCAAAGTCAGGATATGTAAACGCATGGGGACGCCCGCGGTTCATAAGTCCTTCCCGCACTAGGTATTGCGTGATCTCCATGGCTAAATCATAAGTTATTTTTTCTTTAAACTGATTGTCAATTAAGTCCTGTAAAAAATATGCTATTTTTTCATAAGTGCAGTCTTTTTCGCCCCTTAACATATCTTCTAAAATATACAATAGTATGGCCACTCCCAGGGGTACAGGGGGGTAGGGGTATTTATTTTTTTGATTTAATTCCAGGATGGGGAAGAAAACGGCGATGTTACGCATCCTTTCCCCAAACCCTGCAAAGATCTCCTGCAGCCATTTCACCAGTGTTTCCACCCCTATTGTTTAGTCAGCCAATTCATTCAGCAATTGGTAATTCAGGCCTTCCTGCGGCAAATATAAATTAGAATTTAACATTTTAGATATCAAATCCGCATCACCGGCAGAAAAATACGCCAGAAAGGCTTGTATAGCTTCTTTTGAAATTGTTTGTCCTTTTTTAACTGGCTGGGCGACATTTAAATATTTATTGACAAGCGTGCTATAGAAAAAAACAAAGGGCCTGATCTTCACTTGCGCTCGCCTTTGCAGTTCATGCCAAATTAAGATCCCCTCGGGATCCAAATCACCAAAATAATGGAAGTTTACCTTACAGTTTTTATATTCCTCCAGTTCCCAGAAAAACGAAAAGCTTTTTTCAATTTTTCTACCTTCCCCGTATATAAGAAGAGAGAAAGACGTTTTGGCCCAGGAGTTAAAACCTTTTTGCATCAGTGTCTTCAGGGAAAAGAATGTGTCCTTATTTTCTACTATTAACACATTTGCTTCCCGTCCAACTGTATGCTGCCTCTGGTAGTAAAAGAAAGGTTCATAGGTGGGGTAACAGCGCAAGTCTTCCAGGGTTAAGCCAACCCGTTGCAAAAAATTATGACCATGCCTGGAAAGAAGCCATTTTTCATCGTAAAAGATTTGAAATGATCGTTCATTTACTGTTATGGCGCGTAGTTCATTAAGTGCAGTGTTTTCTTTTAGAAAGTTATTAAGAGCGGATAAATAGACTCTGTCTTGCTGGTATTCAAGTTTATGATTAAAGTAATAAGAAACATTTATCTCTGGATGATATTGTGTTGAAAGCATCTGTATCAAATCAGCATCCAGTTTGTCTTCCTGTATAATCACCTGATAACCATTGTACAGGGCCGGATTCATGCCGTTTTGTTTCCATGACTTGACAGGCTGAATTACGCCATCTTGTACCAGAAACTCAATGGCCTCAGCAAAAGTATTATAGCCTCCAAACTTGTCCCAGTAATGATCAAGCCCCAGTTTATCTATTACATGTTTTTCTACAGCTTTGATTTTGATGCGCTTGTTGTTCCTGGGGTTAATCAAATAGTTATATATTAAATCTTTCACTTGTATCACCAGCAGTCAAATTTTTACCACTTTTAGGAATGGGAGAAAACCAGGAGAGCCGTCCCCCTGGGTCGTAACCAGGGCAAACCAGAAGAACCGTCCCCCTGGTTTATGATTGCCAGAATCAAACCAGGGGGGCGGTTCTCCTGGTTTAGACTGCAAGCCCCTCCAGGTGCTTCCGGTCGAGCTGCTTTATTTCCACAAAAAGAAAAGCACCGGTAAGCATAGTCGAAATCAGGTCAGAGATTGGCCCGGCGATAAAAACTCCGTCCAAACCTAAGAACCTGGGCAAAATAAGCAGGGCCGGGATAAATATGAGCACCTGCCTCGACATGCCCAGCACCAGGGAATGGATCGGCTTTCCCACGGCCTGGAAATAGCCGGACCCAACGATCTGAAAGCCGACGATAGGGAGTAAGATCAGAAAGATGAGCATGGCCCTGCTGCCAAGTTCAATAAGCTGTGCGTCCTGGCTGTTGAAAACTGCGATGAGCTGGGTGGGGAATATCCTGGTAATCACAAATCCCAGAACAGCCAGGGCTGTTGCTGCTATTATTGAGTATTTAAGCACTTCCTTGACCCTGTCGAATTTCTTTGCCCCGAAATTATAGCCAATCAGCGGTTGGGCGCCGGAGCTGATCCCCATTATCGGCATGATAATCAGCGACATGAGGGTGGTGACGACACCCATTGCGGAAATGGCTATGTCCCCCCCATAAGTCTTCAAGCTTACGTTGATCAAGCCACCCAGCAAGCTCTGGGACAGCATCATCGCAAAAGGTGAAAGCCCCAGGTAAATAATCCGGCCGACAATTCGGTGCGCAAGCTTAAAATTCTTTTTGCGTACTTTAAGCTCTCCTTTTCCCAGGGCGAAGTGCGAAACAATCCAAATTGCCGATACTGCCTGGGAAATAATGGTCGCAATGGCTGCCCCCTTCATTCCCCAATGGAACACACCGAGAAAAACCGGGGTGAGAATCATGTTGGTAAATGAACCGATTAGCATGGTTACCATGGCTTTTTGGGGGTTGCCCTCTGCCCGCAGGAAATTATTCATGCCAAAGCCAATCAACCCTAAAACAGTTCCCAGGAGGATGATGCTCAAATATTCCCTGGCATAGGGGAGGACAACGTCGCTTGCCCCGAAGAGCTTAAGCATCGGGTCTATAAAGATTAACCCGACCACAGTAATGAGCAATGATATGATAATTAATAATATTACTGTATTGCCGATGACTAATTCGGCCTCTTCCTTCTTTTTCTCACCCAGCCGAATGGAAACCAGGGTGGTTGCCCCCATGCCAACCATGAAACCAAAAGCTAATTGAACCATCATTACTGGAAAGGCGACGGTGATCCCTGCTATCCCCAGAAAGCCTATATTATTTCCGATAAATATCCTGGCAATGACGTTGTATGATGCCTGCACAAGCATGCCCACAATAGCAGGAATGGAATAGCTAACTAGCAGCTTCGATGTCTTCTCGATTCCTATTTTTTCTGATCTTTCCAAATACTTTTCTCCGTCATCTTTTATTTCGTGGCACTGTCGACCACGGCCTGTAATGTTTTAGTGAACCAATAGTGTAAATCTTGTTCCAATTATACCAGATTCTAATCCCGACTAAAACAAAACCAGGGGGACGGTTCCCCTGGTTACAAAAACAAAACCACAAAACCAAAGGAACCGTCCCCCTGGTTGGTTGCCCCTGGTTGGTTCAATGCTGTTTTAAGCCTTTTTCCACCCAACATTTTCTAATGCCTCTACCAAGTCCGCAACTTGCTGGATTTCCGCCGGTGCTGTTTCAGGCTTTTTCCCATCCAACATTTTCTCATCACAACCTTCATAACAATCTTTGTCCTTAAAAGCCGAAACTGCCACCTGGCGCTTTTGTAATACTTTAAGAGTTAGTTCAATTACCATTTTTTCTTCAATTGTTCTGAATTCAAATTCCTCAAAGGGAATTACACCATGAGGCCGCTTGCGGCCAAGAAATTCATCAAACTCTGTGATTGTAGCACTGATTATTTCACAGAACGGCAGTTCATTAAATAATTCGGTACTTACCTGATTAAATTCAGAAAAATCTCCAGACTCTAAGAAGTCTTTTCCCGCAAATTCAGGGCCAAGTTCTTTCTTTCTCAGATATTGAAACTCTTCAGACCCGTTTAAGAGAGGCGGGGCTGGCTTGCGAACATTAAACTTAACAGGCGTTACACATGACCAGGGGACATCAACGGTGTAATGACGAATATCTCCACAAAATCCTTCGTGGTTTGAGCAATCACGAGTCGAATAAGTGATGTTTTTGCGAACAAATCCTCTTAAAAACAACTTATTAGTATTTTGTGCAAGAATACATTGGGTTAATTTTAGATTCTTTTTAATTTGCTTAACCTCAAAGGCCGGTTCTGGCAAGGTTATAAGTGAATCTACATTAATCTGCACAGACAGTTCAGCAAGCACAACCGGTACTTTTACTATTGCACCTCTTTTTACCGGATGTGGGCGAACTTTAGTATTGGTACATTCTCCCTCGGCGCCATTTTTAAAATAGAATACATCTGGTTGCGTACAATTATCTGGCATTTTTATGCCTCCCATTAATGTTTTGTAAATAATATTCAATATACGGTGAAGCTGTTACCCGCAAACCAGGGGGACGGTTCTCCTGGTTTCCTCCCCCCTCCTTCTTGCTTAAACCAAGGGGACGGTTCTTCTGGTTTCCTCCCCCCCTCCTTCTTGCTTTGCCAGAACGCCTGCTCAATTCATGGCCTTCCTGATCCAGAGTTCTCGATAGTCATAGGGAAACAAAAAAGGGAACGGTTCTCCTGTTTCTACCACTGCGGTGTTGAATCACCAAATCAAACCGCAGGAACCGTCCCCCTGGTTTAGGTATAATGCCTTTTGAAATAACCATACTATAGAATAAATTGTCACTCATATCCTGTTTATAACATGGAGGGGAATACTGTGGCTGAAATCCATCAAGAACTGCAAAATCCCGGAAGCGAGCCTGGAGTGTTGTTAAATAGTATCCAACCCGAAAAGCAGGAAGCCAGACTCACAGCTGTTGAATTAGGATACCTTTGGAACTCTTATTTAAGTGAATCATTATCCCACCATATTTATGTTTATTTTCTAAAACACATGGAGGACCCACTGATTAAACCATTCTTAACCAGGTGGGTCGATGCGACCAGGGACAGCCTTCAGCTGTTAAAATCCGTTCTTACAAAGGAAGGAATCCCGATACCAAGGGGAATAACTTCTGAGGATATCAATCTCAACGCGCCCCGTTTGTTCTCGGACAACTTTCTTATTATCATGGTCAAGTCGATGGCCAAAGTTGCCTTGCAATTTTTCTCCCTCGCTTATGCAGAAAGTTCACGCAGGGATATAAGGGAATTTTTCAGGGATTTTGTGGACAGAATGGTCATGCTCAATCAACAAGTGGCGGATTTAAAGCAGACTAAAGGAACTCCTGCTTCACCTCCGCATATACCTGTTCCTAATAAAGTTGATTTTGTGAAAAAAAAGAGTTTCCTTGGAAATAACAGGCCTTTATCAACCCCGGAAATTACCAGAATTTTCTTTAATGCTCAATCAAATGCCTTGGGTAAAGCGTTATTAATGGGATACAGTCAGGTTGTCAAATCAAAAGAAATCAAGCAGTTCATTATAAGGGGAAAAAACCTCTCCACTAAATATTATGCTGATCTCTCTAGACTTCTACTTGATGAAAATATTACGGTGCCGCCGAGCTATGATGGAGAGGTAACGGACAGCACTGAATCCCCTTTTTCAGATAGATTTATATTAAATCATAGTATATATATGGGCTCTATCGGCTTGCAATTTTATGGTCTGGCTCTTTCGATGAGCCCACGACATGATCTGGCAGCGATGTATGCCAAAATGATGGTGGAAACGGGTACTTATACCAGTGACGGGGCAAAACTAATGATTAAAAATGAGTGGCTGGAACAGCCCCCCCTGGCTCCGGACCGGGATGCTCTGGTGAGACAGGGACACAAAGCTCAAAAGGTGGATCACGTAAATTGAACTAATTTTTTTCAGCAGGCTCTAATAACCTGGCCCATAACCACACCAAAATCCCTGCCTTGTTCAAACTGGCAGGGTATTTTGGAGTATTTCCATTGCTTCCGCCGAATTTTCACCTCTCTTTCTATAGTACCTTCCTAATATTAGTATTCTCCTGTATATACCTTCAGAAAATCATCAGCATTTTTATTATTTCCGGACTCGACTTCAGCAGTTTTAATTGTATAATATTAAGTAAACGGTCATTATTTAAATCAGAGACCATTAATATCCAGCTGAACGGTAAGGTAAGGGGAGTGTACATTGAAAAGAGTTGATGGTGAAGAGACGCGTCGGAAAATTGTCCTGACAGCCCTAGAGTTTTTCGTGCGTAAAGGGTATCATGCTACATCCATTTCTGACATCATGAATAAGGTCGGACTGAGCAAGGGCGCCTTATATGCCCACTTCAAGAGCAAGGGGGAAATATTACTATTCATTATCGAGCGGTTTAAGGCCAGGGCTGTAGATGAGATGATTCAGTTTGTTAATGATGGTGAAGGTAATGCGCTTGACAAGCTAAACCGGTGCATCAGCTTTAATGCCAGATTTGCAACCGAGCACGAGAACCTGTGTGTATTCTTGACATTTCTTACCACAGAGCTGAAGGCGGATGTTGATTTCGAGCCGTTGCTCAAAGGCGTCTACCGGGACTATAGGGATTTTATCAGTGGGATCATACGCCAGGGGATTATTCAGGGCGTAGTGGACAAAAAAACGGACCCTGATCTTGCCGCTTTGACCTTCATGGCTTTGCATGACGGAGTACTGCATCAATGGGTCCTTAACAGAGGTCTAATCGATACGAAGCAATATGTGAAAACTTTCCGGGAAATATTCATTTACGGCCTGGCGAGCGATAAGGGAAGGACGAAGCCAAAATAACAGCGCCCTTGACAGACCCGTCGAAAAGAGGCGCTGCCTTTAAACCAGGGGGACGGTTCTCCTGGTTTGATTAACCCCACTTCCCCTGGTTTAATTTACACCACTCAGCCAGAGGTTTAAACTTCACCCTCCGGCCTATCACACGCTGTATTGGATTCACCCCAGCGACGCGTTAGGTTGTGTGGCAAGCTAAGCTGGTCCATCACCCGTCCGACCAGGTGATTAACTATATCGTCAATGGAAGCCGGGTGGTTGTAGAAAGCCGGCATGGGTGGGACCAGGTATGCCCCGGCCCTGGTAACTGCAAGCATATTTTCCAGGTGAATCACACTCAAGGGGGTTTCACGCGGGACCAGAATTAGTTTCTTTCGTTCCTTCAGCATCACATCGGCAGCACGGATAATGAGGTTTTCAGCCAGGCCATGGGCTATTGACGCGAGTGTTTTCATGCTGCAAGGTATGACAGCCATACCGCTAGTTTGGAACGAACCGCTGGCAACCGACGCTCCCACGTTTCGCAGTTCGTGGCAGTAATGTGCCATTTTGCGTACTGACTCAACGGTGTGTCTTGTCTCCGATGCAATTGTTTTCTCTGCCCAAATGCTCAAGATTAAGTGGGTTTCTACTCCCGGACATTCCTGTAAAGCCTCAAGTAACCGGACCCCATAAATTGCTCCGGTAGCTCCTGTTATGGCGACAATAATTCGCTGAACATCCATATTTGTATCCCCTACCTCATCATTAAATTAGTCTTGATTCTGAATTGAAGAATATTTCGGACGCTTACCTACCCTTTCCTACCATATAAATATATGATAAGTATTCAGACGGTAGCTTGGTTGGTAAAGATTAATTTATTTTAATGGTAAGCTTAACACATCAAGTGCAAGGCTACATTGCAAGTTAATATGCAGTGATGCGCACTATAGTGAGTTCACAGGGACAATTATTTGCCGTTTCTTTACAT
>JAQVGZ010000002.1 GCA_028696455.1 Desulfotomaculaceae bacterium | reverse complement strand
TATAGCAAGCATATTACGTTCGGTATCGACCTTCGCTACATCAAGGTTTTGCACTGTTCTCCGCACCTCTCCAAAATGACCTGGTAACTTCCTTCCCTTATATACCCGGGCAGGACCTTTCGCTCCGAGTGTACCTGGACGTCGGTGGTATTTTGAACCATGGGCCATAGGACCACGGTGAAAACCGTGTCGCTTGATTCCCCCCGCAAAACCGTGTCCTTTACTGGTTCCAATCACATCTACCTTCTCGCCCTCGGCAAAGATATCAGCCTTGATTTCCTGGCCAACCTGGTATGAATCTACATCTTCGACCCTCAGTTCCCGTAAAAAGCGGCGTGGTTGCACGCCGGCCTTGCTAAAATGTCCTTTCTGCGGCTTGGTAAAAAGTTGTTCTTTCTTCTCACCAAAACCAATTTGAATAGCATTATAACCATCTGTATTGAGAGTCTTTTTTTGTACTACGATACACGGACCTGCTTCAATCACTGTAATCGGGATGGCCAAGCCGGTATCAGTAAATATCTGTGTCATACCAACCTTCTTACCCAGAATTCCTTTGGGCATTACTTGATGCACCTCCGTTTTTCAGGGGCTGCCATTAAGCGTGTCTTTTATCTCTAGCCCCTGCCCTAGTAAAGAGGTCGAAGCTGGTACTTACATTACCTCTTTAATTTGTTTATTATCTGCATACGCTTGTAGTAAAGAAGCAGATAACTTATACCCCTTAAATGTACGTTTCTAAAGCTTAATTTCTATATCTACACCGGCCGGAAGATCCAGGCGCATTAGTGCGTCTACTGTTTTAGGTGTTGGCTCAATGATATCGATTAGCCGCTTATGCGTCCGCATCTCGAATTGTTCCCGGGAATCCTTATTCACATGTGGGCTGCGAAGGATTGTATAAATATTTTTTTCAGTTGGCAACGGAACAGGGCCGGCAACTGAAGCCCCCGTTCTCCTTGCAGTATCTACAATCTTCAAGGCTGACTGGTCCAGTATATGGTGATCATAGGCTTTTAGTCTGATCCTAATTTTTTGACTCTTCATTAGTTATCCAGTTCTCCTTTTCGCCCGTTTACCGGACTTTCTCGGTGAAAATTCCCCTACATTTCAGTTAATGACAGCCGTATCGAACAACCAATAAACTTAGCCAAAACATCGCATGGCGAAATACTCTGCGCAGTTTTCCTGACCGTCAAATACCGAAAAAGGCAACCTCTCACCTCATCGCTTGTGCAATTATTGTTGTTACACTTTAGAGAGTTAATCAAGAATCCCTGTTACAACACCGGCGCCGACAGTGCGGCCACCCTCGCGAATAGCAAACCGCAGTCCTTCCTCAATGGCAATCGGGGTAATCAGGGAGATATCCATTTTAATATTATCACCCGGCATAACCATCTCCACGCCCTCCGGCAGGGAAACTACACCGGTCACGTCTGTTGTCCGGAAGTAAAACTGGGGACGATATCCGTTAAAAAATGGCGTATGTCTACCACCCTCTTCCTTGGTCAGAACATATGCTTCAGCTGAAAAGTTTTTGTGAGGCGCAATCGTGCCTGGTTTGGCCAAAACCTGCCCCCGCTCAATTTCTTTTCGATCAACACCGCGCAAGAGACAGCCGATGTTATCTCCAGCCTGACCGCTATCGAGGATCTTTCGGAACATTTCTACACCAGTTACAACAGTCTTGCGCGGCTTGTCGGTTAGCCCCACGATCTCGACTTCTTCCTGTACTTTGATCTGGCCGCGCTCTACCCTACCAGTAGCCACAGTACCACGACCGGTTATAGAGAACACGTCTTCAACAGGCATCAAAAAGGGTTTATCTATAGCCCGCTGGGGAATGGGGATATATTCATCCACGGCATCCATTAATTCCCAAATAGATTTACACCACTCACAATCGCGCTTGCCACAGCCACATTCCATAGCTTTTAAAGCAGAGCCGGTAATAATGGGAATTTCGTCGCCGGGGAATTCATAGTTAGAAAGCAACTCACGCACTTCCATATCAACCAGTTCCAACAGCTCAGGGTCATCAACCATATCGGCTTTATTTAGATAGACAATAATATAAGGAACGGCCACCTGGCGAGCCAGTAGGATATGCTCGCGAGTCTGAGGCATTGGTCCATCGGCCGCTGAAACGACCAGGATGGAGCCATCCATTTGTGCGGCGCCAGTAATCATGTTTTTAACATAGTCCGCATGACCAGGGCAATCAACATGAGCATAATGCCGTTTTTCGGTTTCGTATTCGACGTGTGATGTATTAATGGTAATACCACGCTCTTTTTCTTCGGGGGCGTTGTCGATCTCTTCAAATTTTTTAATTGTGGCCTGACCGACTGTATTTAGTACCATCGTGATTGCCGCAGTAAGGGTGGTCTTGCCGTGATCAACGTGTCCGATGGTGCCGATGTTAACGTGGGGTTTCGACCGTTCGAATTTTTGTTTTGCCATTGTTTTATCCTCCTTTTTAATCCTTGGTTATTTGCAAACAGTGCAATCTATTTGCAGAGCCTTCCGGCCTATTTTAGCTACCAGTATTTTACCCTTGCCGCCTGGCAATAATTCCTTCCGCAATATTTTGTGGAACTTCTGAGTAATGGTCAAACTGCATACTGTATACGCCGCGACCCTGCGTTCGGGAACGCAAGTCTGTAGCATAGCCAAACATCTCCGCAAGAGGCACTAAAGCATGAATAATCTGCGCACCACCGCGCGGCTCCATATCCTCAATCCGTCCTCGCCTGGAGTTTATATCACCGATTACATCGCCCATATACTCGTCGTTTACCACAACCTCGACCTTCATTACCGGTTCCAGCAATACCGCGGCAGCACTACCGACAGCATTTTTGAACCCTATTGAACCAGCGATTTTAAAGGCCATTTCAGATGAGTCAACATCATGATAAGAACCGTCCAGCAGAGTAACACCGATATCCACCATCGGAAAGCCAGCCAAAACACCATTTTCCATCGCTTCTTTTATACCAGCATCAACTGCTGGGATATATTCCTTGGGGATAGCTCCACCAATAATTTTATTCTTGAATTCGTAGCCAGAGCCAGGTTCCCTTGGCTCAATATCTAGAACCACATGACCGTACTGGCCGCGACCACCAGACTGGCGGATGAATTTACCCTCAGCTTTGACTTTTTTCCTGATGGTTTCCTTATAGGCAACCTGAGGTCGACCAACATTCGCTTCCACATTAAACTCCCGCAGCATCCGATCAATAATCACTTCTAGGTGCAGTTCACCCATTCCGGAAATCAGCGTCTGGCCGGTTTCAGCATCTGTATTGATCTGAAAGGTTGGATCCTCTTCAGCAAGCTTTTGCAGTGCAATACCCATTTTCTCTTGATCCAGCTTGGTTTTAGGCTCGATAGCCACCTGAATCACCGGATCCGGAAAATCCATTGACTCCAAGTATACTGGGGCCTTATCGTCACAAAGGGTATCACCGGTGCCTGTCGTTTTCAAGCCAACCACTGCAACAATGTCACCTGCATAGACTTCTGTAACATCCTCCCTGTGGTTAGCATGCATTTTTAGGATACGCCCAACCCGCTCCCGCCGTTTCTTGGTAGAGTTAAATATATAGGACCCGGATTTCAGCTGCCCCGAGTAAGTCCGGAGAAAAGTCAATCTACCTACGTATGGGTCAACCATAACTTTAAAGGCCAGTGCTGCAAATGGTTCCTCATCACTGGCTGCTCGAGTTATTTCCTCACCGCTGACCGGGTCGAGTCCTCGAATGGCCGGTACATCGGTAGGGGCAGGAAGGTAATCAACTATTGCGTCCAGCAACGGCTGTACACCCTTGTTTTTAAAGGCAGAGCCACAAAGTACAGGAACCATCTTCACAGACAGAGTGGACTTTCTTATTCCTTCAATAATCTCAGCTTCAGTAAACTCTTTATTTTCAAGATACTTCGCCATTAAGTTTTCATCATCTTCTGCAACTGCCTCAATTAACCTGTTTCTCAGAGTCAGGGCCTCCCCGGCCAACTCGGGCGGAATATCAGTCTCCTGACTTTCAACACCAAGCTCGTCCGTATAAATTATGGCCCTATTTCGAACTAAGTCAATTACACCACAAAACTTATCTTCAATCCCAATGGGCATCTGAACAGCGACGGGCCGCGCCCCCAAGCGTTCCTCAATCATTTTAATTCCCCGGGTAAAATCAGCTCCTACCCGGTCCATTTTATTAATAAAAGCTATTCTTGGAACACGATACTTGTCAGCCTGCCGCCAAACTGTTTCAGATTGTGGTTCAACACCTCCAACCGAGCAAAAGATTGCTACTGCGCCGTCAAGCACGCGCAGGGAACGTTCTACTTCAACTGTGAAGTCCACATGTCCTGGCGTATCAATGATGTTAATTTGATAATCGCGCCACCTGCTAGTAGTTGCCGCAGATGTAATCGTGATACCCCGCTCCTGCTCTTGAACCATCCAATCCATGGTTGCCGCCCCGTCGTGAACCTCACCAATTTTATGCACCTTTCCCGTATAAAAAAGTATCCGCTCGCTAGTGGTGGTTTTCCCGGCGTCAATATGTGCCATTATTCCTATGTTTCGAATTTTATCCAACGAAAACTGACGCGCCATCGAGATCCCCCCTACCAGCGGTAATGCGCAAATGCTTTGTTAGCCTCTGCCATCTTATGGGTATCCTCTTTTCTCTTAACAGAACTACCCGTACCCACCGCCGCGTCCATAATTTCACTAGCAAGTTTTTCTTTCATGGTCCGCCCGGCCCGTTCTCTGGAGTATCTAGTAAGCCAGCGAATGGCCAACGTTTGCCTGCGGTCCTGACGCACCTCAACCGGTACCTGGTAGTTAGCCCCACCGACTCGTCGAGCTTTTACCTCTAGGACCGGCATAATATTTTTCATCGCCTGCTCAAAAACCTCAAGCGGATTTTTATTTGTTCTCTCTTTAATGATATCCATGGCGCCATAAACTACTGATTCAGCCACGCTCTTTTTGCCGTCTAACATTACCTGGTTGACAAGTTTTGCCAAAACCTTGCTCCGATAAACAGGGTCTGGCAGAACTTCCTGTCTTGTTACAGCCCCTCTTCTTGGCACATATTTCCCCCCTCGCTATATAAATTTTAGAGTTGATTATTTCTTGGGGCGTTTGGATCCATACTTTGAACGCGCCCGGTTCCTATTTTGCACACCCGCGGAATCTAATGAACCACGAACGATATGATACCTGACACCCGGTATATCTTTAACCCTGCCACCACGTACCAGAACCACTGAGTGCTCCTGTAAGTTATGCCCGATGCCGGGAATATAGGAGGTTACCTCAATGCCGTTGGTGAGTCTGACCCGGGCTACTTTACGTAAAGCTGAATTTGGCTTTTTCGGTGTAGTTGTATAAACCCTAGTACAAACGCCACGCTTCTGTGGACACTCTTTCAGTGCCGGCGCATCAGATTTTTTAAAAATATTTTCCCTGCCCTTGCGGATCAACTGAGTAATAGTGGGCACTATAAAAACACCTCCTTCCTGGCTATGTAATCATGTTCAAAAATCTAGTCTTCAATAACCGCCGCTGCAGCACATCCCACCTCAATACCACATGCCCTGCCCAGAGTTTGCATGGAATCTGCCTGGTTCACCTGTATACCTTTTTCTATACACATCTGGAGGATGGGCTCAACCACGTGCCGATCAGCATTCTTTGCTATAAAAACCGTTTTGGCGTACCCTCGCTCAACTGCTTTCAATGTCTGCTTGGCGCCTACTGTCTTTTTTCGCGCTGATAACAGTTGCTCATAAGCCATACCGCCTAACCTCCTGAAATTCGGACACTTTAACATCTTATCATTGCTAGATGGCATTGTCAATATTTCAAAGAAAAGGAGCTATAATCTCTTCAAAATTCCCTAAATGAAATTAAAGCGCAATTTCTTTACGTTTGCAGGTTATACTGTATATTATCTTTTGCGATATCCTTATCCTGATTTATTTCCCTATCATTGTATTCTTCGACAGCGGTTTCCCCTTCATCCTCCATATTTATGCTGATGTTGCGATAGCGGGACATCCCCGTACCAGCGGGAACAAGTTTTCCAATGATTACATTTTCCTTCAATCCAAGCAAGGGATCAAGCTTACCTTTAATGGCTGCTTCAGTAAGCACCCTGGTGGTCTCCTGAAAGGAAGCCGCCGAAAGGAAAGAATCAGTGGCAAGTGAGGCCTTGGTAATTCCCAGCAGTACCGGCTTAGCAGTTGCAGGTTTACCACCCCGCTCCACAGTTCGTTTATTTTCTTCTTCGAAATCAAAGACATCGATCAAACCACCAGGCAACAGCTCAGTATCACCACTATCTTCTACTTTTATTTTTCGGAGCATTTGCCTAATCATAACTTCGATGTGTTTATCATTAATATCTACACCCTGTAGTCGGTAAACCCGCTGAACCTCCTGTAACAGGTAGACCTGCACCCCTTGGACCCCTTTAATTTTCAGCAAATCATGCGGGTTCACCGATCCTTCAGTTAGCTCATCCCCTGCGTAAACACGTTCATTATTCTTAACTTTGAGACGGGCGCCATAAGGCACCTGGTAAACAGACTTTTCGCCGTCGTCAGCAGTTACTTCTATTTCCCTGCGCCCCTTTACTTCCCGCACCTCAATCAAACCGTCTGTTTCCGCAATAATAGCCTGCCCTTTGGGGCGCCTGGCTTCAAATAATTCTTCTACACGAGGCAAACCCTGGGTAATGTCATCACCGGCCACACCACCGGTATGGAAGGTGCGCATAGTAAGCTGGGTACCTGGTTCACCAATACTTTGGGCTGCAATAATCCCTACTGCCTCGCCGATATCGACCTTGCGACCGGAAGCCAGGTTGCGCCCATAGCACTTGATGCAAACTCCATAACGGCTGCGACAGGTTAAAACAGAACGGATCTTGACTTTTTTCACCCCGTGTTTCACTATTTCATCAGCTTGTTCCTTAGTAATCTCAGCATCGGCAAATACCAGTGTTTTCTGGGGCAGTGGCAGACCGGCTTCCCGAATTTTTTCAACATCCTCTTCATCTAGTATTTTCTCGGCAGTTACAAGCACTTCGCCGGTCTCTGGCATGCAGATATTATGTTCCAATACATCACCAAGCCCTAAATCCACCTTAACATCTTCCAGGGCGACCCGCCCGATTATCCGGTCATCAATTTTTTCAATAACCTCATTACCGTCTTTAATCTCCCCAACTTCGATACCCGAGTTAGTACCACAATCAACCTCTCTAACTATTACGTCCTGGGCAACGTCAACCAGGCGGCGGGTGAGGTAACCGGAGTCGGCCGTCCGCAGTGCAGTATCAGCCAGCCCTTTCCTTGCGCCGTGGGTAGAGATGAAGTATTCCAACACAGTTAAACCCTCACGAAAATTCGCCTTAATAGGTAAGTCGATAATCCGACCGGATGGATCAGCCATTAAACCACGCATCCCGGCAAGTTGACGAATCTGCTGAATATTACCACGAGCACCGGAGTTTGCCATCATATAGACCGGGTTAAACCGATCCAATGAATCAACCAGCGCTTCAGTAACATGTTTAGTGGCATCATTCCAAATCCCGATTACTGTACGATAGCGCTCATCCTCTGTAATCAAGCCACGACGGTATTGCAGCTCCACCTTTTCGACTTGCTTTTCTGCGTCTTTAAGGATCTCTTTCTTTTTCTCGGGAATTTTAATATCCTGAACACCAATAGTGAGCCCGGCTTTAGTAGCAAAAGTAAAACCAAGTTTTTTAATGCCATCCAGCAAGCTAGTAGTAGCTGAAAAGCCTAGCCTGCGGTAACAATCATCAACAATTTTGCTTAATACCTTTTTATCTGCCACCTGGTTAATATATCCCAAATCTTGAGGAATTACCTCATTAAAAATAATTCTACCAGTGGTGGTTTCAAGTATGTTTCCATCAGCTATCCGCACTCTAATCATGGCATGAAGGGAAACGTCATTAGTATAATAGGCCATCACAGCCTCTTCTCTGTCCTTAAATACTTTCCCCTCACCATATACTCCGCGCTTTTCCATGGTCAGATAGTATATCCCGAGGACCATGTCTTGAGTTGGAATGGCTACCGGGCGGCCGTCCTTAGGATTTAAAATATTATTTGAAGATAGCATTAATAGCCTGGCCTCGGCCTGAGCCTCTGCAGAGAGCGGCACATGTACAGCCATCTGGTCACCGTCAAAGTCTGCATTATAAGCTGTACAGACCATCGGGTGAATTTGGATCGCACGTCCCTCCACCAACACTGGTTCAAAAGCCTGGATGCCCAAACGGTGTAAGGTAGGAGCGCGGTTTAACAAAACCGGATGCTCACCAATCACATCTTCAAGCACATCCCATACTTCTGAACGCACTCTTTCTACCATGCGCTTTGCGCTTTTAATGTTGTGGGCGTAACCATCATTAACCAGACGCTTCATCACAAAAGGCTTAAACAATTCCAGGGCCATTTCTTTTGGCAGACCACATTGGTGCATGCTCAAATTCGGACCTACCACTATTACCGAACGGCCGGAATAATCGACCCGTTTGCCCAGAAGGTTTTGACGAAACCTACCCTGCTTCCCTTTCAACATGTCACTTAGCGACTTTAACGGCCGGTTACCCGGTCCGGTTACTGGACGGCCCCGGCGACCATTATCAATGAGCGCATCCACGGCTTCCTGAAGCATTCTCTTTTCATTCCTGACAATAATATCAGGCGCCCCTAAATCCAACAATCTTTTCAAACGGTTGTTCCGGTTTATTACACGTCGGTATAAATCGTTTAAGTCGGACGTTGCAAAACGTCCTCCATCCAGTTGTACCATCGGTCGAAGCTCGGGAGGAATCACTGGAACTACGTCCAGCACCATCCATACTGGTTGATTTCCTGATTTACGGAATGATTCAACTACCTCCAAACGCCTTATCGCCCTAATTTTCCGCTGGCCTGTGACATCTTTTAATTCCTGACGCAGTTCCCTGGCCAGATCCTCCAGGTTAATTTCCTCCAGAAGCTTTTTAATAGCTTCGGCGCCCATGCTAGCTTTAAACATGTTGCCATACTTTTCCCGGTGTTCCCGGTACTCGGTCTCAGTAAGCAGCTGTTTTTTGATCAATCCGGTTTCACCTGGATCAGTAACAATATATGAAACAAAATACAAAACTCTCTCCAAGGCTCGTGGGGACATGTCCAGAAGAAGTCCCATTCGGCTTGGAATACCTTTAAAATACCATATATGGGAAACGGGCGCAGCTAATTTAATGTGGCCAAGACGTTCCCTACGCACCTTGGAACGGGTGACCTCTACGCCACACCTGTCGCAAACTACCCCCTTATAACGGACGCGTTTGTATTTGCCACAATGACACTCCCAGTCACGGGTAGGACCAAAGATACGTTCGCAAAAAAGCCCATCTCTTTCCGGTTTTAGGGTGCGATAGTTGATGGTTTCAGGCTTCTTGACCTCGCCACTGGACCAACTAATAATCTGTTCAGGAGATGCCAAGCCGATCCGGATTTGGTCAAAATTATTTAAGTCCAGCAAAAAGACCCCCTCTCTTTGTTGGTAGGAGCATCAGACATTGAATTATGTTAAGGTAATTCCATCCAGCAACTAACCACTCACCACAAATATTAATCGCCTTCCAGGTCAAAATCCTCTTCATCAAAATCATCATTGATATCTTCTATATCATCAGCATCACCATCAATCTCTTCTTTATCAGGTGGTTCTTCTCGCTGTATATCAATACCTAATTCCTTAGCAGTTTCGGTAATGTCCTCTTCAACCTCCTTAATATCAATTTCCCGATTGTCTTCAGCCAGCACCCTGACGTCAAGCCCCAGGCTTTGCAGTTCCTTAATTAGTACTTTAAAGGACTCGGGAACACCGGGCTCAGGCACATTTTCTCCTTTAACGATAGATTCATAGGTCTTCACCCGGCCAACTACATCGTCAGATTTAACAGTTAATATTTCCTGCAGGGTGTAAGCTGCACCGTAAGCCTCCAGCGCCCATACCTCCATCTCACCAAACCGCTGCCCCCCGAACTGTGCCTTTCCGCCCAATGGCTGCTGTGTAACTAGAGAGTAGGGGCCTGTGGACCGGGCGTGGATTTTATCGTCCACCAAGTGAGCAAGTTTAAGCATATAAACATAACCCACTGTTACCGGGTTATCAAAGGGCTCTCCCGTACGCCCGTCATATAACCTCATCTTACCGTCTTCGGGAAGGCCTGCCTCACGCAACAAGGCAAGAATATCCTCCTCTGACGCTCCATTGAACACCGGTGTAGCAACATGATAACCAAGCGCTTTGGCAGCCCAGCCCAGGTGGGCTTCTAGAACCTGTCCAATATTCATCCTGGAAGGAACACCCAGCGGGTTCAGAACAATTTCAATAGGTGTGCCGTCCCGCAGGAATGGCATATCTTCCTCCGGCAGGATCCGGGCAACAACCCCTTTATTCCCATGGCGGCCAGCCATTTTATCACCTTCGGAGATCTTCCTTTTTTGGGCAATATATACTCGAACCAATTGGTTTACACCAGGCGGTAATTCATCCCCGTTATCACGGGAAAAAACCTTGACGTCCACGATCTTACCGGCTTCACCATGGGGCACCCGCAGTGAGGTGTCCCTTACCTCCCGTGCCTTCTCACCAAAAATTGCCCGAAGCAGACGCTCCTCGGCAGTCAATTCTGTTTCTCCCTTCGGTGTTACTTTACCAACTAAGATATCACCTGGACGCACTTCAGCACCCGTGCGGATAATCCCCCTTGCATCCAGATCTTTCAAGATCTCTTCGCCAACATTTGGTATATCCCGGGTGATCTCCTCAGGACCTAACTTAGTATCACGAGCATCGCATTCGTATTCTTCTATATGAATTGAGGTAAAGAAATCCTCTTTTACAGCTTTCTCGCTAATAAGGATTGCATCTTCATAATTATAGCCTTCCCAGGGCATAAACGCTACCAGTATATTCCTGCCTAGAGCCAGTTCACCAGAATCAGTAGATGGACCGTCAGCGATAACCTGCCCTGCTATCACCTTTTCACCTTTTTTTACTATAGGTTTCTGATTGATACATGTGCCCTGATTGGAGCGGGTAAACTTCAATAATTTGTAATGATCAATTCCTGGCGGTTTGTAAACAAGATTCAAATCCACTAATATTGAAATTGTCTTCACCCCAGCATCGTACAGGTAGTGCAGGCGGCCCAAATTCAGCTTTTCCCCTTTTTTAACCATTAGATCCCCTGTTACTGGTTCACAAATATCATTTAGGGCCTTTATTTCCTTAATTTTGGGCAAATGATATTTTTTATCATCAATAATCTGCGGGAGCGGAACATCATAAACCGTAAGTCTTACTATAGCCGATTCCTCTAGTAAAAGCCCGGCTTGTTTTAAAATCTGCACACCAGCGCAGGTAATGCTTTCCCCTTTACTTACCAACTGTTCCTCAGAACCTGGCATAATAACATCATATGGCCACGTCCCCTCGTATCTGGCATCAGCCTTGATAACAATATCATTCGCAGTTACTTTCTCAACGACACCCGGGTTTTTTGCAATAACTTCCACCCCCGAATCCCTTGCAGCTTTATATTCAATACCAGTACCAACCAGGGGCGCCTGGGTTTTTAACAGAGGCACAGCCTGACGCTGCATATTAGCTCCCATTAAAGCACGGTTTGCATCATCGTGTTCCAAAAACGGGATCAGGGATGTAGCTATGCTAAAGACCTGCTTTGGGGAAACGTCCATGAAATCAACACGGTCTGCCGGGACTACCACAATCTCTGGTGAACGGGCATTGACACGCTTCTCCAAAAAATGCCCCTCATCGTCCAGCGGCGCGTTGGCCTGAGCAATGACATAACCTTCCTCTCTATCCGCAGTGAGGTAAACGATTTCATCAGTAACGCGCTTACTTTCCTTATCTACCTTACGATAAGGCGTCTCAATAAAACCAAGCGGGTTAATCCTTGCATAAGTGCTGAGTGAACCAATCAGGCCGATATTAGGACCCTCAGGTGTTTCAATAGGACACATCCGGCCGTAGTGGGAATTGTGGACATCACGAACTTCAAATCCGGCCCTTTCCCTCGACAAACCACCGGGTCCCAAGGCAGATAGTCTTCTCTTATGGGTAAGCTCAGCCAGTGGGTTGGTCTGGTCCATGAATTGCGATAATTGGCTGGAACCAAAGAATTCTTTTATAGCAGCAACCACTGGACGTATATTAATTAATACCTGTGGGGTGATCACGTCTACATCTTGAATAGTCATTCTCTCACGAACCACCCGTTCCATTCTGGAAAGACCTATCCGGAACTGGTTCTGCAAAAGTTCGCCAACTGACCGTAAGCGACGGTTGCCCAAGTGGTCGATGTCGTCCACGTGGCCTTCACCATTCATCAAACCAAGTAGGTATCTAATTGTCTCAATGATATCTTCGCGAGTCAGCTCTCTAATGAACTCATGCTCTTTAGGTACATCTTTCCTCAGATAAGGGTCAAACTCAGTCTCTCCACCAGTATTTTCACCGTAACGGTATAGGATACCATGCTTTAACTTTTCTTGTATTTTATATCGTCCGACATTGGCCAGGTCGTAGCGCTTAGGATCGAAGAATAACGCCACCAAGAGGGATCTTGCACTTTCTACAGTTGGCGGCTCCCCTGGTCTTAGACGCTTATAGATTTCCACCAAGGCCTCATCTTCTGTATCGCAGTTGTCCCTGTTCAATGTCTCTTGAATATATTTGTCTCCGTTAAAAAGATCACTGATGCTAATATTGGAGTTATAACCCAGAGCACGTACTAGTACCGTGGCCAGGATCTTCCTCGTCCGGTCAATACGCACAAACACATGGTCGTTAATATCAGTTTCAAATTCCAGCCAGGCACCACGGTTGGGAATTATGGTAGCAGTATAAAGCCGTTTGCCAGTTGGGTCGATAATCTCATTAAAATAAACCCCGGGCGAACGGACAAGCTGACTTACTATCACCCGCTCCGCACCATTGATGATAAAGGTCCCCTTATCAGTCATCAGCGGGAAATCTCCCATAAAGACTTCCTGTTCTTTTACTTCCCCAGTCTCTTTATTAATCAGCCTTACTTTTACCCGTAAAGGAGCGGCAAAGGTAACATCCCTCTCCTTACATTCCTCAACTGAATACTTTGGGTCACCGAGGGCATAATCCAAAAACTCAAGCACAAGGTTTCCGGTAAAGTCTTGTATAGGAGATATATCCAGAAAAACCTCTCTCAAACCCTCTTTTAAAAACCACTCGTAAGAATTGCGCTGGACCTCAATAAGGTTGGGCAGTTCCAATATCTCTTTTAACTTGGCAAAACTCTTACGCTCTCTGACGCCAACCTTCTCGGGATAAACCATCTAGCGCCTCACACCCCTGTCTCATTATTAAGGAATTATTCAAATTTTTCCAAGACTGATAAACAAATAGCCCATCCACAGAATGACAATGAAAAGCAAGGCTTTGTCTTTACAATACCTCGCTTAATCTAAGACTATTAAAACTATCTAAAATATTATTAACGGTATACTGCCATAAAATACATTTTTTTCAAACTTAAAAACCTTTTTTTATGGCATTTTATTATACTAGCATAATATTGAATATCTGTCAAGACACCCTTTCGAACATGCCTATCATCATCACCTGGCAGGCCTCCACTACCCGGACGGTTCATTAAGTAGCAAATACTAGCTCTCCGTTATGTTCGCATAATCGCTGATCCGCCCGGCCGCACATGATTTACACTTTCGCATTTGGGTCTGCTCGTCCGCCTACGGTCTTCTCGGTCGTTTTTACCTCCGCAACGTGGCCGCTGTCCTTTGATTTGTTGATACACAGCGGAATGCGACTGCTCGTCGCACAAACAAAAAAGAGGGCCAATGACCCCCTTTTTTAAGGCTTTTTTATTTAATCTCTACAGAGGCGCCTGCTTCAGTAAGTTTTGCCTTGATTTCTTCAGCCTCTTTTTTACTGATCTTTTCCTTGACGGCCTTAGGCGCAGCGTCAACCAGATCCTTTGCTTCTTTCAGGCCCAGCGCCGTTATCTCCCGGACAACCTTAATTACATTGACTTTCTTATCACCAATTGCAGTAAGAATGACATCAAACTCGGTTTGTTCCTCTTCAACAGCCGCAGTGTCCGGAGCACCCCCCGGTGTGGCAGCAACAGCTACTGGAGCAGCAGCACTCACCCCAAACTCTTCTTCAAAAGCTTTTACCAGCTCAGACAATTCCAGGACAGTCATACCTTTTACTGCTTCAAGGATTTCTTGCACTTTAGACATTAACAGATACCGCCTTTCATTATTTATATATAATTTTGATAGTTGGATTAAAAAGACACCTACGCTTCTCCAGCACGTTGCTTGCGTACAGCTTCCACAGCATAAACAAAACTGCGAATAGTACCCTGGAGCACACTGGCAAAGCCATAAAGCGGGGCCTGCATCCCGCCCAGCGTTTTAGCGAGAAGAACCTCCCGGGAAGGCAAATCAGCTAGATTCTTCACTTTTCTGGCATCAATGACTTTTCCTTCAAGGATTCCCGCCTTTATCTCCATCTTTTTGGTCTCACGAATGAATTCTGATAGTACCTTTGCTGGTGCTACCGGATCCTTTCCGAAAGCAATTGCTATAGGCCCCACCAGATAAGGTTCAATACCTTCTATACCTAGACTCTTAACAACAAGGCTGGTAAGGGTATTCTTAGCAACTTTATATTCGCAGCCGGCTTCACGAAGTTGCCGGCGCAATTTAGTTACCTCGGCAACATTTAAATTACGGTAATCCGCAATTACAGAAACTACAGATCCTTCAAATTTTTCTTTTAGTTCCTGAATAATCTCTTCTTTTTTTTCTTTTGTTACAGGCACCTCAATACACCTCCCTTCTAAATAGTCAGCCCTCCGACATTAAGAAGACTGATGCGATAAATAAACATATAAACAATGCTACTTAAACCAAATTACTGAACATCGCCGTAATAATTATATAAATTTAAAAAGGCCTTCTGCAGACAAATATACAGAGGCCCCGGTCTCTTACGGGAATAAGCCTCGGTCGGCGGCCTATAGCCATTATGCAATGCACCGACGGTCTACAGCTATCATTTTTATTATATTATTGACATGAGGTTAAAAAGCCGTTTTCATAGTATTGACCCTTATCCCGGGACCCATTGTTGAAGAAAGAGAAACACTTTTTATGTACTGCCCTTTTGCAGCGGCAGGTCTTGCCCGGTTCAGGGCATCAATTAAGGTTCGCAAGTTCTCCTGCAGTTTCTCGGTACTGAAAGACACTCTACCGATGGGAGCGTGAATTATACCGGCTTTATCTAGCCTGTACTCAATTTTCCCGGCTTTTACCTCCTGGACTGCCCTGGTAATATCAAAGGTAACTGTACCTGTTTTGGGGTTTGGCATCAATCCCCTGGGTCCAAGGATCCGGCCCAACTTACCAACGGTGCCCATCATATCAGGAGTCGCAATGGCTACATCAAAACTTAGCCAGCCTTCCTGCTGAATCTTCGTCACCATATCTTCGGCACCCACAAAGTCAGCACCCGCTTCCTCAGCTTCCTTTGCTTTATCACCCTTTGCAAATACTAATACTGTGCGTGTCTTACCAGTGCCATGAGGCAATACAACTGCACCTCGCACCTGCTGGTCGGCATGACGAGGGTCCACACCCAAACGTACAGCCACCTCAACAGTCTCATCAAATTTGCCAGGGGCCACCCTCTTTACCAGTTCAAGTGCCTCAGCAGGTTCATATAGTACACCACGGCTGACTTTTTTAACAGCATCCAAATACTTCTTTCCATGTTTTGGCACAATATTTTCCTCCCTGTGGTTTTAGCGGAGATGCTCCTCCCACTTCTACCTGATAATTTTAAGCTTCTAAAATCTCGATACCCATACTGCGGGCGGTTCCTTCAACCATGCGCATTGCCGATTCCACACTGTTAGCGTTGAGATCAGGCATTTTCAACTCAGCAATCTCACGTACTTTAGCACGAGGCAGTTTTGCAACTTTTTTACGGTTTGGCTCACCAGAGGCTGTCTCAATCCCAGCTGCCTTTTTCAGCAGGACTGCCGCGGGCGGAGTCTTAGTCACAAAAGTAAAGGAACGGTCCTCATAAACTGTTATTTCTACCGGAATAATCAGACCAGCCTGAGATGCTGTACGCTCATTATATTCCTTTACAAAAGCCATGATATTAACCGCATGTTGACCAAGAGCCGGTCCTACCGGCGGAGCCGGGGTTGCTTTACCTGCCGGAACTTGAAGTTTAATAATCGCAGTAACTTTTTTCGCCATTCTCATTCACACCTCCTGTTCAAAGACATTAAGATATCCTTTCTACCTGACTAAAGTCCAGCTCAATTGGGGTTTCCCTTCCAAACATAGAGATCAATACTTTTAGCTTTTGCTTTTCCATGTTGATTTCCTCGATCTGTCCGATAAAGTTTTCAAATGGGCCGGAAATGACCCGAATATTTTCACCGATAGATAAAGATATTCGTGTCCGTGGCTCGTCAACCCCCATCTGTCTGATGATTTGCCTGGCCTCATCGTCGTTTAAGGGGATAGGTTTAGCACCGGAACCGACGAAACCCGTCACCCCGGGGGTATTTCGCACGACATACCAGGAATCATCAGTCATGTACATTTCGACCAGCACATAGCCAGGAAAAACCTTGCGCTTTGTAATCTTTTTCTTACCATCTTTAATCTCTACTTCATCTTCCATTGGCACGAGAATGCGGAAAATCTTTTCATCCATATTCATCGAATCAATCCGCTTTTCTAGATTGGCTTTTACCTTATTCTCATAGCCAGCATAGGTATGTACGACATACCATTGTTTCACCATAAAATACAAGGGACCCTATTTACAAGCTAGGTCCCTCACCCCCTTAAGGAAAATTATCTTTAGATGATAAGCCCAAGGACCGAACTTAATAAAGAGTCAAACAGCCAGATCAGGCACCCTACCGCTACTACCGCTAATAACACCACCGCTGTATAAACAACTACCTCCCGCCTGCCTAGCCAGTGGACTTTTTTCAGTTCGTTTAATACGCCTCGAAAAAACTTTCTTATTTGTTCAAAACGGTTTTCCTTGTCTTTTTTAGCAGTAACCTTACTTGAATTTGATTCCTTCTTTATAACTGCTTTCTTTCCCTTACTTAAGACTAAAGCTTTTTTGGATGCTTCCTTTGGCAAATCTTTTTTACTGCTATCCTGTTTCTTTATAAGCGCCATTAAACGCCACATCCTTAAACTTTTATCTAAACGCGCCCGACCTGAGCAAATACCTACTACAACGGTCAGAATGCGGCTAACTTTCACTAGATACACTACTGTTATCTGGTTTCCTTATGCAGAGTATGGGTCTGGCAAAACCGGCAATATTTTTTCATTTCAATCCTGCTAGGATCATTCTTCTTGTTCTTCTTAGTAGCATAATTTCTACGTTTGCATTCTGTACACGCTAATATAACATCTACCCTCATTCAAGCCACCTCCCCAAACCAAAAAAATTCTTCCTCTTTAAGAATTAACATTATTGAATTTATCACAATTAAATTGTACTGTCAATAGTATACAAGTATCACTATCTTATTTTAACCAACCTTCCTGTCTGTTGATACTACTTGTTTAAATAATAAAACCGGTGACCTTAACACCGGTTTTATTCCTTTTGGTAGCGGCGCAGGGACTTGAACCCCGGACACCACGGGTATGAACCGTGTGCTCTAACCAGCTGAGCTACGCCGCCGTATTTCGGATACATTCTATAAAATTATGGGTACATAATTTCAAGTAGCAGCACAAATAAACTTAAAATTTACCTTTGTGATTCTTAACTCTATTTCAATTTTGGAGCCACTAACCGGGCTTGAACCGGTGACCTCATCCTTACCAAGGATGCGCTCTACCTGCTGAGCTATAGTGGCAGCACATCTCTTGAACTTTAGTAAACTGAACAAGCTTGCATAGTGTAGTTTAGCATAATTCAAGACTACATGTCAAGCCCATTAAAGTCTCTGTTGCCAGAAATTCAACCATATCTTACCCACCCATCACGCATACTAACCAATCATCTTCCACAAACTCACTTTGATGTCTAATGCATAACCTCATAAAACGTAATAAGTATTAGAAATGAAATTAAAAAAGCCCGCAATTACTTGCGAGACGTGTTTTTACTGGTTGCGGGGAGGGGATTTGAACCCCTGACCTTCGGGTTATGAGCCCGACGAGCTACCAGCTGCTCTACCCCGCGATGATATTAACTCAATACTTTAATAAGCTTTTCCAGACTTGGAGCCGGCGATGGGACTCGAACCCGCAACCTGCTGATTACAAATCAGCTGCTCTGCCAATTGAGCTACGCCGGCGGTAACACAATGACTATTTTAACTGATACTAATTATTTTGTCAAGGCTATCCCGATACTACTAAGTGAGTGTAGTATCTTAATCAAACTTCTCTCTTTTCCAGGTAACGCTCTAATTTACGCTTTACACGCTGCAACGCATTGTCAATAGACTTAACGTGGCGTTGCAAATCCTCAGCTATTTCCTGGTATGACTTGCCTTCTAGATAAGACATTAATACTTTCCATTCCAAAGAACTCAAGATCTCCCCCATTTTTTCTTCTATATTGTCGAACTCTTCTTTTGAAACAATTAATTCTTCAGGATCAGCAATTTTGGAGCTGGAGATAATATCCAGCAATGTACGATCTGAGTCTTCATCGTATATAGGCTTATTTAAAGATATATAGGAATTTAATGGGATATGCTTTTGTCTCGTTGCCGTTTTGATTGCAGTAATTATTTGCCTGGTAATGCATAGCTCAGCAAAGGCACGAAAAGATGACAGCTTGTCCACCCTAAAGTCCCTGATGGCTTTATAGAGTCCAATCATGCCCTCCTGGATAATATCCTCCCGGTCGGCCCCGATTAAAAAATAGGAGCGGGCTTTAGCACGAACAAAATTCTTATATTTATTAATTAGAAACTCTAGCGCGTCATCATCACCTTCGCGGGCAAAACCCACCACATCTTCGTCAACTAACTGTAACTCGTTCAAGCTTTCCCTTTGGGCTTGAAGACTCACAATATCCCCCCGCTCTTTTCAAATACAACAAATAAAAAGCAAAACCTCTCCCTCATCTAATAATAAAAGTCCGGGCAAATGACCCGGATAGTACATTTTTATTTCACTGATTAATATATTACTTATTAAGTTTTACCCTTTACAGTACATTATTTATTATAACAATCAGTCTTTAACTCGTCAAGAAAATTTGATAAAAGGTCCCCATTTCGTGACTACTTATCTTTCCGGCGCCACTCTTCCAGTTTCAAACGGACCGTATCCAATAGCCGGTTTTCCAGGTAACTATCCGTTGGCTTAATATCTGACCAGTGCTCTTTAACTTCCTGTTTATACTGAATCACTTGCGTTCTCAACTCGTCAGGAGTAAGCCGGTAAGCTCCCCTGCCGAAGATGATCATTTGCTCCGCCCAGTCGGAAGTTGCTACATAAACTATTCCTTCTTTAGCGAAATCCCCAACCAACCGTTCAATCAAAGCATCTGCGGTTTCCCCTTGCTGGGTATATACAACCTCGATGCCATCAATAATTTCAATATGTCCTACTATATTATTATGTTGATAAGCATCAAACACAATCACAATTTTTTGTCCGGATAGGGGTGAGTGATTGGCCATAATCCCCACTAGTTTTGACCTGGCGTGTTCAAGTCCCGATTCTGTAAGCTTTTCAAATTCAGGCCAGGCAAAAATTATATTATAACCGTCAATTATTAGAAACTCCTTCATGATTAATAGCCTTTCTCCTTTGCCGGACCACTTCGTATATAAGCAGGGCAGCGGCAACAGAAGCGTTCAAGGAATTAACCTGTCCGGACATTGGTAACCTCACTAAAATATCACACCGCTCTTTCACTAGCCGTCCTAGCCCTTTATCCTCCCCACCGATAACCAACGCTAACGGGCCGTCAAGCTGTACGTCCCATAATAGTACTTGTGCATTTACATCAGCCCCAACAAGCCAAACTCCCTTCTTTTTTAGGGTTTCAATAGTTTGAGCTATATTGGCAACCCTAGCTACCGGCACATATTCAATAGCACCAGCTGATGACTTTGCCACAGTGGGGGTTAGGGGAGCAGAGCGTCGGCGTGGTATAATGACGCCATGCACTCCTGCAGCGTCTGCCGTACGGAGAATCGCCCCTAGATTATGCGGGTCACTAATTTCGTCAAGCAGGATCAACAAAGGTTCTTCATTCGATGGCATCGATTCAAAAATATCTTCTACAGCCACATATGCCTTAGGAGATACCAAAGCAATTACTCCCTGGTGGACTGTCTCAGCAACATATCGATTCAAGCAGTTTCTTTCCACCCTTTGTACAGGTATATTTTTCCCCCTGGCCATGGAAAATATCTCTTGCAATGGGGCTGAATGACTATCTCTAATCACCATAATCTTATTAATTGGCCTTCCCGCTCTCAGTGCCTCACGCACCGGGTTACGGCCTACTATGACATCGTCCAGTTGGATTATCTCCTTAGTAACTTAATGTTCAAAACTTCATGCATAAATAATAGTACGGATGCACTTATCAGTCAAGTTTATACAGACCTTGTGCCTATGTGGTCATTCTCAAAATTTAAGCTTTTAGATACTTTTGTAACCAGGGTTCCCGCTCAACCAATAAGCCCGCCATTATGGTCAGCATTTTCCTAATTTCCCACTGAGCACCCGGCACCAAAACACGTTTCTGGTAAACATCAAAAAATGAACGCAAGTTCAAGGAAGTTACAAAATTTGTACTAACTCCTCCCGGTAATACAAACCTTGCATCCTCCTTTTTTATACCGAGACTCAAGAGATAATCATAATCTTTCTGAGCTCTGCTCATTGAAATCAACAGAGTATCCCAAGCAAATTTGTTTTGTTTTATCTCCGGTGGAACAACAAAATCAAATATGCCCCCTTCTTTTTTTGATGACTGCTCGGAAACCCAGCGCTGACTTTGAACAGATAAGCTAACCCCAATGCGGTGCCTGGAGTATTGTGCCAGCAAGGTCCGGGAAACATCCTTTACAGCAAACGTCATATGACAATGTTCAAGTACACTAAGATGTTTCATGGTAATAATCCTATCAGCAATCCGCAACATTTCGTCCTCCGGCGGATCGTGTTCGAATAAATCAATCGGGGACAATGGACTGTAACACGTCCTGGCAGCAAACCAAATTGTCTTTAAGTAATCTGGAGATGTAGAAATTAATCTTATTTCCAACAGTAAACCACAGCCTTTCAAAACACTTTTTAACGCAAAAACGACAAATAATCATTCATCAATTGCTCGTTAGCAAGCAGATCCCACATAAATTGATAATCATAAATAAGAAATACATACCAGGATTTTATTGTAAAAAAAATGGCTCGCGCCATTATTTTTTGATTATATAAGTTAACATCGTCATGGTTTGACGTCTGGCATCATAACTAAGTTGCATCTACCATATCTAACCCCGCTTTGATTATTTCATTAAGCCGTGTGGTGTCTCCCTTTAGATACAGATAGCCAACCAGGCACTCCAGTGCAGTGCTTTGCCGGTATTCTATTACACCAGCACTGCGTGGAGTATGCTGTGACTTAGTATTCCGGCCACGGCGCATCACTGATGTCTCTTCATCAGAGAGCATACCCTCCAAAGCTTGAAGAACCCTGGCCTGGGTCTTGGCATTTACCAGCCTCACTGCTTCATTGTGCAGCTGTTTTACTTTGACTACCCCGCTTTCCACTAGATAACTACGCACTACGAGCTCATAAACAGCATCTCCAATATAGGCCAGGACTAGTGCAGGCAATTTGCCAGGGCAATTTATCCGATCACTATAAATACTTTTCAGGTTAACAGCTATCGTTCTCCTTTAATATTAAATTGTACTATCTTTTTTCCAACGCACCCCTTGTGGAGTATCCTCAAGGATGATTCCAAGTTCTTTAAGTCCGTCCCTGATCCGGTCAGCAAAAACCCAGTTCTTATTCTTCCGGGCTTCCTGTCGTATCTCAATAATCAAGTCAATCAATCTTTCAGCAAGACCCTGGCTACGATCAAGCTCACCATCAAGTAACAATTCGCCTGTATTAGAGTCAACTTTAAAAAAACCCATCACATCATTAAGTACTTTAAACAGTTCTTTTGCTCTCAGTAAGGCACCGTGGTCTGAAGGTGATAAAGTAGGTCCCAACCTCTGAACAGCAGTATTTACCTCTCTGGCAAGGTCAAAAATAACTCCTATCGCCAAAGCAGTGTTAAAATCATCGTCCATTGCTGCCTCAAACGAATCCTTTAAGGAGTCCAGGTTATTGCAGAAGATATCGTCCATTACCGCGCTCTCTTCTCCCGCAGGTTTTGCCAATGCTTCTAACAACAGCCTCACACTATTTTTAATTCTTTCCAACCCCCGCCCAGCCGCAGATATCTTCTCATCATCGAAGGCCAGAGGGCTTCGGTAATGAGTGGAGAGCAGAAAAAAACGAATTAATTCCGGCGGGTAATTCCTCAGAATCTCGCGCACCAGGAAGAAGTTGCCCAAGGATTTTGACATTTTTTCCTCGTTTACAGTGATAAAACCATTATGTAGCCAGTATCTTACAAAAGGCTCGCCCGTGGCTGCTTCGCTTTGTGCAATTTCGTTTTCATGATGAGGGAAGACGAGATCAAACCCACCACCGTGGATGTCAAAATTAGTTCCCAAGTATTTAAGAGACATAGCTGAGCATTCAATATGCCAGCCTGGCCGGCCAGGGCCCCAGGGACTGTCCCAGGATGGCTCACCCGGCTTAGCCGACTTCCACAGTGCAAAATCCAGCGGATCTTTCTTCCGTGCGTCCACATCAACACGAGCGCCAGCCTTCATTTCATCGGGGTTTCGTCCGGAAAGTTTGCCATAACCTGCGAACTTTCGCACCTCAAAGTACACATTGCCATCAACTACATAAGCCGTGCCATTTTGTACTAACTGCTCAACCATAGCAATGATCTCCGGAATATGTTCAGAAACTTTGGGATGTCTATTAGCAACGCGCACGTTTAAACTACCAGCATCATTATAATATTCTTCAATATACTTGCGGGACAAGGCCAGGGGCTCTACTCCCTCTTCTGCAGCGCGCTCAATAATTTTGTCATCCATATCCGTAAAATTTTGAATATAGGTAACATCATACCCCTTATACTCAAGGTAGCGCCTGACAGTATCAAAAAAAACCAGCGGTCGGGCGTTTCCCAGGTGTATGTAATTATAGGTGGTAGGTCCGCAGACATATATGCCAACTTTGCCCGACTCTTTGGGTTGAAAGACCTGTTTGCGCCTGGCAATGGTATTGTAAACCTCCATGGTTTACACCTCCTCTTTGACAAAACTACTCATTCCAGGAAACCTCTGTAAAGCCCTACCCAAGCGGGATATGACCTTATCTTTACCCAGGATTACCATAACCTGGCTGAGGTCAGGCCCATGGGTACTCCCGGTCAGCGCAACCCGTATCGTCATAAATATTTGCTTCCTCTTAACCCCAAGTTCTTTGCCAACTTCTTTTAAAATGTCTTTTACACAATCATGATTAAGCTCATCATAGGCTGCCAATTTCTTTTGCGTAGCCATTAGGATGGCTGGCGCCTGATCACCATTGATGATATCTTTTGCTTCATCCCCCTCAATGTTGACCTCATTTACGAAAAAAAAGTCGACATGATCGGTTATCTCCTCTATACAAACGAGATACTCCCTTACTGAATCTACCACCATTTTAACCCACTCGTATCTTTCCTGCGACAATGGCGAGCTAACATAACCAGCGTTTTCCAAGTAAGATATGGCCAAATCAGTAATTCGTTTGATTGGGGATTGCCGAATATAATATCCATTAAGCCAGTTCAATTTGTCCACGTCGAAAACAGCAGGGCTTTTTGCCACTTTTTCAAGAGAAAACTGCTGTTTTAGTTCTTCCATTGAAAGTATTTCCTTTTCTCCACCAGGTGACCATCCTAAAAGCGCCAGAAAGTTATCCAGCGCCTCAGGCAGGTATCCTTTATCCCGATACTGCTCAATAGCAGTAGCGCCGTGTCGCTTGCTCATCTTGCTGCGGTCCTTCCCCAGGATCAGTGACACATGGGCGAACTCCGGGGGAGCCCAGCCTAGCGCTTCGTATATTAATACCTGTCGAGGGGTGTTAGGTAAATGCTCTTCCGCCCGTATCACATGACTGATTGACATTAAATGGTCGTCCACAACAACAGCAAAATTATATGTGGGCATTCCGTCAGACTTTAAGATAATAAAGTCACCAATGCCACTACACTCAAAAGACACTCCCCCGCGTACGATGTCTTTGATATTTATGACCTTGTCTCCCGGCACCCGAAAGCGGAGCACCGGCAGACGACCACCTGATTCCATCCGGCTACATTCTTCCGGGGACAAATTGCGGCACCGACCTAAATATCTTGGCATTTCACCCCTTCTTAACAGGGCTTCCCTTTCTTCAGCTAGTTCTTCTTCTGTGCAGTAACACCGGTAAGCATGTCCGTTTTGTAGCAGCTGTTCGATATACTGTCGGTATATATCCAGTCTCTCTGTCTGCCTGTACGGGCCGTTCGGCCCCCCAACCTGTATACCTTCATCCCAATCCATACCAAGCCACTTCAACGCGGCCAATATATTCTCTTCCGATTCCAGGGTCGACCGACCCTGATCGGTATCTTCTATTCTGACAATAAATTTGCCGCCGTGATGGCGGGCAAAAAGCCAGTTAAAAAGCGCCGACCTTGCCCCACCAATATGAAAAGGGCCTGTCGGGCTGGGCGCGAATCGTACACGAACGGGTAACAAAGGAACTCCTCCTCATTACATACAGGTTAAAAACCAGGTATCTTAAATGACGCCCTTAATTGATGCTAATTATAACATTAATATCAGTTCGCGGGCAACACCATTGCTATGGCATAAGCAGCAAACCCCTCACTTGTGCCGGTAAATCCCAGGCCCTCAGTAGTTGTGGCCTTGATATTGACTTTAGCAGGGTTAATGTGAAGAGTTTCAGCAATATTTATTTTCATTTCGTCCATGAAAGGCGCAAGTTTTGGTGACTGGGCTACGATGACTGAATCGATATTACCTACTACCAAGCCTTTTCGGACGAGAATTTCTCTTACTCTCATCAGCAGGCTTAAGCTGCTGATGCCTCTATACTGCCGATCATTATCGGGGAAGAGCCTCCCGATGTCTCCCTCCCCTGCTGCCCCCAACAAAGAGTCCATAACAGCATGAACCAGCACATCCGCATCAGAATGTCCCAGCAAACCTCTATCAAAGGGTATATTAACGCCGCCTAAAACTAGTGGCCTACCTTCTGCCAGCCGGTGCACATCAAATCCAAAACCGATCAGCAATGTCTATCATCCTCCATAATTAACGCCTGGCCCGCTTGGAGTATATTGCAGACACAATGATCAAATCCTCCGGCGTCGTAATTTTTAAATTTGCATATGAACCTGCTACTAACTTGACCGGTTGTCCCAATCGCTCAACCAATACAGCATCATCTGTTCCAGTATATTTTGCCTCCACGGCTTTACGGTGAGCATCTATAATCAGACGATAACGGAAGGCCTGGGGAGTTTGAGCCACCCATAAGCGGTCTCTTTGCAAAGTCTCAGTGACAAAACCATCTTCACCCGCCATTTTTATTGTATCCTTAACCGGCACCGCCTGGGCCGCAGCACCATAAATCAGGGCAGCGTCAACTACCGCTGACAGTCCCTCCGGAGTGAGTAGGGGACGGGCAGCATCGTGTACAACAACAATATCCGTGTCGGAAGAAAGCGCCAGAAGGCCGTTGAAAACAGACTTCTGGCGCACGTTTCCACCCGGTACAATAGCCATAACCTTACTTAAACCTAACTGCACTACAATCTCAGAGCGACAATACTCTTCCTCACCTGGGCTAACTACCACCACAACACTATGGACAAACGGGCTATTCTCAAGCACTTTCAAGACATGACCGACTACTGGGGTTCCCTCTAAATCAAGAAATTGTTTTTTTAAGCTTGTCCCCATCCGAACACCGCAACCAGCAGCCGGCACTACCGCCGCCACTTTAACCAATGACATTCACCCCATCATAATGTTCCGGACCGGCGTCACCCCTCCTTTCATATTTCGGCTTGGCAAAAATCATTCGCCCGGCAGCTGTTTGGAGAACGCTGGTCACCAGTACGGAAATAGTCTGGTTCATATACCTCTTTCCGCCCTCTACTACAATCATCGTTCCGTCATCAAGATAGGCCACTCCCTGACCTATCTCCTTTCCATCCTTTACTACCTGGATAACCATTTCCTCCCCGGGCAAGACAACTGGCTTAATGGCGTTAGCCAGTTCATTAATGTTTAAAACCCTCACTCCATGTAGTTCAGCCACTTTATTTAAGTTAAAATCGTTTGTGATAATTTTAGCACCCAGTCTCTGGCCCAGTTTAACCAGTTTTGAATCCACTTCTGAAATATTCTCCAACCCGCGGTTGTTATCATATATTTGCACTTTGATATCCAGCCTTTTACGCATCCTGTTCAGAATATCCAAACCCCTTCTTCCCCGGTTGCGCTTTAAGAGATCGGAAGAATCAGCGATGTGACGCAGTTCCTCAATTATAAAGGAAGGGATTATTAACGTCCCCTCTATAAAACCACTTTCACATAAATCAGCGATTCTACCGTCTATAATTACACTTGTATCTAAAATTTTACTATTATTGTTTCGAGCATCCGATTTGGCATTACGTTCCTTACCAAACCTGGGAACGTTAGCAAAAAAAGCAAACAAGTCTTCTCGTTTTTTTATCCCCATACTCAAACCCAGATAGGATAAAAGCAGCGTGACCAACATCCAAATAACCTTACCCAACCAACCCATATAAGAAAGGATGGAACCCATTAGATTAGCTATTATAAGTCCAATAATCAAACCTACAGAACCCATCACCAGATCCTGGACCGGCGTTCGCTGCAGGTACTGTTCGATAAAAACAGTCAACCTAACCGATCCGCGCATAATTAGCGGAGAAAGTGGAATACCGACAACCAACCCGGTTAAGGTAGTGAGACCAATCAAGCCAAACTTAAATTGCTGAGGTAAGTTAGTTAAAAAAGTTACTATCCCACTTTCAACCAGATTCAACCCAGCGATAAAACCCAGTCCTGTAAAACCAGTGATCAGGACAATATAAATCATCCTTTTGATCATAATGTCACCCCCTTCATAAGAAATTGTCTTTATTTACATTAATGGGAATATTATTATATATTTTTATAATTTCCACTTCAATTAAAAATATTACTTTTGATAATAATTATAAAACAAAAAAATGCCAGTTTACCTGACATTTTTAAGCGAAAGCGCCGTCGAGTAATGACTGAGCTTTGTCCTCTTCAAGCTCTGTAGCCAAAACCAGTTCACTGATCAAAATCTGCCTGGCATTTTCCAGCATCTTTCTTTCGCCAGATGATAGTCCTTTTTCACGATCTCGTTTAACCAGGTTCCGCACTACTTCAGCAACCTCGTAAATATTACCGCTTTTTATTTTCTCCAGATTAGCCCGGTATCTTCTATTCCAGTTAGGAGACATCTCCGAAGACTGCTCACGTAAAATATGAAAAACCCGCTGCACACCATCATGGTCAATAACTTCCCTTAAGCCTACTCCCCCACCGTTGTTGATTGGTATCATAACCTTCATATCTCCAACAGGAAGACGGAGAATATAATATTTTCGTCTTTCCCCCAACACCTCCTTCTCTTCAATAGCCTCGATAACTCCAGCTCCGTGCATTGGGTATACCACTTTATCACCTATTTTAAACAAGGCCTTTTCCCCCTTCGCTTATTCCCATCGATAAATTATACCATATAGTAAAGGCCCTGTCAAAGAAACTATAATTCTAGCACAGCCTCAAGACACTGTCAATATGATTTTGGAGATATCTGAATCATATATTATTTTTTTATTAACCATGTCTCTCTTGTTGTAGCAATTGTTGATGGTAACGTTTTAGACCTTCCTTGATCGACCTTGCGCGGACTTCTCCAATACCTTCAACATCGTCCAACTCTTCAATAGATGCCGTTAACACCTTATTTAAGGTACCGAAAGTTTTAACTAAGTTATCTATAACCGGCAGGGGCAAACGCGGAATTTTCTCTAAAAACCTGTATCCACGTGGTGAAACATGTTGCTCAAGAATGCTCGTACTGCCTGGGTAACCCAGCGCACGGGTGATCAAGGACAAATCCAAAAGGTCCTCCGCCGGCCAACTCTCAATTACGCTCAAGATGCTTGAAGGCGACTTATCCCCGGTAATGGTGGCATAATCTTGGATTACCAGCAAACCCTGTTCCTTTACGTTGGCCATTAACTCTTCCATCTGCATTGTGATCAACCGGCCTTCCACCCCTAGCTCACTTGTATATCTTTCGATTTCTTTCGCCACACGCAACACCATATCTGTTCGCTGAATAGCCTTGGCAACATCATAGAGTGTTACCGCATCCTCAAACTCTAGAATACTAAGCCCCACCAGGACTTTGTTCATCACAGAGCGATATTTTTCCAAAGTCTGAATAGCCTGGTTGGCCTTGGCCAAAACAACAGCCAGGACGCCTAATACATACTTTAGGTTACCTTTATAAATTGTTATTACACCACGCCGCTGAGAAATAGCGATAACCATTGTATCTGTTTGTTTTGCGGCGCGTTCTGCCGAACGGTGGCGGATGCCCGTTTCACTGGACGGTATATTTTGATCAGGCACTAGTTGAGCATTAACCATAAGAATTTTTTTCGCGTCACTGCTAAGAATGATTGCTCCATCCATTTTTGCCAACTCATAGAGATTTGCAGGGGTATAATCCGCGTTAACATAGAACCCACCTTCAGTAATTTTCATCACTTCAGGTGAATCCCCGAGAACAATTAGCCCTCCGGATTGAGCTCTTAAAATGTTATCCAGACCTTCCCGTAATAAGGTGCCTGGAGCTATCGTTCGCAAAACTTTTAGTAGTTTTTCTTCATGCTTTTCTTCCTTCAATTATTCCACCTCACAGCTTTGCTTTAAAGCCATATCCAAGGCGTCAACCAGCGTTTCTGCCTGCAAAACCCTAGATTCATCAATATTATTTGATGCGCTCCGCCCGGATAGTAAAAAGCGTGTGAAACCTAATTTAAAAGCTTCATTCACCCTTTTTGCCGCACCGGGAACAGGACGAAGTTCCCCCGTTAAACCAACCTCACCCGCTACAGCAAGACCTGAATCTACAGGAGCATTCCGAAAGCTCGAAACTAAGGCTAAGGCGATACTTAAATCTGCCGCAGGCTCGTCAAGCCTTACCCCACCGACAGCGTTAACATAAATATCGAAACTCCCTAGATTTAAGCCTACTTTTTTTTCCAAAACAGCAATAATTAATGCTACGCGGTTATGATCTACACCTGCCGTCATCCGCCGTGGAACACCATACCCGGCAGGAGAAACTAAGGCTTGAATTTCAACCAGCAAAGGGCGGGAACCCTCCAAGCAGGCTGCCACAACTGCACCTGGAACAGCCCCGTTGGGATGTTGGTTTAAAAAAATCTCTGAAGGGTTGGTTACTTCAACAAGTCCACGTCCCTGCATATCGAAAATACCAATCTCATTAGTTGAACCAAATCTGTTTTTGACACCCCTTAAGATGCGAAAGGATTGGTGCCGATCCCCTTCAAGGTAAAGCACAGTATCAACCATGTGCTCAAGCACGCGGGGTCCTGCCAACATCCCCTCCTTAGTCACATGCCCAACCAAAAAAACTGAAACGCCAGAATTCTTGGCCAGTCGCATAAATTGAGCCGCACATTCACGCACCTGTGCAACACTGCCCGGAGCTGAACCAACTTCGCTGCTGAATACTGTCTGAATTGAATCAATAATTGCGATGGGGGGAGCCACTGTTCTAAGATGGCGCTCAATTATTGCTACATCAGTTTCTGAAACCAGCAGCAATCTGGATGATAAAGCGCCCAGCCGGTCAGCCCGGATTCTAATTTGCCGTAATGATTCCTCACCAGAAACATATACTACATCATACTGCTTACTAAATCGGTGGGCAACCTGCAAAAGTAAAGTAGACTTTCCCATACCCGGATCGCCACCGACTAGAATTAAAGAACCGGGCACTACCCCGCCTCCGAGAACCCGGTCAATTTCACCAATACCCGTAGGCAGGCGATCCTCTTTTTGGACTGGCACTTCTGTTACTGGGCAGGGTGATTGACTTCCAACGGCAGGAACCCGCCCTACCGCGGGGCGTCTACCCAATTCCTCCACTAGACTGTTCCAGGCGCCACAGCCAGGGCAACGACCCAACCAACTGGTCGATTGGTGCCCACATTCTTGACAATAAAATTTGCTTTTAATGCGCATTCCAAAAACACCCAGTTCTGTTTAGTAATAAATTATACCATTTGTTATGCTCATTCACAAGAAAGATGCTTACAAATCGAATAATCAAAGTATATAACGATAATCAAATAAAGAGGCACCAGAAAAGACTTTGTGAAATTATTTCCTTTTGACAAAATGTTTTGGTATACATAGAATATTTATGTAAAAACTCCCCCTGATTTTTTGCTAAATAACACTAATAGAAAGCTGAAAGATTTAAAACTACAATGTAAACTCTTTAGAATACTGTTTTTCACACATAGTGTACCAATATAATAATTGGCCCCATTATGATTACAGTTTTATGTTGATAGTCAATTAACCGGCGGACCAACCAATATAATTAAAGGAGGTGAATGAAACAAAGTCATTAAATTAGTCTATTAACCAGGAAAGGGGGGAAAAGATTTGAAAAAAGCCAGTTCGATGTTGCTTGTCACACTTATTTTTCTTATTTTAATGTGTATCACTGGTGTTGCGTGGGCAGATATTTTAAATAATGATACTAATACAAATATTAAATTAAATTCTTTTGAATGCACTATAGAATGCCCTGAAAGATGTCCTTGCACAAATACATTAGAAATTTATGTCTATGATATGAATACACGCTTGCCTATCAGTCAAGCAACTGTAGAAATCAGCGGACCAGGATCGTATTTTGTAAAGGACTACACCGGAAGCAAAGGAACCAGCAGTATTTCGAAAGGCATTAACCTTGCAGGCGAGTACTTTGTAAGCGCATCCAAAGAAGGATACAAGTCCAGATCAAAACCTGTTACCATAAAAGAATGTAGTATCTACGAGGTTAGTATAGGACTGATCCCAGAATGCCCAGAACCCGCCATCTCGGTATATGTTTATGATAATCGCACCGACGATCCTATCGGCGGCGCTGAAGTTACATTAAACGGGCCTGACGATTATAGTTCCACCAAGACCACCGCTGGTGACGGGAAAATAACATTCGACAACCTGACAAAAGGAACCTACGCGGTGTCTGTGAGTAAGAGCGGCTATGAAAACGGGGCAGACTCGGTCAACGCAATAGAATGTAGTCAGTCTGATCTGAGCATTGGCCTTGACCCCAGTAGTGAGCCTTGCCCGGATCCATCCATCTCGGTATATGTTTATGATAATCGTACCGATGATCCTATCGTCGGCGCTGAAGTTACATTAAACGGGCCTGACGATTATAGCTCCACGAGGACTACCGCTAATGACGGAAAAACAATATTCGACAACCTGTCAGAAGGAACCTACGCAGTGTCTGTGAGCAAGAGCGGCTATAGAAATGGGAGTTTGTCAGAATCTGTCTCCGCAACTTATTGCAAGCCGTATGAAATGCTAATTGGCTTAACAAAAAGAAATAGTCACGGTGGCGGTGATAATGGCAATGGGGGAGACAATGGAGATAATGGCAACAACCCACCAACTACACAGACACCACCTCCTGACGTTAATGAAACACCACCAACTACACAGACACCACCTGACGTTAATGAAACACCACCAACTAAAATAAGCGGACCTCCACCCATAGTTAGTGAACCACCAACAGATGATAATCAACCACCAGGGAAAGGAGATCTCCCATTTACGGGTGCCAATCCAACAACTTACCTGCTCACCGGCTTAGTTGTGATTAGTATAGGGGTCATTACAAGGCGCTTAGCAATTAAATAATAAAAAAATAGTTTATATATTTGGCCAGGGAATAACATTTTTTATGATAATGTGTTTTTTGGGGTATAGTGGACACTATACCCCAATTTTATTGCTTTTTGTGTGAACTTACTTGCCGCAATATTTGCTAAAACAGAAATATGATGCAAAGATGCTTATATACTGACCCATAAACTCCATAAATTATCTAGCAACATGAGATGCGAATATCGCTTAAAATTTCAAGGACGGGATTTTCCCGCCCCTCCATGATAATTTAACGTCTAAATATTATATGTTTCTGCCAGCGCCGGTGAGTTTCAGGATAATCAACTCGGTAGTGACCGCCCCGGCTTTCCCTTCGCGTTAATGCAGCTTCAGCCACTAGTTCTCCAACCTGCAGCATATTTTTCACTTCCATTTGTTCCACACTATTCATCGTATGCCGATTCAGACAGCCCCAATAATCAAAAAATCTGAGGGATTCTTTTAACCCATCTCCGTTTCTGATCGGGCCAACTTTAGAACACATAATTGCCTCTAGTTTTTTGCGCAGCTTTACAAAATCAATTTTTGCCGGCTCCAACAGCCAGTCACAAGCAAATTCCAGATGGCGAGGGTGATGATAGTCCTTAAGAAACTTCCTGGTTTCCTCTACAATCCTGGCGCCGAATACGAGCCCGTCAAGCAAAGAGTTGCTTGCTAGACGGTTTGCGCCATGTACTCCCTGGCAGGCAACCTCACCACAGGCATAAAGGCCTTTAATACTAGTTTCTCCCACCAGGTTTGTTTTTACCCCTCCCATCATGTAATGCGCTGCAGGTGCAACAGGAATAGGGTCAACCATTATATTCAGACCATATAAAGAGCATGTCCTGGTAATATTGGGGAAACGCTTTCTTATTACCTCAGGGTCAAGGTGAGTGAGGTCGAGATACACTTTATTTGAACCCGTTCGCGCCATCTCCTCCAATATAGCCCGTACTACAATATCTCTCGGAGCCAGTTCAAGAAAGTCATGGTAGCGGGGCATAAACCGCAACCCCTCACTGTTGCGCAAATAGGCACCCTCACCACGCACAGCCTCAGAAATTAGAAATGGCGGCGCCCCGGGGAGCTGAAGTACCGTGGGGTGGAATTGGATAAATTCCATATCCATTACCTCAGCCCCAGCCCGAAAAGCGATTGCGATACCATCCCCGGTTGCTATTTCCGGATTTGTGTTAAACTCAAATAAGCGGCCAAGCCCCCCGGTGGCCAGGACCATTACTTTACCGCGATACACCTTGAAACAATTCAAATCCCTGTCAAATGCCAGCACACCATAGCAAGTATTATTCCATACCAGCAAGTCAACCACAAAATGGTTTTCTTGCACCTGTATTCTTTTCTCCCTAACACGCTCGGTTAATATACGCTGTATTTCAGCACCCGTAGCATCACCGCTGGCATGCAGGATACGTCTCTGACTGTGTGCACCTTCCCGTGTCATAGCCAGTCCATGGCCATCATAGTCAAAAATAGCACCCAAATCGATTAATTCCTTGACCCGTTGAGGTCCTTCATTAACAAGTGCTGACACTGCTTCATCATCACACAGACCTGCACCAGCAACAATGGTATCTTCACGGTGCAAAGCGGGAGAATCACTATCCCCCAGGGCGGCAGCTATCCCCCCCTGGGCTTTGTCAGTACTGGTGTTCATCATACTGCACTTAGTAAGCACGGTTACTGAACCACCTGCCCTGGAAGCAGCCAGGGCCGTATACAATCCGGCAATTCCACTCCCCAGGATGATATATTCATCCTCTTCCTGGGGCAGTTCCCGGGAATCGAAGTTTGACATATAATTACCAGGCAAGTTTACGCCTCCTCATCTGGCGATAGGCACTTAAATCGCTAGCATTCTATCCAGACAGCGGACTGCCCGATCCCTAATCTCCCGCGGTACATCTACCCGCGGCTCAAGATTTAATAGCGCCCGATGGACTTTTTCCATGGTTATCTTTTTCATGTTGGGGCAAACTAACTTGTCTGAGGCCAGGTAATATTGCTTATCCGGACATTGCTTATTCAGCGCATGTAAAATACCCATCTCAGTACCGACAATAAACTCACTGGCATTGCTCTCCCGGGCATATCGGATCATGCCCGTAGTGCTAGTCACAACATCAGCTAGAGCAACAACTTCCGGTCTACACTCAGGATGAACCAGAACAGGGGCTCCCGGGTGCGCACCTTTAGCAATCAAAATATCATCTGCTGTAAGACAATTATGGGTATTGCAGAAGCCGTCCCATATAATCAAGTCCCGCCCAGTTTTGGATGCAATATAATGACCTAGATTTTTATCGGGGACAAACAAGATCGGCCTGTTCTTAGGCAGGGAGGATATTACATTTACAGCATTTGCAGAAGTACAAGCAATATCACACTCCGCTTTCACTGCTGCAGATGTGTTAATGTAACACACTACAATGGCGTCTGGTATCTCCTTCTTTTTCCCCTGTAGTTCCACTTCGTTGACCATATCTGCCATCGGGCAGCCAGCATTTTCATCCGGTAACACCACGGTTTTATCTGGACAAAGAATTGATGCGCTTTCAGCCATAAAATGAACCCCACAAAAAACAATTACTGAGGCGTCAGTTCTAGCTGCCTGCTGGGCCAGTCCCAGGGAATCACCCACAAAGTCAGCTATATCTTGGACCTCCGGCTGCTGGTACACATGGCTTAAAATTACGGCATTACGTTCCTTCTTTAGTCTGACAATTTCCTCGGTCAGCTGTTGTATCTTATTATTCGATACCATGAAGCTCTCAGCCCTTTCCTTAAACATAAAGGTCAACAAATGAGTAATAAAACTTATAAAAAAACGCTGTAAAAACTGGGTACCGTTTTTGACAACGCTTAGATAAATTTGACATCTAACAAAGATCTTTTGTTGTAGGAGACTACACAAAAACAAACTAGCGCCCGGCATTACGGGTTATTAAAGATGTCTCTATGTATCTAAAATTCGTCTTACTATAAACCTTGTAGTTAATTCTAACTTGCTCCCTTCTAATTTGTCAAGAATAAGAGGCTATTAACCCACTTCACTATGAGCCTCACCATATTTGCTCCCAGTAATATGATTATTCTCATCAACCATTATTATTGTAGGCTTAAAAGCACGTGCCTCATTATGATCCAGCATGGCATAAGAAATGATGATTACATTATCGCCAGGCTGTACCAGACGTGCGGCTGCCCCATTCAGACATATTACACCGGAGTCGCGGGGTCCCTTGATGACGTATGTCTCAAACCGGGCGCCATTATTATTATTAACAACCTGCACTTTTTCATTTGTCATAATGTCAGCCGCTTCCATCAGCGTCTCATCTATAGTGATGCTGCCCATATAGTTGAGGTTCGCCTCTGTCACGATAGCGCGGTGAATCTTTGATTTAAACATAGTTATGAGCATTTATCCCCTACCCCCAAAATTATGTTGTCAATCAGCCGCGTCCGGCCTATTTTTACAGCTAGCGCCAGGAGTACCGGTCCCGACATTTTAGTAACAGGCTCCAATTCCGGGTAACTATATATATCAACATAGTCAATCTCTGCCAGTGGTTCGGCGACGATAGTATCGACGACTAGTTGACGAATAGCAAACGTGTCCCTCTGCCCTGCCGCAACTGCATCCTCTGCAATTCTCAAGCCTTTGCGAAGTACTAAAGCAGCCTGGCGTTGTTCCGGGGTAAGATAAACATTGCGTGAACTCATGGCCAGTCCATCTGGTTCCCGCACAGTTGGCACGGTTACTACTTCCATACTCATGTTTAGATCGGCAACCATCCGCCTGATTACTAATGCCTGCTGAGCGTCTTTTTGCCCAAAAAAGGCCTGGTCAGGGTTAATGATATTGAATAGTTTAGTTACCACTGTAGCCACTCCACGGAAATGACCAGGACGGGATTGTCCACAAAGTTTTTCCGTGATTCGTTCCACATCGACATAAGTACAGTAACCTGAGGGATACATTTCAGCAACAGATGGTTTGAATATGGCATCCACACCCACACTTTCTGCCATTTGCGCATCACGTTCTAAGTCCCTGGGGTACTTGTCAAAATCCTCTTGTGGACCAAACTGGGTAGGATTTACGAAAATGCTGATCACTACAATGTCGCAGTGCCTTTTAGCCCACCGCATCAGTTCAAGGTGACCTTCATGAAGATAGCCCATAGTAGGTACAAACCCAATTTTCTGACCTGAAGCCCTGACACTGCGAACAAATTCCCTTATCTCGTCAACAGTGTTAAATATAAACATATTAAACTTCCTTTAATCGTGTATTGTTGTAGCTAATATAATTTTTCCAGCACTTCCTCGGACATTCCAAAACAGTGCTCTTCGGCAGGAAATGAACGTGCTTCCACCTCTTCCTTATACTTTTTCAGAGCCACGGCTATTTGATCGTGTAGGTTAGCATACTGTTTAACAAATCTGGGTATAAACCGCGGGTAGAGTCCTAATATATCGTGAAGCACCAGCACCTGCCCGTCGCAATAAGGCCCTGCACCAATACCAATAATCGGCACTGAGGACGATTCTGTAATTAGTTTGGCCAATGGGGTAGGTACCAACTCCAGAGTTATTGAGAAAACTCCTGCTTCCTCAAGTGCCCTTGCATCATCAATCAATTTTTTGGCCACCCGCTCGTCCTTACCCTGCACTTTAAAACCACCGAGCTGGTGGATAGACTGCGGCGTGAGTCCAAGGTGACCCATCACCGGGATTCCTGCCTGAACAATCTTTCGAACCGCCTTGGCCACCTCCCGGCCACCTTCCAACTTCACTGCCTGAGCGCCTGCCTCCTGAAGTAAACGCCCGGCGTTACGGACAGCTTCTTTCTTAGAAATATGGCACGAAAGAAAAGGCATGTCCGCCACTACCATCGCCCGGTTAACACCCCTACATACTGCTTTCGTATGATGAATCATATCCTCCATAGTTACCGGAATGGTAGATTCATACCCCAGTACCACATTGCCCAGAGAGTCACCAACTAAAATCATGTCTATTCCTGATTCGTCCACAATTTTAGCCATCGGATAATCATAAGCGGTCAGCATGGTAATCGGCTGGCCATCGATCTTTTTTTGCTTGATGGTTGTGGTTGTTACCTTACCACTATTCATGTTCTTTTGCCCCCTCCAAGATCTCTTTAAGCTTGTCAGCCTGTTCAATGGTGATACTTTCTTTTTCCAGGGCTACCATTATAGAGTAAAGACCGAGCTTTTTGTAAAGCTCAAATTCAAGCTCTCCCGCCTCACTTAGAGAAAACAGGTGACCTTCAAGCGTCACACCATCACCACGCGCCACCGGACCTGTTAATGCCTGGGCTGGGCCGATCTCGCTGATATTCTTTATAGTACCCTGTATCAAAGGGAGCAACGCTTGAAAAGCCTCTGGCCTGGAAAGTCCGAAACGGCTATAAAGGCCAGTTGCGATGTGCATTAAAGAAACAAGGTAGTTGGATGCGATACAGGCAGCCGCATGATACAGTGGCTTATCACGAGTGGCAATAAAAAAGCTCTTGCCACCAAGGTCCTTTACAATCTGTTCTGCCACTGGTAACGCGCCAGTGTCACCTTCAAGCGCAAAATATGATCCAGGCAAGTTTTTCATAGCCATACTAACATCGGCAAAAGACTGAAGCGGGTGTAACGATGCAACCATCGCCCCGGAATACCGGGCAATTCCAACTTCTTCCGCAGGGTGAAACCCACTGGTATGGAATACTATTTGACCGTACTTAAAACCTTTTCGTTCATTAATCTCACCAGCAACCTGTGCAATTATACGATCAGGTGTCGTGATAAAAACCACATCGGCACTGACAGTAATCTCCTCGGGTTTAGTAGTGGCAATTACCATTAATTCTTCTGCCACACGCATAGCTGATGATAGGCGCTTATCGGATACTCCAACCAACGGATAGCCCTGGCGACTCAGTAGCAGGGCTATCGCCGATCCAACTTTCCCTGCCCCAACTACTGCTATAGATGGCTTGCTGATTGATGACACCCCCTCGTCTGAATCACTAAGGAGCTATTCTTAAACTACTGGTATCAGCTGTTTTTAACACTATTTATAATAAAAAGCCTCCCGGATTACCCGAAAGGCTATGTGAACTCCAACCTCCCGTCTCGGTCCCTCTGGCTCCAAGCGATAAGTTTTAATTTATCAGAAGTTCTTAATCGTAAATTGTTTTTTATATAATCATTTAGGTATAGCTCCTAAAGATGCCACCCTTGCCGTTACATTTTAACACAGCCAAATCAACCAGGCAATAATTTTTTAACAAATACATTCAGTGATCATTTAAAGATTCCATTTTCATAATTAACTGGTCTCTGGCCAGCAACGACGCTAGTTCGACTACCTTACCCCTGCCCGGTAATTCCACCTCAGGCGCCAATACTGCTAGCGGCACCATAACAAAGGCACGCTCATGCATATTAGGGTGGGGGAGCATTAACCCTGAGGTATTTATTTCTTCATGACCATAAATGAGCAAGTCCAAGTCGATCGTCCGCGGTCCCCAAGGTATTGTCCGTACCCGCCCAAGCCTGTTCTCCACATCAAGCAACAAGTAGAGCAGGTCGTAAGGTGATAATTTTGTTTCCAATTCTGCTACTGTATTAACAAACCAATCCTGTCCGGTATAACCAATGGGTGCCGTATAATAGTAAGGCGCCACCCGTTTCACCCAAACCCCCTTACTAATATCCAGCACCGCCAGTGCCTTTCTAATATTGGCTACCTTATCACCCATATTGCTGCCGAGACCAATATAAGCAATAATATCTGTAATGCTATTCATTTTTTCTATTAATTTCTACGGCCACCCAGTCAAATTTCCCCGGCAGAGGTGCATGGGGTTTCTTAACCCGAACCAGTATTTCCTTTACTGCTGGAAAACGTTTTAATACACTTTCTGCTATAGCCTCAGCCACAGACTCAAGCAACTTGCGAGGCCTGCCTTCAATAATCGTCCTGACCATATCGAAAACGCTGGCATAATCCACCGCTTGCTCCGGGGTATCGGAATAACCTGCTTGTTCAAGTTCCAGGGACAATTCGACATCAACAGTAAACTTCTGCCCCAGGAATTGTTCCTGAGGTAATATACCATGATAACCGTAGAACTCCATTCCAGCCAAGATTATTTTATCCATTTCCACTCATTTCCCCCGGACTATAGCGTCAGTCATTCTGGCCACACGAACCATTTTTTTCACATCATGTACCCGTACAATGTCAGCACCGTTAGCAATACCTACCGCAACAGTGGCCGCAGTACCTTCCACTCGCTGGTCTACCGGCAACCCAAGCACTTTTCCGATAGTCGATTTACGTGAGGTTCCAATTAATATCGGTAACCCGAGACAGCGCAATTCTCTTAACCGCCGCAATACCTCCAGGTTCTGGCCTGTAGACTTTCCGAAGCCAAAACCCGGGTCTATAATTAGTTTATCTCGAGCTACTCCCGCAGACATAGCCACCTTGATGCTATCCAGGAAATACTCGATTAAATCACCGATTAAATCGCGGTACTCAGTGCTCTGCTGGTTGTGCATTAGCACCAGGGGCGCTCCGTATTCCGCAACTAAGTCGTACATGGCAGGCTCAACGTCCAAAGGCCGCTGGTTGTTAATTATATGGGCGCCGGCTTCAAGCGCCTGGCGGGCTACATCTATCTTGGTCGTATCAACCGAAATTGGAACCGACACTTCTTTAATCAATTTTCTCAAAACGGGAATAACGCGAGATAATTCATCTCCTACATCCACCGGTTTGTATCCCGGCCGAGTAGATTCCCCACCCAGGTCAATAATATCAGCACCATCGGCAACCATTTGCTTAGCCCGTATCAAGGCTGAACCACAGTCACGGTAGATCCCCCCGTCTGAGAAAGAATCCGGAGTCACATTCAGGATCCCCACAACCAACGTCCTTTCACCTAGCCGGATAATTTTATCGCGGCAGACCAAATTAAAGGAAGGCCGTTCTTCAAGTCCATTTAACAGGCTCCTGATCCGGACAGCAAGATCTGCCAGGCCAAAGGGTTGCAGCATGAGTTTGTCTAGAAATGCACCATATTGCTTTAAGGTGCCCATTAAGAGAACTTTAGACTCCCGAACAGAGCCGTCAATCACGCCTCTAGAGACAGCAGCCTCCCCACCCTTGCCGAGCATTTCCTGTTTGATTATATTGGCCTGCTTTGGCAGTAATCCTTCTAACATTACCAGCCTGTGTATAGCTTTTGGCGCCATCCACCGACACCCAGCCTGATCAGCACCAACAGATGCAAGTACACTCAAGGCATGCTCCTTATTTCTTACTTCAATGACATAAGCCCGGATCGTCAATTGCATTCTCCAACGTTTTTTTGTTAAAATAGTTTCGCAACTTCTATATGTGAATGACTATTACCGGGCAAGTGGCACCAGAACACACCTTATTACTTACACTTCCCATCAGGATGCCAGGTATTTTTCCCAGTCCTCTGCTACCGATAATAATAACGTCATAACCCTCGATTTTTGCCTTTTTCAGGATTTCCTTAGCCGGGTTACCGACTACTACAGCAGTATCAATCTTAATATCATTCCCGGCAAGCTGTTCTCTCAACTGCTCTAGCATGGTCTGTGCTTTAACTTTTAGCTCGTTTAAAATAGTTTCCCGGTCGATCCCGATACGGACCCGGGCTCTCTCTTCTGGATCATTAATTATATCCTGAATCACATGGAAAAGTGTAACTGTCGCCCTACGGACCGTAGCTAGTTTTAAGGCATGCTGGGCAGCCGAAAAAGATTGGCTGGAATTATCAAAAGGCACCAGTATCTTTTTGTACATTTCACTTGCCTCCGCATTATCGTCAGTAGCTATTTATCCTTGACGGCCTTTCTTGAGGCTGGAGTACATGGTTTATCCAGGATGATTAAAAAAGACCGGTAACCTTCCCAGTATCTACATCAACATCAATTTTCCTAAAAGCCGGGTTTGAGCTGGTCCCTGGCATCAAGTTTATTGCACCAGTAACAGGGCAAAGAAATTCAGCCCCAGCAAAAACAAGGACATCATTAATCGGCAGAACCCAACCCCTGGGGACTCCCTTCATTTCGGGATTGTGGGTTAAACTTAAATGAGTTTTAACCATCATAGTAGCATAATTCCTCATCGTTGGGTCGGATTCAAATTTCCTGGCTTTGGCTTCAGCCTCAGGAGTCCAGGCCACACCGTCAGCCCCATACACTACTTTAGCTATTACCTCAACTCTCTGCCTTAAAGGCATTTCTAATGGATAAAGGAAATCAAAATTAACAATGTCCTTAGTGGCATCAATAACCGCATCAGCTAATTCGAGAGCACCATCTCCGCCTTCTAACCACTGTCTGGAAAGCGCACAACGAACCCCGGCTTGCTCGACATAACGCCGTACCATTAAGAGCTCATCTTTGGTATCTGTGTCAAAGGCATTAATACAGACAACCGGGGTAATCCCTGCCTTCTTGACAGTGCCAATATGGTGCAACAAATTTGGAATGCCACCTTCCAGAAGTTGCAGGTTTTCTTTTCGATATTCTTCAGCCAGAGGCCGACCTGGTACAACTCTAGGCCCCCCGCCATGCATCTTCAAAGCCCGGATAGTAGCCGTAATAACTGATACACTAGGAACAAGCCCGCTTAGTCTGCATTTTACATTCCAGAACTTTTCAAAACCGATATCAGCTCCAAATCCGCTTTCAGTAACATGATAGTCAAACATCTTTAATCCTATGCGGTCGGCTATGATCGAAGACTGTCCAACGGCAATATTCGCAAAAGGTCCGGCGTGCACCATGCAGGGCTGTTGCTCCACTGTACTCATCAGAGTCGGGTTAATAGCGTTTCTCATCCATGCACACATAGCACCCGCTACTTCCAGATCTGCAGTAGTAACTGGATCACCCTTCCGATCATAAGCCACAATTATTTTTCCCAGTCTTTCTCTCAAGTCCCTCAAGTCACGGACAATAGCAAGGATAGCCATGATTTCAGAACTGCCCGCAATACTGAATTTTGAAGACATCATGAAACCGTCCATCCTGCCGCCGATTCCCATGACAATATTACGCAACCCCTGAGCACAAAAGTCAATAATCCAGCCCATTTCAACATGTTTTGGATCAATATCCAGGCGACACAGGTTTCGCTCAGCCAATTCGTGATCATTATAGTTTGCCTCATGCTGCAACCTGGCGTTTAGAGCTACCATTGCCAGGTTATGGGCATTCATAATGTCATTGATATCACCGGTAAGCCCCAGGGAAAACTCGGTCATCGGAATTAGTAAAGCATTGCCCCCACCAGCAGCAGTACCCTTGATATTCATAGTAGGCCCGCCGGACGGCTGACGGATACAACCACCTACATTTTTACCTCTTTTGCCCAATCCCTCCAGAAGTCCTATAGTGGTGGTAGTCTTTCCTTCACCAAGCGGAGTGGGAGTTATGGCGGTAACCTCAATATATTTGCCATCCCGCCTACCTTTAAGGCGATTCATAATTTTTAAAAAATCAAACTTGCATACTCTCCCATACGGAATTATTTCATCTTTTTCCAGGCCTAGCCTGTCCCGCCACTCATCAGGAGCAAGCAAGTTTTTTTCGGACTCCTCGGCGATTTGCCAATCCGCCATCCTGGTTGCATCATAAGCCATATAACGCTCCTCTTATCGTTTTTGTATTATTCACTCGTAAATCCACCGGTCTAAATCACGACTATACTCCACTAATTCTCCCTCTTTAAAGAAAATCGCAATCTCCCTCGCAGAGCTGGTAACTGAGTCGGAACCATGAATAACATTGCGCCCGATATCAATTCCATAACTACTTCTGATAGTGCCAGGTGCAGCTTTTAATGGATCGGTTGCCCCCATCATTTCCCTGGCGGCACTAACTACATTTTTACCTTCCACTACTATACCAACAACAGGACCGGAAGTAATATAGTCGACTAAAGAAGTAAAAAATGGCTTGCCAATGTGCTCTCCATAATGTTTTTCCGCTAACTCCCTGGTGATTTTAAACATTTTCAGTCCGATTATTTTGAACCCTTTCTTCTCAAACCTGCTGATAATTTCACCAGTAAGGTTACGCTGAACACCATCAGGCTTAACCATAAGATATGTGCGTTCCATATTAAATTACCCCCCCTGTTTTTATGCCAAAAACTAGTATGGCCTATGTTCCAAATATTGTTATCCTCATTTAACCCGGTCTAACCGTTCTGCCTCACCGGCCTGTTTCATCAATTCCGCAAAGTCTTCAGCTTCCACAGTCTCTTTTTCAAAAAGTGTTTTTGCTACCAGGTGGAGAGTATCCAGATGTTCTTCCAGTATCTGTTTAGCTTTGTTATATGAATTATCAATAGTACTCCTGACCTGAATATCAATAGCATTGGCTACTTCTTCACTGTAATTGCGGTCCCTGGCCAAGTCACGACCAAGAAATGGTGTATCCTGCCTGTGCCCGAATGTCGTCGGGCCAAGATCACTCATTCCGAACTCCATAACCATTTTTCTGACTATTTCGGTGGAGCGCTCCAGATCGTTCTGAGCTCCAGTACTAATCTCCTTTAGCACAACCGCCTCAGCTACACGCCCTCCTAAAAGCATGGTTACCTGATCAAGCAACTGGGACTTAGTTGCATAATAGCGATCCTCTTTAGGTAAAAGCAAGGTATAGCCACCAGCCCGGCCTCTTGGTATAATAGATACTTTGTGCACTGGATCAGTATTGGGGAGCAGGTAGCCCAGTACAGCATGACCAGCTTCGTGATAGGAAACCAGCCACTTTTCCTTTTCACTAATCACCTTAGATTTCTTTTCTGGGCCAGCGATCACTCTTTCAATAGAGTTTTCTAAATCAGCCATTGTTACTTTCTTGCGGTTTTGCCGCGCCGCCAGGAGTGCTGCCTCATTGGTTAGGTTAGCCAGATCGGCCCCTGTAAAACCTGGTGTTCGCCGCGCTATTATTTCTAAGTTTACCTCCTGTTCAATCGGCTTACCGCGGATATGCAACTTCAATATTTCCTTGCGCCCGTTAACATCCGGCGCGTCTACTACTACCTGACGGTCAAAACGTCCAGGCCTTAAAAGTGCTGGATCAAGGATATCAGGGCGGTTGGTTGCGGCCAGGATAATTATACCATCATTGGGGGAAAATCCGTCCATTTCCACTAGAAGCTGGTTCAGCGTTTGCTCTCGCTCATCATGACCACCACCTAAACCGGCGCCCCTCTGGCGTCCTACCGCATCAATCTCATCTACGAAAACAATGCATGGGGCGTTTTTTTTGGCCTGTTCAAAAAGATCCCGCACACGGGAAGCCCCAACCCCAACAAACATTTCCACAAAATCTGAGCCGCTGATACTGAAGAAAGGTACTCCCGCTTCACCTGCCACCGCGCGGGCTAATAGAGTCTTACCGGTACCAGGTGGCCCGAACAGGAGGACACCTTTAGGTATTTTAGCGCCAAGTTCCTGATACTTTTTCGGACTCTTTAGAAACCCAACTATTTCTTCCAGCTCTTCTTTCACCTCATCAGCCCCGGCCACATCACTGAAAGTAACTTTTTTTTTCTCGTCGGTCTGAAGCCTCGCCCGGCTTTTGCCAAAAGACATAACCCGGTTACCACCACCCTGGGTTTGCTGCATTAGAAAGAAGAATAAGACAACAAACAACAGAATTGGCAGAAGAGTTGTAAGTAAGCTGGCCCACCACCCGGGTTGTGTCGGCAAGTCAAATTTTTGCTCGATATTTTTTTCTTTAAGCAACTGCAACAAGGCTGTGTCGGATGCTGGGCCCTTGGTCTCAAACTTGGTTCCGTCAATTTTCTCGCCGGTAATAATAAAAGTCTGGCTCTCCGTTTGGATCAAAACACTTTTAACCTGGCCCTGGTTTATATCCTCATAAAATTTATCGTAAGATAACAGTAGGGCAACATCTTTATTGGGCGTCGCATATCTCAACAGAAAGATAATTGCGAGAACAATCAACAAATAGATACTAAGGTTTTTTACAACCTTATTCAATCATTCCACTCCTCTCCAATAATAAAACGACAGAAACCCATAATTATAATTATACCACGGAAGCAAAAATATAAAAGGTATTTTAAAATTATTTGGTTAACAGCTAGCACCATTAGTTAATTTTAAGTGGAGTACTTTCTTAGTTCCACTACCAATCTTCCATTTGTCACCAATACGTACCCCCCCTACCCAGACTATTTCTTCGGGTGTGCAGACAAGGGGCAAAAAATCTCTTTCTTCTCTAAGAATCCTTTGCTTAATCAAAAAGTCTTTGAGCTTTACATTAGAATTTTGACCGTATGGACAAAAGACATCTCCCTTTTGGCGTCGCCGGACAAAAAGCTTCGAGGGCAATTTATCAAAATCCAGAACCGCTTCATTTAACGGCAGGGAACGCGGTTCAGGCAAAACCTTACCAGCCAGCAAGGACCCGCTGATAGTACGATCTATTTCTGGAATATAAGTCGCCCCTGGCACTTTCAGCGGATAAATATAATAGCTGGGATACTGCCTATCTAGGCAGACTGATAGGTCCAGTGACCGCTGAGCGCGAGTTGCCACAACTCCAATTGGAAGAGATGCTACCGAACCAATTACATTATTGTTCAGTAGGTTTAACGCATCTTCAGTATGTTGATAAGACAGATCCCGCTTTGTACCTGTAAAAGCCTGCCAGGCCAGTCTTAGTACCCTACGCCGGATAGCCAGGGGCATCTTCAGCATGTGGTCCAATGAAAGGCTGATCTTACCAGTGGAAGCAACCATAGCCTTCCGGTATGCCCTCAGTGCCTGGTTTTCCATATATTCATCTTCCTCACGGCAAATCCCACCCAGCCTGATCAAGTTAGAAACCATAGCAGGATTGTATTCGTTTTCCAGCATTGGCAACAGATTCATTCTGACGCGGTTGCGAAGATAATGCTTCTTTAAGTTAGAAGAATCCTGACGAAAGGGTAGCTGCAAGTCGGCACAATAGCGCTCAATTTCATACCTCCGCACCATCAATAATGGTCTAATTAGATAATCATTCCGCACTGGTAGAATGCCCTTGAGTCCCGGGAGCCCTGAACCACGCAAAAAATTAATCATTACTGTCTCAGCCTGGTCATCAGCTTGATGGGCTAGGGCGACTTTTGCCGCTCCGGTGCTTTTAGCTACCTTGTGTAGAAAACGATAGCGCACTTCGCGGGCAGCTGCCTGGGCAGACATACGCATTTCCTCCCGGTAGGCCGGTACATCAAACGCTTCAATTGTAGCTGGCAAATGGTAACGCTTAGCTAGATCAGCTACAAAACAAGCGTCTGCCTCCGATTCGGAACCGCGAAACATATGATTAAGATGAGCTACGTGCAGGGATATCCCAAGTTTATGTCTTAAGTAATATAATAAGTGCAACAAAGCCACTGAGTCGGTTCCACCGGAAACTGCCACCACAACATTATTTCCCCGTTCCACCATCCTGTTCCGCTCAATATATTCCCGTACCCTTTTGCTCAGGTCCATTCTCACTCACCTGGCTAATGTTAGTAAATAGCAGTTTTGATATTCCACAAATGTAAAAGATTTTCCTGCTACACCTAGTAATTAGGCGAAAAAAGATAAAAAAAATAAAACAAGCCGTTTTAATTAAATCCGGCTTGACTTTCTGCCGATTCCTGTTGTTTTTCCAGACCGGCCACCACGACAGTCATATCGTCCGGAATTTTGGCTACACCACCCGACCGCGTCTGTGCCAGTTTAAGCAAGAGTTCGGCAATTTCCCGGGGCGGTAGTTTATTTGCGTCCTCAAGAACCTTTACTAACCAATCCTCTTTGTCATTGGCGCCATTAAACGCTTCGAGAACACCATCAGTGATCATGATCAACTTATCCCCCGACTCCAACAGTCTGTTCTGTGAAGCTACTTCTATATTTTCAATGATTCCAACCGGTAGAGAGCTAGCCCGGATTTGAATTACGTGCCCGTCATGCAAAATATATGTGGTTGGAGCGCCAATTTTTATAAAATTAACATGCCCACCATAAAGGTCAATCTTAGCAAGGTCTAATGTGGCAAAGCTCTCATCCGGTGAGCGCAAAACAAGGATTGAGTTCACCGTTTTGATCGCCAGTTCCTGCCTAAAGCCGAGTTCAAGAAGATGTCGCAGAAGTGAAATTGTTGTGCTACTTTCCATTGCTGCCTTTGGCCCCACACCCATTCCATCACTAATAGCCAACCCCAATATTCCACCTTTTAGGTAAAAAAATGCGTTACTGTCACCTGATACTACACTGCCAGCCTTACCAATACCGCAAAAGCCGATAACCAAGCGATATTTTAGATCAGAATAAAATCTTAACTGACAGGCCTGCTCACCCTCTTTAACCAAGCAATCTGCCACCGCAGGACAAAAAGATCGCTTTAGTTCCGACGATAAAAGCGGAGCTATAACATCTCTGCACTGCATTCTTCCACCGCATGGAGCATGCGTTAGGGAAACTTCTATCTTGTTCCCTCCCAGGCGGCTTATCGAGAGATATTCAACTCTGGCACCAGCTTCTTTTAACTTTTTACGCAAGTCATATCCCGTACCCTCAGACTCCGCATCATATACCAATTCCGCGGGCAGACTGGCAATAACTTCACCTATACCCCTCAACTGCTCTGAGACGATACCACGACTCTCCAATAATCGACCAGACCAGTAGCGGTTAATACGTAAGATTTCATAAAGACAACTGATTGTGCTGGCTAGTTCTTTTGTCCTGGTACAACGCTTTCTAAACTCAATGTTGATATTTTCCTGAGAAACACTGCCGTTAATTTCCACCAGTGCCAAAAGGTCAATTAGATGCTGGTAGGTTTTATAAAATTCCCTCTCCCAGCAAGTACGGTAAGAGGCACAACTACCGCATACTTTTTTACTAATCTGACTTAACAACTTTTGGATACCTTGCTCCTCTCCGCTCTGACCTGCAGTAGAAGATACTTGTTCAAAAGTCAGAGATAGCTCACGAAAGATCAGCGCCCAGTTTTTCATTTTTTTCTCGAACAGATCTTTTAAATTTGAACCCTCTTCTGAGACTTGCGTTTTAACCTCATTATCCAGTCCTATGGATGCTCTAATACCTTCAATCAAAAATGACGGTATCATTAAAAAAAGCACTGTTGCCAGCCCGGTTTCGGCTAGAATGGCAATCAAGTTATTATTATCTGTGAGATAAACCGACAGCACAATGTTACCAAGCAAAAAACCAGTAGCTACGCCAGCCTTACCGAAACTCCGACAAAAGCCGGCAAGAAACCCGGCAAAGGAGTAAGCAGGCGCTAGTGCAGGTAACACAGTATAAGCAAGGCCTGGAACAACCCCGAGTACCGCACCGGAAGCCGCGCCAGTGCCTGCTCCTCCGACCAGGGCACCCAGTAATATCGCCAATCGGCTTAAGGTGCCCTTAAGACTGATGATCTCATATCTCAGGTCCCCGGTTCCGGCAATTAGTCCTCCTAAAATAAGTAGAATACAAAAAATTTCCTCACTGTTTAATGTATATGTACCTCGCATTCTTTTTTTTAGCGCACTGAGTCCACGCATCATTACTGGTGTTAACAAAGCTGCAAAAACAGCTTCAAACAGCACACTAAAGTAACTATAAGAGGATGGATTAGCAATAGCTAATAATGACGTTTTAACTATAACAGTCACAGCCAAAACCAGACCGGGCAAGACCAACCACTGTCTCTTTATACCAACAGGCATCGTCCTTATCAGGAATAAGGTGCAAATAACGGTCAAGGTGGAACCTAACAGTAACATTCCCCCACTAATAGACGCCAGACCGGCTATAACAGCTGGAACCGATACTAGCCCTGACCGGGCAAAAACCCATATTGAAGCTACCACAAAGGCAACACCAAAAGGCACCAGATCTCCCAGCACAACTCCCCGCCCCAGAAAAAAACCCCCTATACAGATAGATATCACTATAGGTGTTAAAAATTTACGGGGGGATTTTACCTGATGAGGGGAATGTTTTGCAGGATCCAATCTCTTCCCTAAGGCAGTTTTTTGCTTAGACTCACCTTTACTAGCCCGGCGGTCTACCCTGTGATATGGATAGACATCGATAGTATCAGTCATCAAGCCAACCCCTTGTACCAATTATTTCATCAATAGGAATATTATAGTACAATGGTTGGGAAATATTTGTCACTTAAGGCAGATAGTCAATAATCTTCTTTCGACTTTTCCAGGATCAACCCGCTTAAAATATCGCACTCGCTCACCAGCATATGCTTCAGCCTAAGCCCATCCAGTACTGTTTTTACAATATCACTACCGGCAACAATAATATCTGCCCTTTCAGGTTGAAGCCCAGGTAATTTTTTGCGGTCCTCAATACTTAGATGTTTCAATTTTGTTAAAACACGCTGGACAGCCGAAGCAGTTAAACGGTAACCATGGATGCGTACCGGGTCATAAACAGTAAGTCCCTGATCCACAGCCGCCAGAGTAGTGATGGTGCCGCCAACCCCAGCCAGGTAACCGACTTGGCCTTCCCGGACTATGCTCAGGGCAGGCTCAAATATAGCTGCAATTTGACACTCGCCAACTCCAGACTCGGTCGTCCTCAATGCCCCGGCGCTGACACTGAGGCACTCCAGGCGCCCTCTGTTATTCCAGATCAGCTCAGTACTACCACCTCCCACATCGACTACAACAGTTGTTAACGGATCTAAAGGAAGTCCTGATAATACACCCCGGTAACTTAGAGAAGCCTCTTCCTCACAGCTCAGGACCTTTACGTCCAGGCCGAACCGCTCTCTGGCCAATCCCAAGAAAATGTCCCGGTTTTCTGCATCACGTACCGCACTGGTTGCAGCAGCGACTACCCGTTTCACCCCCATCAACAAAGCTGTTTTTAAAAAAGAACCAATTGCCTCCAACGTCCTTTCCATAGCAACAGGCAGCAGTACGCCACCACTTATTCCTTCTCCCAAACGAGTATGACTCAGCCTGGTCCCCAGAGTTTTTATATTTCCCCCGGATACATCAGCAACCAGCAGTCTGGTGGAGTTTGTACCTATATCAATAGCTGCAATCCGGTCCATATATGCAACACTCCTTGCTATGATAATTAAATTTCATTCACTACTGGTATAACAGAGGAATACTTGATGCAAAATAAAAAATGCCTATTAAGGCATATTTGTAAACTACTAGCTAAATTAGTATTCCTTTTTAACGCCCGGATCCCCGTCCACCTCTTTTAACATCAGTACTCCGTTTTAAAAACTGCTGGTGCTCTTCACTTTCCTTTAGAAACTTGGACAACTTATCTTCAAAAGAAACCTGTACTTTCTTCTTATGGGGATGGTGCATGGAGGTAGGATTTGCCTGTTTAATAGAAAGCCCAACCTTGCCCTTTGGATCCACTGAAATTACTTTAACCGAAACCTTATCATTTACTTTTAGAAAATCGTGGACATCTTTTACATACACCTCAGCTATTTCAGAAATATGCACTAATCCGGTCCCCCTACCAGGTAACTCTACAAAAGCGCCGAAATTGGTTATTCCAGTTACCACGCCCTCTACGACGCTCCCCAGTTCAATCGGCATAGCTAAAAATACTCCTCCTTAATAGCAAAAAAACAATACAACAACTTAATGTAATTATATGCGATTAAAAAGTAGGGTGTCAAGAAATACCTTAAATTTAACACATTATAAATAGTCCTAATCGCCGAGCACGATATTATTTGCTGGAGGTTGAATTTCTTTTAACTTGGTGCCCTCAGGCACAGATACTATTCTAGTCTCGCCAGGCCTAACCAGCCCGAGCTTCTCACGAGCTGCTTTTTCAACGTAAGCATCATCTTGAAACTGCTGCAATTCTATACGCAAGTTTTCATTTTTTTGCTTTAAAGTAGTCACTTCTTGCTTAATACTTTGAATATCCCTTTGCATTGCCGTGAGACTGCTAAATTGACTACTCAAAGAAAATGCCAGGTAGGCCAGTAAAGACATAAAAATTAATACAGGAAGCTTACTCCTAGAAAAATTGAAAGTTTTTCTCTTTTCAGTTATCCCACGTTTCTCAGATACGGTTTCATAGATTTCCTGCTGTTTTCTAGCCAGTTGCATTAAGCTTGTTCCTCTCCTTCCTCGTCGCTATTATCATCAACATCAAATAAAGACAGGTTGTGGCCGGGAACAACGATTACCACTTCGTAGCCCTTACTCCTGGCTCGGCTGAACAGGGTAGTAATAGTACTAGCGCTTAGGTTTAGTTGTTTAGCTATCTTATTGGTAGAGTAACCCATTTCCTTTAAGGTAACAACCTGTCTTTCGCGAAAGCTGAGCCGCTCTACTCCCCTAATTTCTATCTTCATAAAAACAGCCCCGAATTTTATCCACTAAGATATCCACAAATTGTGTACAAATTAATTACATATCTTCTACATATGTTTATCAATTCCTTTTTTTCAGGAAAACTTTTATAAAATAGATTGGTATCTCCGTTAGATGGAAATGCTATATCTATGAGTAAAAATTAGCATTATTTACTAAAAAATAAATTTCTATAAGGTAACTATTTTGATATGAAACTAAAAATAATATTATCAGGACTATTTTTACTAGTGCTAACACTGTGTGTATTTGAATTTTTTCACAAAGACTCAGTAACAATTTTTCCTTCCGGACAGTTAATTCGGCTGCACATAGTGGCAAACAGCGACCGTGAGATTGATCAGGAATTAAAAAGAAAGGTGCGCGATGAAATTATTCGTGGTATCACTGCAGATTTTCGAGAAGCAGAAAATATTGATACAGCCAGGGTTATCGCTTTAAGCAGATTAGATACGATCAGAGAAATCACCAGGCGCGCAATAACAATGGAAGGAAAGGACTATCCTGTTGAGGTTAATTTCGGCAAATATTCCTTTCCAACCAAACACTATGGCTCATTCGTGCTCCCTGCCGGTGATTATGAGTCAGTGCAAGTGGTTATTGGCTCTGGCAGTGGGGCTAACTGGTGGTGTGTGCTATTCCCACCCCTTTGTTTTATAGATATGTCCAAAGAAGTATTAATATCTCCAATAGACGATGCTAACGCTGCTGATAAAGCGTCAGTTGACAATGAAAATTATTATACTACTGAGAATAAAATTACTTCCGTAGTTGTTCAAGCATCAGGAGTAACAGGTCCGCAAATATCAAACAATCCAGCTCAGTCCAGCAGCACTGAAGCACCAGGGACAACTAAAGTAGAATTCCGTCTTAGAATTATTGATTTTTTGAAATATTTAATTAGTACAGGGCAATCAAAAACCGGGGGTTAATTAACCCCCGGTTTTAATAAAAGTACTCTTTAATGAGTTATTCATTTTTGATCTTTTCCCTTCCAAAAAACTAGACACGACATTATGGACTTTAGTCTAACTAAATACCGTCTCAAATACTTCATAACTAGATTATTATAATAAAGTATTAGCCTGCGACTGGCCTTGTTAAATAATACTCTTAGGAATTTAATTGGATAGGATAAAACTAATAACATCAAGCGAAAGGGCAAAAGGACAGTGTTAAACAAAAACATAATAGTTATAATAACTATTATGTTCCAAATCTTTTTTAGTAAAAAAAACTTGAACCAGACTAACTTGCTCATAGTCCTACTTAAAGATTGAAAGTAGATACACGCCCCCAAGCCAAGCCCGATAAGTACATAATAGCGTACAACCCCACCGTTTCCAACAAGCAGCAAAAAAAACACCAGTGCAGTGGTCACCAGCCAGAATATTATATCTCCTATAAAGGTACCCACTTTCTTCAATCTAAAAGTTCTTCTCACTGCCCTGTAATAATCGTAACAGAAGCCGCCTACCACCCCAATCGCAAATGTAGATAAAAATGCGCAGATCTGGTCTGTTAGTGATTCCAAAGTAGCACCTCTTTGCAATAAAAGCGCCCTGGCGCTTTAATCACTAGGATAACTGTCAATCAGCTACCATTGTTCATAGACCCCGATTACAAAGACTATTTTAGAATCCTGCCCAATAAGCCTTTACCCTTCCCCTTACCTTTAGATTCTGTATAATTGAGCGCGGTAAAAAACCCCTCCACCTCAATGGTGCCCGTATCCAAGCTCAGTTGGGTAATATGCAATCCTTCGCCTTTGAGTATCAGCATACCCATACTGGTTTCCAGTATGATTTCATTGTCGGTAAAGCTGCTAACATGCCGAACTCCTTCCAATGCTAATTGCTTGCGGCTACGCATGCTCAGATTATGACTGGCCTGTTCATTCATTTCCATCTCTCCTTACAATTTTGATGCAAGCGTCTCAACCGCAGGAGCTTATTTTCAACTTAAAAGTGTCCGGCACAGTTAAAAGTACATATGAGTAATGGACTAACCTAATTCATCTTATGCCGCGTAGTTTATTTTATGTCATAAAAAAGAAGGCCTCTAGGCCTTCTTCTATTCCCATTGCTTTTTAATTTCTATTTCCTTAAAATAACTGTTAATTATGTCCTCAGGAGACTTACCCTGTTCAGCCATCAGCCTGGCTCCCCACTGGCACATGCCGACTCCGTGACCAAAGCCTTTCCCCAACAGGACAAGTTCGCCACCTTCCACCCGAATGTCGGTGAGGAGCATTGACCGTACTTTTTCACTGCCCAATGCCAGACGCAAAGCAGGCCCCCCCACGTTTACTGTACCTATCTTGATCTGCTCCGTTCGTCCGGAAGGACCCTTTTTAAAAATAGAAGCTGCGGCAATCGGCCCGGGATCCTTGCCGGTTACTTTCTGTACCGCTGTTCTGACCTGGCCGACTGGTATTCTGGCCACCCAAGACTTGTTTTTTGGCTCAGTTATGGATAAACAACCATCCTGAACCCCTCCTTTCACATAAGGAGTAGGTTCCCTGGTAAAAGCCAGCCCCTCATCCGCATTAGCCGAAATCCCACCATCACAGGCCGAAAACCATGCATGGATATAGTCTCCATTGCAGGTAATCACTTCACCCCTGGTTCGCTCAACCGCCAGGCGGACATTGTCATTAATTTTTGATGGATCGTAGGCCTGAAATTCTTCAACACTAGTAGAGGCATCAGTACCATGTAATTGCTTTATCCGGCCCGACTCGATGTTTTCCATGGTAAAAGTTCTAGCAAGAATAGCCTGTGCAGCCAGTGCGTTAACCGGCCAACTGGTGTCCATCTCAGCTGCTACCACTCCCTGAATATATTCCTCCATTTTGATATTTTTCCGCTCGCCTGTCTTGTTAATATAAAGAGAAATAGTCGGCTCTTCCCCTCGTGTCTCCGGTGAAACCAGCTTGGGAGCCGGTTGGTTTTGACAGCCCGAGAACAAAATAAAAGCTGCAAGTAAAAGTAAAGTCAATTTTACAATCTTTTTCAAGAACAAAATAACCCCTCCCGCTTTTTCTTTTATTCTTTAGCGAAAGAAGCTTATTTATGTAGCAAATTGGACTGACTAACCCGCTAGTCGGAACATATTTATATCGACTTAACTCCAGGCTAGAAGATAGGCATTATAAGTGTCTATGTAATTAAGTAGTTTTCCTTGCTATATATGAACCTGCTGCCAATTAATTAAATAGACGTCCACGGAAACTATGCGATTGTCACTTCCAGCTACTGTTGCTTCAAATTATCATTTACTTTTTCACATAGCTTAATTAATTGTTTAATGTCTTCCTCAGAAAGGCAGCTAAAATACTTTTCAATCACCTGTCTGCGTGCTTCCTGGCAAAGCAACACTATATTTTCCCCTTCCTCGGTAAGCTTTAGCCACACTAACCGCCGATCCTGTTCATCACGCAGCCTCTGCACGAAGCCAACTTTATACAAGCGGTCAGCCAGCGCCGTAACAGAGCTCAAGGAAACATATAACTCATCAGCGACTTCCGATACAGTCACCTTTCCCTTTGTTTTAAGTATCTTCAACACAATAAATTGGCTCATAGTGATGCCACCAACCATGTTTTGAGCAAATTCCGCATGTAGTCGCCTGGCCAATCGCCGAAAGGCTTCATCCAAGCATTCCAGATATAAGCTAAGCTTATTCGAGTTCATAATTTCTACCTCGTGATTAATGGTTTATATTTTTAATCATTTATAGATTTAAGTATATCTGGCTTCTCACCGTTGTCAAGAATTAACTCATCCTTATTTGTAAAATCCTGCTTATAACAAAAAAGAAAGCAATCCTGTTCAGATTAGCTTTCTTTTTAGATTTAACTCAAATATATATTAATGTGTTTATTATTTAATATTCCCATTCAAATCGTTCAACCTGAGGGAATCCTTCTAATGCTTTCTGTACGATTTTACAGATATGCTGCAAACCCTCCCGGGTTTTTGCTTCACACCGGGCCACTAGCACCGGCTGGGTATTGGATGCCCGAACCAGCCCCCACCCGTCGCCAAAGAGCACTCTCATCCCATCAACATCGATAACCTCAAAATCACGCTTGAAGCGCTCTACCAGTCCGTCTACAACCAAAAACTTATCCTGATCGGGGCACGGTATCCTGGTTTCTGCCGTGGAGTAGTATTTAGGCATAGCAGCAAACATTTGCGACAACTTTTCACTTGAGTAAGACAGTATCCTAAGTAGGCGACCCGCAGCATAAAACGCATCATCAAAGCCGAAGAATTCGTCAGCAAAGAACATGTGACCGGACATTTCTCCAGTAAAAACAGCCCCGATTTCCTTCATTTTTGCTTTAATTAGCGAGTGACCTGTTTTATAAAAGAAAGGCTTACCCCCTAGCCGGAGCACTTCATCCACCAGAGCTTGGGAACATTTTACCTCAATGATAGCCGGCGCCCCGGGATACCTGGCCATAACTTCTCGCCAATAAAGACCCATCAACATATCTCCCCAAATAATCCCTCCGGACTCATCGACAACCCCAATTCTATCCGCATCACCATCAAGGGCAATACCCAGGTCGGCACTTTTTTCCACAACCGCTTTCCGCAGCTCGGTAAGGTTTGCAGTCTTCACCGGATCCGGCTGGTGGTTCGGGAAAGCACCGTCAGATTCACAATACAATGGAATTACCTCACAGCCCCAATCAACCAAAACCTGCCTAGCGAAAAGGGCTGCCGTCCCATTACCACAATCGACAGCTACCTTTAACTTCCGCGGACCCAGTTTAATTTTTTCCTTCAACATAGTATAATAGGGTAACACTGAATCCCGCATCTCAAGGTTGCCGGCACCCGAACAAAAGTCCCCATTATCCATTAAAGTTTTGAGTTTTTGAATTTCTGCTCCATATATCGTACCGCTACCGTGAGCAAGCTTAAACCCGTTTTCATCAGCCGGGTTGTGACTCCCGGTAATCATTACGCCAGCGTCGATAGCATAGTAAACCCTGGCATAATACAGCATGGGAGTGACTACCAGGCCAATGTCTACAACATCGCTGCCTGTGGACAACAAGCCTTTAATAATGGCATTTCTCAGTCGCTCAGAACTAAGCCGGTTGTCCCTACCGACCAGAACTCTCGAGGACCCGGCTCTCCTGACATAAGTGCCGAACGCTTTCCCTAATAACTCAACAGTCTCGTCCGTTAAATCTCGCTCGGAAACACCCCGGATATCATATTGGCGAAAAATTTGTGGATTTATTACTGCCATTCACTAACCTCCTTTACCCTATATTTACAATTATAGCATATTATTACCACGAAACACTATACGGTGAGCAAACATCTTTTAACCAAAAGGTATTATAACCATACCAGACCATTATGTAACACCCGCTGAATTTTGAATATTAATCATATTCCTGACTAAACAATGGTATGCCGGTCATGACAGATATATCATTAGCAAACTTTAGCGCCTCCTCTTGAGTTGTCGCCTCCCCTAGCACCGGACCATCCGGCTCCGTGGATATTGCGATACGCTGACCATTTCTAGTTATAACCAAGACTACTAACCATTCAGACATTAGCTTTTTCATCACTCCTTTTACTATGTAAATAATGTCAGCCAAAATCCTATCAAGGTTTGCAAAATAAAATAAGCATATTAGCCATATTAAAATATCGTATCATATATTTTTAACAACAACAAAAAATTTTTTAAATAGTATTACTCACGGAATACGGTATTCTTAGTGTAAATTAATTCGCCCGAGATATTGTAATTCCGCTGAAATAATTTTTACTACTAGTTTTTCTAGACTTGTATTTATTTTCAAGACTATATTAATAGAGGCTACTTAATAGCTTTTGAATTGAAAATACTTGTCACTTTTTAATGTAATGCTATAATATACATAGAGGTGAGAGCATTGTTTATAAAAAAGTCTGTTAAGAGAAATAAATTTCAAAGGTTTTTGTTTATTACTATAACCGTATTAATTGCTGTTGGCCTAGTTATCCCCATAGCTGGCTTGTTTCAAAAACAGCCGGTTAGCAGCGACCCCCAAGATACAGCACAGAACATAAAATCAATTGAAGAACAAATTTCAGACCTTGAGGCTCGCGCATTAGATAACCCCGGGAATGTGGATATTTTAATGGAGTTAGCCAGGGCTTATATCATGCAGGGAAAACCGGAGCAAGCAGTCAAAACCTACGAACAAGTGCTAACCGTTAATCCGGACAATACCCAGGGCCGTTATGAAATGGCTTATGTTCATTATCTCTCCAATAATTCTGACCAGGCTATCACGCAACTTAAGGAAATAATTAGGATTGACCCAAATCATAAGGAAGGTCATTATCTATATGGTATTATCCTCGGTAATAGTAAAAATGATTATGCCGCAGGCATTCAAGAACTAGAAACGTTTATTAACCTAGCAAAAGAGGGTATAGATGCTGAGAAAGCCAGGCAGAAGATTGAAGAATGGCAAGCGCTATTAGAACAAAAATAGATTTTGACATAAGCTACGGGAATGCATCGCTGTATCCAGCGTTGTGCATTCCCATTTTTTATGAATTATTTCCCACTGTAAAGAACCCTCTCCCTATCTTATAATTAATTAGTTAAATGACTAGATAATAAATTAAATGAGGTATTGATATGAAGAGGGCAATTAAAATTTTTACTTTCATCTTAATTTTAATAATTACCCTACTTGGGAGGCTTCCGGCCTATACAAAACAATACGGCTATGGAACAATAAGAGAGTTCATGATACTTTACACTATGTTAAAGGTATGGAGGTTAGAGGAGATTACATCGGAACATTTTCGGGTAAAATTTATGCCTGGCAACCGGGCCGAAGCAGAATTGATCCTGGAAACGGCAGAATATTTTTATTTACCGGTAACAGCGGATTTTGGTTTTTCTCTCCGTAATAAGATACCTATAATTTTATATCCATCCCGGGAGACATTAAACAAAAGCTTTGGATGGGATGCAAAAGAAAACGCTATGGGGGTATATTGGGCTGGTACAATCAGGGTGCTCTCCCCGGGTATATGGGCAGGGGACAATGACACTGGCAAGTTAAAAGAAACATTTTTTTCCTCCGGACCTATGGCACACGAACTTACTCACCTGGTTGTGGATTACTTGACCAGGGGAAACTACCCCCGCTGGTTTACCGAAGGGATTGCCCTGCATGAGGAATATAAACTGACAGGTTATGTTATTAAAAGTGCCGAGGGTTCACTTCAACAGCAGCATTACTCAGTAGATGAACTAACAGTTAACTTTGATAAACTGTCTGATCAGACGCTTGCATACGCGGAATCATTTGCAGCGGTCCAATATATTGTGCAAAACTTTGGTGAGGTCACCTTGCTCGAATTGATTTTTGAGCTAGGCAAAGGGAACAGCTTAAGCTATGCAATGGAAAAAATAACGGGGCTCAATATCCAAGAATTTGAGAAAGGATGGCAAGAGTGGCGTCTATCTCCAGTATTAGATGGATAATATTAAGATAAAAGCAGGATTATCTTTTTTGTAGGCGAATATTTTAGACAATATATTGTTTTTTCACGGTTTATTTTCAGGAGGATTTTTAATGAATAGAATCGTCATTAAAGGAGGCAAGCCTTTACGGGGGCGTGTAAAAATAAGCGGCGCTAAAAACGCTTCTCTGGCGGTTTTATGTGCTACGATTCTTTCACGTGAAACAATAATACTGGATAATATTCCGAACATCAGTGATGTACGGGTGATGATCGAAATCATAAATAGTATGGGCGCCAAAGCGAGCTGGGAAAATACTGACACGCTCAAGATCATACCATCCGAGTTGGTAGATGTTGAGGCTCCCTACCACCTGGTAAAAAAGTTGCGGGCATCCAATCTCCTCCTCGGGCCGATGCTGGCCAGGTTCGGGCGGGCGCAGGTAGCCATGCCCGGTGGTTGTAACATCGGAGTTCGTCCTATGGATCTGCACTTTAAAGGTCTTGCCGGGTTGGGCACTGATCTTTCCACAGAACGTGGTTATGTAAGCGGCAGAGTCCCTGGAAGGCTAAAAGGCGCCAAAATTTATTTAGATTTCCCAAGTGTAGGCGCAACTGAAAACATTATGATGGCGGCATGCCTCGCGGTGGGACAAACATTGATCGAGAATGCAGCCAAGGAGCCTGAGATTGTTGACCTTGCAAATTTTTTAAATGCTATCGGTGCCAGGGTGCGAGGCGCCGGTACAGATGTAATAAAAATTGATGGAGTGCCCAACCTGGAAGTTGGCTGCCGCTATTCTATTATACCTGATCGGATCGAGGCAGGGACCTTTATGGTAGCAGCTGCCGCTACAGGGGGCGATGTCACCCTGGAGAACCTGATTCCAGTCCACCTTGAGCCTTTAAGCGCTAAATTACGTGAGGCAAATGTCGATGTGTTCGAGGAGGAGGATACTCTGAGGGTGAAGGCCGAAGGAACTCTCCGACCTATAGACATCAAAACTATGCCTTATCCTGGTTTTCCTACTGACATGCAGTCACAACTAATGGCTATGCTTTCGACTGTGCATGGTACCAGTATGATCATTGAAAACATTTTTGAAAACCGGTTCATGGTAGCAAATGAATTAAAACGTATGGGGGCTAAGATCAAGGTGGAGGGCAGGATGGCGGTAATAGAAGGAGTGTCGGCCTTACACGGCGCCCAGGTCAAGGCCACTGACTTACGCTCAGGGGCTGCTTTGATTGTGGCAGGGCTAATGGCTACCGGGGAAACAGAAATATTTAACGCCATGTATATTGATAGGGGATACCATAGTTTGGAGGAAAAGCTAAGTTCACTTGGTGCAACAATATGGAGAAAGTAACGACTACACTGTAAGGCATAGCCCAACAGGGCATGGTGGGTTGGATTGGTAATGTTTCATATAACAATTCTTGCAGTTGGCCGGCTGAAGGAGAAGTATTTATCTGAGGGTGTAAGAGAGTATCTGAAAAGGTTGTCTGCTTACGCTAAAGTTGAGATGTTTGAAGTGGAGGATGAGAGCTTCGCGGAAAACCTTTCTGTTGTCGGGCTGCAAAAGGTCAAGGAAAAAGAAGGCATGCGCCTGCTGAATCGTCTGAGGCCAAATTCTTTTTTTGTGGCTTTGGACGAAAAAGGGGAAATGCGTTCTTCTGAAGAAATGGCATACCTTTTAAATAAGCTAGCCCTGACAGGCAATAGTGATATCACTATTGCTATTGGAGGTTCTCTCGGTCTGTCCAAAAAAATCATGGAGCGTGCCGACTTGATCATTTCTTTTTCGAGGCTCACGTTTCCTCACCAGCTGTTTCGTTTAATCTTAATGGAGCAGCTATATCGCTGGTTTAAAATTAACCGGGGTGAACCTTACCATCACTAAACATTTACATATGGAACAGTGGAGAACCAAAGAGCAGCCATCGTGTGAATTAAAAAATATTATATTTGGGAATGACAAGCAAGTTTGGGGCAGATACCTATTATCTACCCCAAACTAAATGCTTTTATTATTTTTATTAACAACACTTATTAAATGCTATTTAGTGTTGGTAATTATCTTTTACCAGTCTATTCTGCTGCTGCTAAGCCCACTACCAATGTCCCTTCTATTATCCATTGCAGTGCCTACTTCCTCGCTACCTCCTATATTGATCCCGCTTAATTGAGATTTTACTAGTCGAATATCCTCTAAGTCGGCTTTTTGAGCGGGTTGGTAATAACCTTTTTGTTCAGCAAATTTATGAAGTTCAAACTGGAATTTTTCATCGTTATCTCTAATTTGCTGAATTGTTTGTCTTAATTGTTGATTGGATGTTTGGGAAATAACGCTAGCATATCCTATCAAGCTACTATTTACCATTGATAGGATATCATTTACCATATCTTTATCCTGCACGTTCTTTACCTCCTTTAGCTTAAGAATGTCATTAGCTTTTGCTTTGTATTTCTAGCATTCTGAGCAGAATTTTCAAACATTTGCTTGATCTGTGGGTCATTAGCTTGTTGAGAATATGTTTGCAATTTCTTAAATGCTGTTTCGTGGGATCCAATTAAATGTCTAATGTTCTGCAATTCTTGCTGGTTTAATTGTGACACTAATAGTACCCCCTTTAAGATGTATTTTGTTATATAGACAATATTATTTTTTTCTGTTTGGTTAATAAATATTCTTTTAACGACAATATTTCCAGTCCTGAATATTTGATCAGTCTGATCTATCTTTATTCCAGACCTCTAAGATCAAACTGCGGTACGTAGTTTTCGTCTGCTGATGACAGATCTTGAAGGTAACCGTTTATAAGACCTGTTTTTTCAAAAAAGTCCAGTACTGCTTTGTATTCAACCAAGGCGAGACGACGATTTATTTCAGGATACCGACTAGTTCGCCAAAGGGGCACAAACTGGCCCATAATGCTGACGTAAGTCTCAGATGGTAAGTTTGATTGAACCCATTGTAATATTTGACATGCGGCATTACTCTGGCCAGGCAGGACCAAGTGCCGAATAAGCAATCCACGCTCGGCCAGACCTTGCCTGTTAATGACCAGAGCTCCTACCTGGCGGTGCATCTCTAATATAGCTGCAGTAGCCGCCTTAAAATATCCCTTCGACCCACTATAGCGGATTGCTGGTTCATCCTGAGCATATTTAAAATCAGGCAGGTAAATATCTACCAGACCTTCAAGTATGCGTAGTCCATCCACACTTTCAAATGCATTAGAATTAAATACAACTGGAATGGTTAGCCCGCCTTTTCTGGCTAGGCGCAGTGCAGCAGCTATGACCGGGATATAAGGCGTTGGAGAGATGAGGTTGATATTGTGCGTATCACTGGCTTGTTGGCGCAGGAACACCTCTGCCAGTTCTTCATATTTCAGCTCTGTACCTATTCCCCCCCAGCTAATCTGGTGATTCTGGCAAAAAACACACCGCATGTTGCAGCGCGAAAAGAACACGGTCCCTGACCCTTTTGTACCGCTAATACATGGCTCCTCCCAATAATGCTTTGAGGCCAGGGCTACTGTAGCATAAGCCCTGGCCCCACAAAAGCCGGTTTCACCATGCAGCCGGTCCACTCCACAATTACGCGGGCAGAGCCGACATTTTTTTAATATTGCTAACTCCGAAGCAATAGTCTTGTTGCTTCTACTGGTCACTAGCACGCCCCCTTTATATGTTGATAAATCAGTTACATTCTCACCTCAAGGGTGCTAAAGAGAGTTTCGCCTGGGAGGGCGTGGGCCAAAAAACTGGTAGTAATTACATTGGATCCGACCGTTATAGAGCTTGCGTTTTTTATCCGCCCGTCTTCCAAACAATTTTTCAAAATTATGATGGGAGGTCAATATATAATAGGACCAGGTATCCAGTGCTTTAAAAACCTCTCCCATTTCCCTGTATAGCCGCTCGACGGAAGATAAGTCCTCCAATCGCTGACCGTAGGGTGGATTACAAATAATATACCCATAATTATGACGTGAGCGCAACCTGGATAATGGTAATTCCTGCCAATGAATCTGTTGTTCAACGCCTGCCAGCCGGGCATGGTACCTAGCTAAACTAAGGACATCTCGATCAATATCGGTTCCCTGGATGTGAAGCTTATGTTGGCAGCAAGCTGCTTCTTTAGCCTCCTGTCGAGCCTCCTGCCAAAGCCTAGCTGGAATAATCGGCCAGGCTTCAGCAGCGAATCCCCTTCCAAGACCTGGTGCAAGGTTTAAACCAATTAATGCTGCTTCAATGGGAATCGTACCCGAACCACATAATGGGTCAATCAGTACTCGTTCAGGATGCCAGCGACTCAGGTTGATCATGGCAGCAGCCAGGGTTTCTTTAAGGGGAGCAGCGCTGGCCAGTTTACGGTAGCCACGTTTGTGCAGGCCAGCGCCACTGGTGTCTATGGTTAATGTTGCCACGTCTTTTAGTAAGGCTACCTCGATTACATAACGGGGACCAGTTTCTTCAAACCACTGCCGATGGTATCGCTGTTTCATTTTTTCGACAATCGCCTTTTTTACAATAGCCTGACAGTCAGAAATACTAAATAATCTCGATTTGACTGATTTGCCCTGTACTGGAAAGTTAGCGTTTTCAGGAAGCCAGTCTGCCCAGGGCAAAGACCAGGTTTTTTCGAAAAGCTCTTCGTAAGTACAGGCCAGGTATTCTCCCATTTTGACGAGTACCCGGTCAGCGCTGCGCAGCCATAAGTTAGTCCGGCAAATAGCGCCCGCATCTGCCTTAAAGGTGACCTTACCGTTTTCCATGCGTACATCTTTGTAGCCCAATTTAAGGATTTCCCGCGCTACCACGGCCTCCAAACCAAAAGTGGCGGTTGCAATTAATTCAATGCTGCCCATTACTCATGCACCTGCCCTTTTCTTAATGGTATAAAGCCCCCTTTTACACTAGGTGGAGAAAAAATAAATTTTTTACTTTATCTACCTGTTACCTTTATTGTAACCATTTCCCCGCTGGCCCCTGTCTCGGTCCCTCCGTCGGTTGTTCCCGCTCCTTTGGTAGCCATTTTCCATGCGGGAACTTCTCTGATCATACTTTGAATTGCGACTTTGCTTCACACTGAGTGGCGTTACCTCTGTCAAATTTACCGGGGTCAGATCAGGTTCTTTCGTAATCATCTTCAGCGCAGCTGACAACAGAGTAACGGAATCAGTTTTCTCAAGCAAATCCTCAGCCAATCCCTTGTATTGCCTGATATCATCCTCTTCAATCACCCGCAGTAGCTTTTCTATAGCCAGGCGTTGTTGTCCTTTAATAGCTTCATTAATAGTAGGGATGGGCTTGCGCATGATTTTTCGTCTGGACATGCTTTCAATTATTTTAAGCAAGCCAATTTCCCGCGGCGTGACAAAGGTAATAGCTTGACCCGACTTACCCAGTCGCCCGGTACGGCCAATACGGTGAACGTAACTTTCCGGATCCTGTGGAATATCAAAGTTATATACATGAGTCACCCCGCTGATATCTAGACCTCTAGCCGCTACATCAGTAGCGACCAGGACTTCAATAGCGCCCTCCTTAAACTGCCTTAACACACTGTCACGCTTGGCCTGGGTCAAATCGCCGTGGATCCCTTCGGCAGAATATCCCCGCTTATTTAAGGCTTCATAAAGTTCATCGACCCGGCGCTTGGTCCGGCCGAAAACTATTGCTAGTGCAGGCGACTGAATATCCAGGAGGCGGCAGAGAACATCAAATTTCTGTTTTTCCTGGACTTCAAGGTAATATTGCTCGGTATTGGCTACAGTCATTTCTTTAGTGTTGATCCTGATAATTTCCGGATCCTTCATAAACTGTTGGGCCAGGTTTTGGATCTGTCTTGGGATCGTGGCGGAAAAAAGCAGGGTCTGTCGCTCTTTTGTAGTTTCCTGCAGTATGGCTTCAACATCTTCAATAAAGCCCATATTAAGCATCTCATCGGCCTCGTCCAGAATAACTATTTTAATCTGTTGCAGGCGGATTGTCCTGCGCCTAATATGATCCAGTAATCGACCTGGTGTTCCAACAATAATGTGAGGTCTTTTTTTGAGCGCTTTTATTTGCCTGATAATGTCCTGACCGCCGTAGATCGGCAAGGTACAGATTCCTTTAAACTGCCCGATCAGGTTTAGTTCCTCGGCCACCTGGACCGCTAATTCCCTGGTGGGCGTAATCACTATTCCCTGGATTTGTTCAAAATTTACAGATAACATTTCAACTAGAGGGATACCAAATGCAGCAGTTTTTCCTGTGCCGGTATGGGCTTGTCCAATCAAATCCCTACCATTCATGGCGAGGGGGATAGTATGAGCCTGTATAAGAGTCATTTCTTCAAAGCCCATGGAGCTAATTGCTTTAGACACAGGTGTGCTCAAAGTCAATTCATTAAATGTTTGCATTACTTATCGTATTCTCCTTAAAATCTGGATCTCTCAAAATTTCAATCGCTCTTGATAAGCAAAAACTGCCGACAGATTTTAACATATCATGAGCAACAAATATACTATATATTTAATGGACTGTCAAATTACTTATATCCTTTATACTAAAAAACAAAACGGCCGCCCAAATACTTATTCGCGCGACCGTTTGGTTTTCAAGGCAAATAATTAATAGGGTTGTGCTGCCGTCCATTTATTAACACCTCAAAATGCAAATGCGGTCCGGTTGCATGCCCGGTTGCGCCAACCAATCCGATTAACTGTCCCCGGTCAACCTGCTGGCCAGTGCTTACACTAATAGACGAGAGATGGGCATATCTCGTTACAAAACCACCGCCATGGGAGACCTCCACCATCTTCCCATAGCCGCCCTCCCAACCCGCAAATGCTATCCTTCCTGCCGCAGAAGAAGTAACTGGGCTACCGTAGACAGCGCTCAAATCGATCCCCTGGTGCATTCTCCCCCCGCGCATACCAAATGCCGAGCTTACACTGCCCGCACATGGCCAGTTCATTCGCGTTGACCCGCCACGGGAAGCGAGCATTGTCTGCGAGCCTTTAAATATTATTTCATCCAAAGGTTCTCTAATTATGCTTTGCTCACACACTTGTCTACTGATCTCCAGCCCGTTTTCTTTAGTAATCTGATAGGTTACAATTCTTTGTCCCGGAACCCCCTCGCGAATTACTTTTTTTTCACCAGAAAACAAGCTATCATCATCTTTTACCTCAACCTTAAACGGTATTTCTTCAACTACAGTTTCCTGACGGGTTGCTATAACGTTAATTAGTGGCACACCTTGACATATTGTTAATATCTGTCCCGCATTCAGCCGTTCGAGATCCAATTCCGGATTAACTGACTTTAACTGCTCAAGATTCATCTTAAACACCTCGGCAATATCCCAGGCTGTATCTCCTTCTCTCACCGTATACTGCTGGCTTTTGCCAGTTCCGTGCAGCACCAGTTTTTTTGCACCCTCAAGATCAATTAGTTCATCTATATTGGCAGAGCAAGTGACCAATTCAACTTTTTCCTTAAATTCCACTTGCTCACCAGGCTCACCCAAATAAATAGACCCCAGCCACTCAAGCAATTCTTCCGCATCATTATTTTTTAGAAAGATTTTCTTTTCCCCGTTAACTACAATTGAAGTGACTTCAGTATTGAGGGATAATGCTTCGCCCAAAATTCTTCTAAAAGACTCTAGGTCCAAGATTTCATCCTCTTCTACCCGGACACTTTTATAGGACACTTTTTGACTAATAAATAAATTCATACCCACCTGATCTGATTTGAACTTAACTAGCTCACCCAGGGTTCTTTTTGCGTTTTTTTCATTGTCTACAACAGCAATCACCTTGTCATCTACTACGACTGCACATGCGTTATCTCCATAAAAAGTATACGCTATAACTGATATAATCAGATATATAGCTACACCAATTCCAATTTGCCTGGACGTAGACTGTCTGGAAAACCATTGGTCAAAACTCGTTATCAACTTGGCAAACCCCGGGAGGCGCCGCATTCCTCCATCAAATTGCGGCAATGGGTTCATCTCCTCTCTAAAAAATGTTAATTCTTTTTAAAGCCAAATAAGTATATCATGTTTTATAAGCACTGGTAAACCGGCCTTAATAACCAATAAAAACAAATAAGATTATCATATTAAGAAACTTAACAGATATCAAACTGATAGGGCTGTCAGGCGAAAAAAAACCTTATCCCTAAGGACAAGGTCTGTTTTACTTTAAAGCGTCTTTTGTACAAACCTGATTTCCTACTGTGCATGATGTCTTACAGGCAGACTGGCATGAGTTTTGGCACTCTCCGCAGCCACGACCCTTAATATTACCCGGAAGACTGATGCTACCTAATGTTTTAACATGCTTACTAATAACTCTCACCTTCTTTCCAACCACATTATAACTGATCAGAAAAAAAGGTGCAAGAAAGAAATAATCAATGTATCTGTCATAAAGGCTTTAAAACCCTCAAGGAATTATTGACATTTTATAATATATTAATATAATTAAATAAAGATTCATAATATTCTTAATTTTTGATATTATTGAAACTCCTTAACAACCCATATCCCTCTCCTTTTCTCACTACCCGGGAACAAACCGGGTATTTTTTTATACTTCTCTAATATACCGACCAACCACGGCAGCCACTAATCTCAATGATGCCATTAAATTGTAAAACTCTTCCGGAGTCAAGGATTGAGGACCGTCACAAAGTGCCTTCTGAGGTTCAGGATGGGCTTCTACAAGTAGACCGTCAGCACCGGCTGCAACTGCCGCCCTAGCCATTGGCGCCACAAGTCGCAGGTCTCCGGTCGCGTGACTAGGATCCACTATTACTGGAAGATGGCTCAGCCTTTTAACTACAGGAACAGCACTTAGGTCCAGCGTATTACGGGTAGCACGTTCAAAAGTGCGAATACCTCGCTCGCAAAGAATTACTGATTCATTTCCTTCAGAAAAAATATATTCTGCTGCCATCAACCATTCTTCAATGGTAGCCGAAAGGCCACGCTTTAACAAAACTGGCTTACCCGAGCGCCCCACCGATCTTAAAAGGTGAAAGTTTTGCATATTCCGCGCCCCAATCTGAACAATGTCAACATATTTTATCGCTAGTTCTAAGCTGACTTCATCAATAACTTCTGTTACCGTAACCAAACCAGTTTCAACAGATGCTTCAGCCAGTAATTTTAAACCTTCCTCTTCCAAACCCTGAAAGCTGTATGGAGAAGTTCTAGGCTTAAAGGCGCCACCCCGGAGAATAACGGCTCCTGCCCGACGCACTTGGCGTGCAGCGGTGAGCAACTGTTCTCTGCTTTCAACCGCACAAGGACCCGCTATAACGGTTACTTCATCACCACCGATAACCAGGTCTTTAACCTTAATCACACTGCTTTTCCCTTTAGACTCCCGGCTAACCAATTTATAGGGCTTCATAATGGGTATAATACTTTCAACCCCAGGCATGTTTTCTAAACCTAAAGAACTGATTATCCGGCGATCCCCTACCGCACCTATAACCAGACGGTTTACCCCGCGGATAATATGAATGTCAAAACCAAATTGTTCTAGCCTTTGTTGAACAGCGTTAATTTGTTCCGGACCAGCTGACAAATTCATGACGACTACCATTATTTTGGCCTCCCTTTAAACATTAGTAAAATTAAAATAAAAAGCCTGCTGCTTTCTTAATAAGGACGAAAGCAACAGACCTCCGCTGTACCACCCTACTAGGTCGCTCTATCGGAATGTTAACTAAACAAAATCACCTGGCAAGGAAAAATTGCCTTTCAAAAACAAAATCCCCCCGCCCATAGGGACGAGAAGCTTGCACTTTCGCGTAACCACCCTTGTTGGCCCATGAAAAAATAATACATGATACCACTCTGAAAGAGTACGGGAATATCATTCCGATACCCACTTCCATATAACGTTGGAAGAGTACGTCCAAGCCTACTTACCGTATTACGGTTTCAACCGGCATCTCCAGAGAGAACTTCAATTGGGCATATCCTGGGAATGCTTACAATCGGTGGCACTCCCTCCCTGAAGGACTGATTCCAGTTTACTTTTCTCTTTCATTGACTTTTTCATTTTATCTATTAACTTAATTTTATCAATTAAAAAAACAAACTTCAAGTACGAAAATAAGTTTAATTGGCAAGTTAGCTTAGTATAATAACACCTTCCAGAGGTTTCTCGTTGTTTTTCCCATGTCTCTAATAGCTAATCTAGCCCACCCCGCTCGTTTTATAGCGGACTCGGTGTGGCAATCCGCGTCCAAGGAGGTTATTAGTGCCAGCGAATAAGCTGGACTAGACTTAATCTTAAATAAAGACTTGTTTAGGTATATACATAAAATTTATTATTAAGAGAAAAAATATTATAGATATAATAAATAAAAAGAAAGGAATGAATTGTAGTGCAACAACATATCCATTGTATCGTTAACGACTGCCACTACTGGGCCCAGGGGAACAGGTGTGATGCCAACGAGATACTTGTAGCTACTAATGGCTTTGCAGAAAGTCAACCAGATCAAGTAGATGCGCAAATGGCAAGTCAAATTACCCCCGATTCAGCAGGAAAATGCACTTCCACTGCATGCAAAACTTATGCAAATAGAAATTCTGATAAAATTAATGAGGATAAGGTTAAAAGAATGTCATAGTCTCACGAGACTTGGCCTGAAAGGCTGAGTCTCAATTATTCTTAGTTACTATTTACAGCTTGTTCCGGCCTAAAAAATCCTTGTAATAAAAAATGCCCTCCGAGTGCCCGGAGGGCTTTATATCCTTGGAGCGGGTGAAGGGGATCGAACCCTCAACCCTCAGCTTGGGAAGCTGATGCTCTACCATTGAGCTACACCCGCTTATTAATATTATTATAGTCCTTGCATAAGTAATATTCAAGATAAACATAGATTTTCAATCAAACTAAAGGGGCAGCTTATCCAAAACTGCCCTGCATTTTTTGGTGACCCCACCGGGATTCGAACCCGGGTTACCGCCGTGAAAGGGCGGTGTCTTAGGCCGCTTGACCATGGGGCCTTAATTGGTGAGCCATGGTGGACTCGAACCACCGACACCCTGATTAAAAGTCAGGTGCTCTGCCGACTGAGCTAATGGCCCAACAAACCTTACATTTAGATATATTACTATAACAAACGTGGAGTGTCAACATCCAAAATATATTCGTATTATATTCCAGCTGTTACTATAGTTTGCGTACGTTTACTGCCCACACTAATAATAGCAATAGGTACACCAGCAACCTCGCTAACCCGCTCCAGATATTTTCTTGCATTAATGGGAAGGTCCCCAAGCTTTCTGGCGCCGGTAATGTCCTCCTGCCATCCTGGTAGTTCCTCATAAACTGGTACACATTCACTTAGTAATCTGAGGCTTGCCGGAAATCCCTCGATGATGTCGTCACGGTAACGATAAGCTGTACATATTTTAACCTTTTCCAAGCCGCTCAAGACATCTAGCTTGGTTATTGCCAGGCAGTTGAGGCCATTAATGCGAACAGTATAACGTCCGATAACACCATCAAACCATCCGCAGCGGCGTGACCGACCGGTAGTGGTTCCGAACTCACCACCCTGCTTTTGAATATATAAGCCAACTTCATCATAAAGCTCTGTTGGAAACGGTCCTTCACCCACCCGGGTAGTATAGGCCTTTGCCACACCAATCACCTTGTCGATCTTGGTCGGCCCGACACCAGCTCCGACACAGGCCGCCCCAGCAGTGGTATTTGAGGAAGTGACATAGGGATATGTGCCATGGTCCAAATCTAAGAGCGTTCCCTGCGCACCTTCAAAAAGTATACTTTTTCCATCTTCTATTGCCTCGTTTACAATAATTGACACATCAGTCACGTATTTTTGAAGGACCTTCGCATAACTTTTGTAGGACTCCAGCACTGCTTGATAATTTACGCCCTCACAATTATAAACCCTGGTTAATATGTTGTTCTTCCCCTGAACATTTTCTTTTAACAGGTTCGCCAGTTCAGCCTGATCGACCAGGTCAATCATCCTGATTCCAACCCGGGCAGACTTATCCATGTATGTCGGGCCAATCCCGCGACTTGTTGTACCAATTCTCTTGTTACCTTTGCTATTTTCCTCCGCTTGATCCAGCAGTTGATGATAGGGTAAAATCACGTGAGCACGCTGGCTGATTTTTAAATTAGCCGTGCTTATCCCGCGGTCTTCTAAAGATTTCAGTTCTTTTATCAATACTGCCGGATCAATTACCACACCACTACCGATAATGCAAACCTTATCTTCATAAAGAATGCCCGAAGGAATCAAATGGAGCTTATATACTTTGTCTCCAACAACCACCGTGTGTCCGGCGTTGTTACCTCCCTGATAACGCACTATCATGTCGGCTCTTTCAGCCAGGAAATCGGTAATTTTTCCTTTACCCTCGTCTCCCCACTGAGTACCAATTAGAACAATAGTAGACATGAGCAACCTCCTAGATACGATTTATTATTTCCCTTGCCACTAGCACTCCTGATGCCGAAGCCTGGACTAGCCCCCCTAGTTACACCAGCCCCGTCCCCAGCAGGAATAGGTTTTTAATCGCTGTTTTTCCAGACAATTGGGAAGGGCGAGACGGGAGGAATGAAATTTTACCTCAACACCATACAGTAATGTATAGCGCGAATACACTCCTGCTTTTGCTTTAATGAGTTCGAGGGCAGCAAGAATCCCTGCCGGCCGGCCCCGACAATGATTATATCATATTGAGTAACCAAATAGTTTCCCCAGGTATCCATAAAAATAATTTCAGTACATTCTCCTGCTGGCATAAAAATAACCCAAACAACAAACACGTACGAGTTGCTATTTGAGTCAGCTTATTTTTACATCTAGGAAGATTGACAGACATAAATGCTCACGCAACACCATTATTTTAATGAGAAACATCCACATTGTCAATATGTTTCCGGGTGGTATTCATCAGAGTTTTTCATCAAGGGCACAAACTTGGTAAGCTCTTTTAAAAAGCCCAACTCGACTGTTCCCACCGGACCATTACGGTGCTTTGATATAATGATTTCCGCTATTCCTTTTTTTTCAGAATCAGTATGATAATATTCATCCCGGTAAATAAACATAATCAAATCAGCATCTTGTTCAAGTGCCCCTGACTCTCTCAGATCGGACATGATTGGACGCTTGTCTTGTCTTTGCTCTACAGCACGGCTGAGCTGAGCCAGTGCCATCACTGGTACGTTTAACTCTTTCGCAAGGCCTTTCAAGGATCGCGATATTTCAGATATTTCTTGTTGCCGATTTTCTGAACGACGTGACCCCTGCATTAACTGAAGGTAATCAATGATGATTAAACCAAGTCCCTTTTCCACCTGTAATTGACGCGCCTTGGCACGAACCTGGCGGACAGTAATAGCTGGTGTATCATCAATATAAATTGGGGCCTTGGCCAGCTTACCAGCAGCATCATGCAGTTCCTGCCAGTCAACTTCGCCAAGTGAGCCATTGCGCAGTCGCTGCTGGTCAATTTTAGCCTCAGCACAGAGAATACGCTGAACAAGTTGTTCCTTTGACATCTCCAGGCTGAATATAGCCACCGGTATAGCATGTTTCAAAGCAGCATTATAGCCAATACACATGCCCAGACTCGTTTTGCCCATACTGGGACGACCTGCTAAAATAATTAAGTCGCTTGGTTGTAACCCATGACAAATCCGGTCCAGATCCCCATAAGATGTAGGCACACCTGTAATACTGTCGCGATTGTTATAAAGGAACTCCATATGGGTTAGGGCATCCAATATGATGTCTTTGATCGCATGAAAGGCCCCGGTCACCCGCCTACTGCCCAATTCAATTATCATTCGCTCTGCTTCAGCAATAAGCTTTTCCGGTTCATCACTTTCCTCATAACCCATACCGGCAATCCGTGTGGAGAGCTGGATCAAGTTACGTAACAGTGACTTTTCTTCAACAATACGCGCATAATACTCAACATTTGCAGCTATTGGAGCCATCTCCGCCAGTGAGGCTAAATATGCAACACCACCGGCTTTTTCCAGAGTTCCCTGTTGGCGCAGCTGTTCTGATACGGTAATCAAATCTACCGGCCTGCCACTCTCGCTTAACAAGAGAATAGCTTCATAAATAATTCGATGGTCTTCCCGGTAAAAATCCTCAGAACGAATTATTTTCATAGACTTAACGACAGCATCCCGATCAAGAAGGATAGCACCCAGCACAGACTGCTCAGCATCAATATTCTGTGGAGGTATCTTTTCTAACAATAGCACCACCTACTCGAAAAAGAAGTCGGATAAAAGTATTTCAACTGACCAGTTCTTCTATTCCGGGAGGCAAAAAAATATAACTCATAATCTCTTCCACCGTACTTACCGGAATTACTTGGATACCTTTTATATCCGCCGGGATATCCTTTTCATTCTCAGACGGAATCAACACGGTCTTGATACCTGCCTGCCTGGCACCGTAAATTTTCTCAAATACACCACCAACGGCACGGATTCTGCCTTGAATGGATACTTCACCAGTTACAGCCACATCTTGTGGAATAGAGCGACACTGCATTGCGCTAAGAATTGCCAGGAATATAGCAACTCCCGCCGAGGGTCCGTCAATCCGGCCCCCTCCCACCACATTTACGTGAACATCATAATTTGTTATATCCTCACCAGTTAGCTTACGGATCACTGAAGTAGCATTAAATACTGAGTCTTTTGTCATACTTCCGGCGGTATCATTAAAACGTGTAACCCCTTGGCCTTGATTACGGGCTGGGAAAACCACTGCTTCTATTTCCAATACTGAACCCAGAAACCCCAGCACACCCAAACCAAAAATTTTACCAAATTCCCGCCGGGATGATGCCTTATGGGTAACATGTGGGCTCATCCGGCTGACTTGCACAACCTCCAAGACATCTTCGAGGGTAATCACCAGTTGACTGTCCTCCCGCTCATTACGATAGCAAGCTAGACCGTAGGCGTCCGCCAAAATATTAATCGCTTTACGACCCTCAATAGTATACTCGCTGATGATTTCCGGAACTTGACCGTCCATTTCTACATTTAACTTAACTGCTGACTGTCTCAAAATTTCTTGGATGTCATTTGGTGTAAGCGGCTCAAAAAAGATCTCCGCACAGCGGGACCTGATGGCAGGGTTAATATCCAGTGGCTCCCGGGTAGTAGCACCGATTAAGATAAAATCAGCCGGTGCACCCTTTTCAAAAATCTTTTTAATATATTGAGGTATATTAGCTTCATGTTCATCGTAGTAAGAAGATTCATAATAAACCCGCTTATCCTCAAGGACCTTTAACAATTTATTTTGCAGGATGGGATCCATCTCACCAATCTCATCAATAAAAAGCACACCACCATGAGCATCTGTAACCAGTCCCAACTTTGGCTCGGGAACACCAGTCTCAGCTAGATCGCGCCTAGCCCCCTGGTAAATGGGATCGTGTACTGAACCCAACAGCGGATTAGTCACCTCACGTGGATCCCAGCGCAGCGTTGTTCCATTTACCTCAATAAAGGCCGCATCCTCCGTAAAAGGAGTTCTTTTCGCACGTTTGGCAACTTCCAGAGCTAGGCGAGCCGCTGTTGTCTTGCCAACACCAGGTGGTCCATAGAGAATGACATGCTGCGGATACGGGGACGCCAGTTTAGCTATTAGCGCCTTAACCGCTCTGTCCTGGCCGATAACTTCCTCAAATGAAGCTGGTCGTAAAATATCTTTTGCCGATACCGAGAGTCTTTTCTGCTCCAGTTTTTCCAGCACAGCAAGCTTTTTTAAAGTCTGGGCGTTTTCGGGTCCGGCACTTTCCTTGATTACCTGCATTTTTATATCTTTGATATAATCTTCATGCCGCTGCTGGAGTTTTTCACTAATTTTTCTTTCTAGCTGGTCTTCTACAGTACGGCGGGCAATGCTGTCGGCAATTTCCTCTTCTATTTCGTCCAAGATGCCAGGAATATCTGCAAGAGCAGGTACACGATCATAAGTGGGATCCTCAAAAACCAATTTTTGCAGGGCAAGCACTCTTTCCTCCAAATTTTCGGAGCGCATTAATTGCAATACCTCCAGTTTACCTGCACGCAAGACCAGCTTGTCAGAACCGTACAAGTTGGCCAGCAGCTCATACAGTACGGCTATCTGACGTTTTATTTGGGCCTGGCCTTTCATTTTACCTTTAAGTTTATTCGAAAATTCATTTTTCGAACTTCCGATACACTTTTCGAGGAATGCTTTCATTTTCTGCTCCTTCCTGATGTCAGCCTGAAATGTCTTACTCCTCAACTACTTCTAAAAATATTTTCGCCTGGACCGCAGGGTGCAGCTTGGCTGTTATGGAATAACTACCTAACTGCTTAATGGGCTCCCGTACTACCAGTTTCTTTTTATCCAGTGTTATCTTATGTTGCTCTGCCAGGGCTTCAGCAATATCCTTATTGTTTACCGAACCAAATAGCTTGCCAGCCTCACCAGTCTTAGCCCTGACAGTGACAGTGAGACCATTTAAACTGGCAGCCAGTTCTCTGGCCGCATGCTCAATCTTTTCCTTTTTAAGCATCGCGGATTTTCGACGATCGTCTATTTCCCTCAGTTTTCCCTGAGAAGCTTTACTAGCCAGTCCGCGGGGTAACAAGTAATTTCTCGCGTAACCCTCAGCCACATTAACTACATCACCTTGTCTACCCTGACCAAGTACATCTTTTAGCAAAATTACTTTCATGTTACATCTCCTCGGTTATAATCTTTTGTGCTAGCAGTAGGTAGCAGTATTACTCTTTTAGCGCCGGTAAGCGCCGAAAGTTTATCAGGGGATCAGTTGCTCCCAGCAACAACAGAACAGTAATGCTAAAAGGAAGGTAAGAAAAAACAAGGAATACAAATATTAACTTTAAAAGCATGCCCCAGTTAATTTTTCTGTAATAATACACTACTACGGAAAGCCCTAAGAACAGATATGCATTGAAAAGCACAAACAAAATATTCTTACCTGCCCAAGCTGCAAACGGCAAGGTAGCTTGGTCGCCCAGCAAGATCAGGACTAGACCGATAATCAGCCCCCATATACTATACCAAGGCAAATAAATTTCGGAAAATGCAGGTAATTTAGGCAATTCATATTTAAGCAAGTACTCCAATAATACCCTAACCAGGAAATAAATAACTATACCAGAAATTGCTTCTGATACAATTAGTTGACCAGGTAGTAACATCTCAAAGAAACCAACAAGAACTTTTATAAAACTTGTCTGTTCTTCAGACATCAAGCCATCAAAAGCTTGTTGGTTAATTGTCGCCATCTGTTCAAGGAACTGACGAGACCCCTGACTCAGAACAAAGGGATTCTCTCCTGTCAAGGCATAAAGCACCGCCACTGAAGTCAAGGCTAGTATCGCTGAAACTGATATTATCACAACCAGGCTCTTACCTGAAGAAACTCGATTTTTAATAAGCAGTCCCAATATCATTCCCAAAAAACCATACTGCAAAATCATTATTAGTAACATTAGCTCCTGCCCGGTAACCAACATAACAAACCAGATTAAAACTATACCTATGATACTATACCTGGCATCAAGTCGCAGTACTAGTAAGCACACCGGAAGCGGTATCAAGATAGCCGACAGATAGTAAAGGCTTGGAAAAAAAACAGCAACCAGGGCGATAAAAGCAATAAGGATAGTATGGAAAACGCCTTCAAACAGACCTCCGGTTTTGCCGGATATCAAGAAATCACCTCTTTTTGTCAACAAGGTAATTTAATAGATTAGATATGTCTCCGTACCACTTCTCCATTTCATGATCTTCTTCGATGCTCCGGAGCAGTTTTTCCTCAATTCTTAGATCCAATCGGGTAAAAGTAATGCCAAGCCGTCGCCCCAAAATATAACAAGTAACCACCAAACTAGCCAGTGCATCGAGGATTAGATCCTCACTGCCTCTGAGCATAGACTTAAATAGTACCGACAAGGAAGTAAGCAGATCAGCTTTCAGCCACTCAACAACCTTGATATTTTTAACAATACCGCTTTCCTGCCTGTCGGAAAACATTTCATTCACTCCTTAAGAGCAAAAAAAGAACCTTTCAACCTAATGCTTTAATATTCTATTAGGCCTGTTTTTTTTCCTGCACCAGAGGTAAACGAAACACCTGTTATTTATTCCCCCAAAAGCGTTTGGTTAGCAACTAACCCGTTTTGATATTCAATAATTAAGAGGAGCTTAAGCTCCCCTTAATTATTCTGCAATATAAGGTAAAAGTGCTATATAACGCGCTCTTTTAATTGCAGTTGTCACCATTCGTTGATGTCTGGCACAATTTCCAGATATTCGACGCGGTAAAATTTTACCTCGCTCAGTAATATACTTTTTAAGTCGTGGTATGTCTTTATAGTCGATGGCCGCCATCTTATCCACACAAAAGCTGCAAATCCGCTTTTTGCCCCTGCGGCCCCTCTCCCTTTTCAATCGAATTCCCCCTTACACCAAGTGTCTATAAACGGCACCTTTTTTCAAAACGGAATATCATTATCATTAAAACCAATCTCACTACCGTACCCTGTTCCTGAATTTTCAATACTATAAGCATTATTGCCGGAAGCGGCACCGCCCTCTTTGGCACGGTCGAGAAATCGCACATTATCTGCTATCACTTCTGCAGACTTTCTACGAATTCCCTGGTTGTCATCATAAGAACGAATCTGAAGCCGGCCCTCAACCGCGACTAACCTACCTTTTCCTAGATAATTGGCACAGGTTTCGGCTGTTTTCTGAAATACGACAATGTCAATAAAGTCAGTTTCTTTTTCTCGATCTTTTGACTGGCGCCTGTCTACTGCCAGGGTAAATCTGGCTACAGCAACCCCACTTGGGGTATAACGTAATTCAGGATCTCTGGTAAGCCGACCAATTAAAATTATTCTATTGAGCATCTTTCCACCGCCCCGGTCTTTCTAGCCCCGAATTTAGAGCAGGTTTATTCTTCTTCGCGTATAATAATATGTCGAAGCACTTCATCCGTAATCTTAAATACACGATCAAGCTCAGACGATACTTTAGATTCCGCGTTGATATGGAGTACTACGTAAAAGCCTTCCCTGTAATCCTTCACCTCGTAGGCCAGCCTGCGTTTCCCCCATCTATCCAACTTGGTAATCTCGCCACCTTGATTTACAATCAAGTCACTGAATTTGTCAATGACCGCCGTGTTCTTCTCTTCATCCAAATCAGGACGAAGGATAAAGACTACCTCATACCTTCGCAAACCATTCACCTCCTCCCCATGGACTTTGGCCCTACTTTTGCTAGTAGAGCAGGGTGGATCGTCAAAACGTATATTTTGACATGTAAATTATAGCATGATGCTCTGTAATTGACAACTTTATTTATTGGACCATAATTAATCAGGTTTCTGTACTTGCTTCAAAACTTCCTTAACTGACTTTTCAAATTTAGGCCTGGGTAACAGTAGCACTCTGCCGCACTTTTTACATTTAATCCTAAAATCTACGCCCGTACGCAAAACCTCCCACAAGTTACCACCACATGGGTGGTTTTTCCTGGTCCTGATCACATCACCAACTGAAAACTTCTGCAATTTTCCAATCCTCCAAGTTAATTGAGAGTTTAAAGACATTGCAAGAGCTTCAATATTGAAACGGGCCATGTGGCCCGCCTCAATGTTGTTAATCAAATAATTTACTTACGGAAAGGTCCTCATGAATTCTAATGATTGCTTCACCTAAAAGAGGAGCTACTGATAGTATTTTAATTTTGTCAATCAACTTCTCCTTAGGCACCGGAATAGTATTGGTTATCACCACTTCATTGATTGGCGCCTCAGACAAACGCTTAAGTGCAGGTCCGGATAGAACGCCGTGTGTGCAGCAGGCATAGATATCATTAACACCCCATTGTTTTAAAGCCACCGCACCTTTGGTAATCGTCCCAGCGGTGTCTATAATATCATCGACCATAATTACTGTTTTATCTCGAATAGCTCCGATAATGTTAGTTACCTCCACTACATTGGGTTCGGGCCGGCGTTTGTCAATGATTGCAATTGGGGCGCCAATACGTTCTGCTAAATCTCTGGCACGGGTAACACCACCCAGGTCTGGGGAAACTACAACAACATTCTCCAACCTGCGCTGCAAAAAATATTCGGCCAGAATCGGTACTCCCGGCAAGTGATCAACCGGTATATCAAAAAAGCCCTGGATTTGCCCGGCATGTAAATCCATAGTGACTACCCGCCTGGCACCGCTGGCAGAAAGTATATTCGCAACCAGCTTAGCTGTAATTGGGTCACGGGCCCTTGTTTTCCGGTCCTGCCGCGCATATCCGTAATAGGGTAGCACAGCTGTAATCCGCCGGGCTGAGGCTCGCCGCAAGGCATCTATCATGATTAGGAGCTCCATTAGGTTTTCATTAACTGGAGCGCTGGTAGGTTGAATAACAAAAACATCCGCCCCTCTGACACTCTCATCAATCCTTACCTGCACCTCCCCGTCACTGAAGTGTGTGACATTTGAAGCCCCAACAGGTACACCCAGGTAAGCTGCGATCTCTCCAGCCAGTTCAGTGTTAGCGTTACCAGTAAAAATTTTCAGGTTTTTATAACGCGATGACATTCCTGCCTACCTCCAAATCTTTTACCCAGAAAACTTATTTTTAATCCTTACTTTTCCTCTTCCTGATTGACCAGTGCTTCACCATTACTTGCTTCGACCTTTCTATACCCAGTGCACCTGAAGGAATATTCTTAGTGATCGTTGAGCCCGCTCCTGTTACCGCCTCATTCCCTACTTCAACAGGGGCTACCAGGTTTGTATTGCTCCCTATAAAAGCCCCGTCACCGATTATAGTTGGCCATTTATTCTCCCCATCGTAATTGCAGGTTATGGTCCCTGCTCCTATATTGACTTTTTTACCGACAGTTGCGTCCCCGACATAACTTAAATGAGGAACCTTACTCCCGTCCCCAATATAAGATTTTTTTATTTCAACAAAATCACCTACCTTGACGCCCTGTCCCAACTTTGTTCCCGGGCGCAGATAGGCAAAGGGACCAACTACACTATTATCTCCGATAAAGCTATCAATAACTAATGAACTCTGAATAACGACACCGTTCCCTACGATAGCGTCAGCTAGGCGTGAACCCGGTCCAATAATACAGTCTTCGCCAATAACAGTATTCCCTTCAACGATAGTAAAAGGCCTGAGTACTGTATCCCGCCCCACCAAAGCTTCCCGATCGACAAAAGTTGATCTTGGGTCTACTATAGTCACTCCAGCTCTCATTAAACCTTCTAGCACCCGCCCACGTAAATATTGTTCCGCATCAGCCATCTGAACCCGGTCATTAATTCCTGTAAATTCCCTAGGATCTTTAATAGCTACAGATCCCACTCGCTGCCCGCACCGGGCGTATATACTAATGGCATCTGTTAAATAGTACTCCCCTTGTGCGTTGGCGTCGGTAATTTGTTTTAGAACATCAAAAAGTCCATTAACATTGAAACAGTATATGCCAGTATTTACTTCCTGAACTAATTCTTCAGCCAGAGAGGCATCTTTTTGTTCAACAATTTTAAATATCTTACCTTGCTCGTCCCGAATTATCCGTCCATAGCCAGTTGGGTCCTCAATTTCGGCAGTCAGCACGGTAGCAGCCACTTCCGCACTTCTGTGTTTCTCAACCAATCTAACCAAAGTTTCGGCCTCAATTAAAGGTGTGTCGCCACACAGGACCAGTAAAGAGCCATTAAAATCCTTCAGACAAGGTCCAGCCTGTAGAAGAGCATGCGCTGTTCCCAACTGTTCCTCCTGGATAACCAATTCTGCCTTGCCCTCAACCACTCTGGAAACCAATTCAGCACCATAACCGGCAACAACAACTATTTTACTCACTCCAGCCCCTGTTACCGCATCAATGACGTACGACAACATTGGGCTGCCGCACACTGGATGTAACACTTTTGGCATTTTTGAATTCATCCGAGTGCCTTTACCAGCCGCTAATATAACCGCCGCCAGATCCATCCGCCGACATCCTTTACTAAAATATTATGTTCAGCATCCACCAAGAACTTATTCGAGACTAACACTGGACATATATAAAAAACCATTCTACAAAAAAGTATTATTTCCTTTAATCGAAAGAAAAAAAGAGAGTTTTCACCCTCTAGTCTAATAAAGTTAAAAAATTCAAGATATTCTGAACAACTTCTTACTAAACTACTTCGCTGTAGGCACAGAGTACTGCGGACTGGATTTGTTCACGAACTGAAGAATTGATTGGGTGTGCAATATCACGAAACTCACCGTCCGGAGTTTTCCGGCTTGGCATGGCCACAAACAACCCATTGTGACCCTCCACAACTTTGACATCATGTATGACAAATGAATCATCCAAAGTAACCGACACTATCGCTTTCATTCTTCCTTCCATCAAAACTTTACGCACTCTTACATCTGTAACCTCCATGGTATCACCACCTCTCTAAACCTGTTACCGCTTCCAAATAATACTTCTACAGTAACAAGATAAATTCCTCCCGCCCTTTCCTGTACAAATGAAAATATTACTTATTTATGAAGTTATTTCCGGGAAATATCCAGTTCTGCATAAGTTGGTAATTATTTGTTCAACATGCTCTTTGTTTCTTGTTTCCAAAGAAAGTAGCACCTCAACCTGTTTTAATGGAACGCTTTGTTTAATCCTGTCGTGGGAAACTGAAATAACATTTGCCCCGGCCTGAGCTACCGCAGAAATTAGCTTTGATAAACTGCCCGGACGGTCAATTACAATGATACGCAACCGAATATAGCGGCCGCTTTTGACTAAACCGCGCTCAATAATGATTGAAAGAGTATTAGCATCAATATTGCCACCACTTAAAACAACTGCTACTTTCGAATTTTTAAGTGAAATTTTATTGTATATCAAAGCGGCTAGACCAACTGCTCCAGCACCCTCTACGACAATCTTTGCCCTTTCCAGCAACATTAGGATGGCGCCGGCAGTTTCTTCATCGTCTACAGTCACAATGTCATCAACATAATTACTAAGCAAGGTAAAAGTAATCTCACCTGGTTTAGACACAGCTATCCCATCTGCAAAAGTACCAGTACCTTTAATTTCATGCAGACAACCTTTCTGGTAAGATAAAAACATGGCCGGAGCACCTTCAGCCTGTACTCCGATTACCCGTACCGCAGGTTTGATTTTCTTCAACACAAAGGAAATGCCAGCAAGCAACCCACCACCACCAACGGGAACCAGTACAGCGTCAACGTCCGGTAAATCATCTAGCAGTTCTAAAGCAATAGTACCCTGCCCTGCGATAACATCGAGATCATCAAAACTATGAATAAAGGTCGCCCCATTCTCTCTTTGCAATGCGCAGGCCAATTGGTAGGCCTCGTCATACCCGCTTCCGGCCAAGATCACCTCCGCCCCGTAACTTTGCGTAGCCATAAACTTGGAAAGAGGAGCTGCGCTAGGCATGACAACAGTACAGCGGGCACCCGCCAAGGACGCTGCATAAGCTACGCCCTGAGCATGATTCCCTGCAGATGCAGCGATCACACCACGGGATCGCTGCCTATCACTCAAGTTCATAACCTTGTTATAGGCCCCGCGGATTTTAAAGGAGCCAGTTTTCTGCATATTTTCTAGCTTTAGGTAGACTTCATGACCGGTCATTTCACTGAAAGTTGTAGAGTAATCCAGCGGTGTATGCCTGGCAACCCCGTAAAGGAGCTCCCTTGCTTTACATACTTTATTATGGGTAAGTTGATCTACCGTCATGGAAGAACAACTCCTTCTCAGGTTGTGACTATGTATTGGCTGGCGATTTCCAGGTCGCTAGGTTTATCAACATCTACACCTACTTCCGGACAATACGAAATAATCACCTCCCCTCTAATACCCAGCAATTCCGAAGCTTTTTTTTGTACATCTTTTATAGTAAGTAAATGCAATAAATATTTAGCTAAAAAAGACAGCCCAATCAAACGGCAGAGTCCTAGAGGACTTTTTCGTTGTTCAATGATCAGTTTCCCCTTTTGAATACACTGTTTAAGAACTGATGGGTTAAACAGGAACAGGTTACCTCCAGTGTATATTCCATCTCTCAAGGTAACGTAGGTTCGCCTGGTGGAAGTAAAGCGACCCTCAACAATATGTTTTGGAATAATGGGATAATAAAGGTCGCCGGACATATCCCCGCAAAGTTCGATAAAATTATCCACTGATCGGGTAGTTAACATAGGTATGTCCGATGTGACTAAAAGCACTCTCTTCTCCCCCGACAGCTGACTCAGGCCAACTTCGATATTTTCTATAATGCCTCCGGCCGCGCTAATTAACTGAATCCTTGCATTAGTTAAGATAGGGGAAAGTTCCTCAACAGGGCCAACAACCAGAACCCGCCTGACCTGCTGAGTTTTTAATAATGCCTCAACCACATATTCCACCATGGCTTTGGAACCAATTTGGATCAACGCCTCATAACGGGCAGGGCTACACTCCCTCAAAGGGCCATTATTTAAACTTCCGGCCAGGACAACAGCATCAACCATCAGTTGTCTTCCTTTCTAATGGCAATTAAAGACTTTATCGGTGTTTTCGATATGCTTTCTGGGGCTACCATTACTACGGTCATATATACCCCTGTAATTAGAAAGTTTATCATTATTTTAACCTTATCAACCTGTTACCGCAAATAACAGCCATATCAGGTCTTAATCAGTATTAAGCTGGATTTAATGTTTCGGTTACTAGCACCTTCTCACCGCAATTATGATAACGACCAGCTATTTTATAGGCTTCCTCCAGACTAGGTGCTATTCCTATAACTGTTGGTCCGCTACCTGACATTAGCGCTCCTAAAGCCCCGGCTTCCAGCAGACGTTCCTTTATATCAGCAATTACCGGGTACATCTTTGTAGTAACTGGTTCCAGAACATTACAAACATTCGCTGCAATGCCAGTTACATTATTTTTATTAATTGCTTCAATCACGGCACTGATTACTGGTTTTTTTAAGACCAATTCAGGATTATAAGCACGATAAACCGTAGCTGTTGATACACCAAAGGGAGGCTTAACCAGCACCAGTCCCAGGTGGGGACATGGATGAAGCACCTCAAGCAACTCCCCCCGGCCCCTAGCCAGTGCCGTTCCGCCTAGCAAACAAAAAGGTATATCAGAACCAAGCTTTTCACCCAATAACATCAGTCCCGACAAAGGAATATGAGTACCCCATATTTCATTTAACATGATCAGAGTAACAGCCGCATCAGCAGATCCTCCGCCAAGGCCAGCCTCCACCGGGATGCTTTTGGTTAGCTTGATCTGTACTCCACATTTTATTCCGGCATGGGAGCGTAGGAGGTCAGCTGCCCGGTAAGCTAAATTATCAGGGCCGGCGGAAACCTCGCCACCAGGGACGATTAGTGAAATATCCTCTGGAAGGGGCGTAAATTCCAACAGGTCATATAACCTAACAGACTGCATCACCATTTCTACCTGATGGAAGCCGTCTGGCCGCTTGCCTAGTATATCAAGGCTCAGGTTGATCTTAGCTCGTGCAAAAGCCTTAAACATTATAGCCTCCACTTTAAGCAATTATTATCAAAAACTTCAGAAATTGCGTGGTTCCTTTTGCTATGCAGTATTAGTTAGTTATTGTTTTCCAAAAATCCTTTATACAGAAACACAAACAAACAAATTTTTTATATTTTATGCTTTCCGTAAAAACCCTGCATAAAATAGATTAAAAATTATAAAGGAGGTTTACATGCTAGACACTCAATTACGTTCATACGGCAGTCACATTTATATAGATTTAGCCACGCGACAGCTACGCCTTTATGAAGGTGACCGGCTCATAAAAACTTACCCCGTTGGCGTTGGCAAAGCCTCAACTCCAACACCAGTCGGGGATTTTACGGTAGTTGTGAAAATAATAAACCCCGGGGGAGCGCTGGGGAGCCGCTGGATGGGTCTTTCCATACCAAGTGGTAATTACGGCATACATGGAACAAACAACCCTAATTCCATCGGTGGCTACGTTTCAAACGGGTGTATCCGTATGTATAATCAAGATATTGAGGCACTTTTCCCAAAAGTTAAACTCGGTACACCGGTTAAGATCAGATCGGGTGCTGCTAGTGAAAAATCCGGGAATAATCTCAGTCAAAGCCAAGCTGGTACTCATATCGTTCAGGCCGGCGATACTCTATGGAAAATTGCCGCTCACTATGGTAAAACCCTTGATTCATTACTCTCTGTCAATAAAATAAATAATCCTGACATTATTTTCCCCGGTCAGCAGATCATCATACCAGAATAGCAGTCCAGCCAAGTATTTACTATAAACACCGGAGAATATGTAAATACATGCATAACAAATTTACTTAAATAATATAATCGAATAGTAGAATTATTTTGAAGGCAGGTGTAATTTTGGGAGGCATCGTTCTCCAAGGATTTATCGCCGGCCTTGGAACATGCCTGGGAGCAATAGCCGTGATCATTTTCGGTCGAATGCGCCCAGGCACACATTCATTCATACTTGGTCTTGCTTCTGGAATCATGTCTGCCGTGGTTGTCTTTGATCTGCTGCCATCCGCCCTTCGCTACAGCAGCCCGCTGTCAGCTTTAGCCGGCTTTCTGGCCGGAATCATCCTGATGGCAGCCTTAGGTCAAAGCCTAAACTTATTGTTCCCCTCTACTTTTACCTTCCATGCCAGGGACTATCTAAAAATGGGCTATTTAATTGCTACTGGCATCGCCCTACATGATTTTCCTGAAGGACTTGCCATCGCAGCCGGCTTTGCCGCAGCTGATAAACTTGGACCGCTCTTAGTACTGGCTATCGGTCTCCATAATATTCCTGAGGGCATGGCAACTGCAGCTCCATTACGTCAGGGTGGGTTAAGCTCAGGACGTATATTGGCGCTAAACATTCTAATCAGTTTGATTACACCTTTCGGTACTTTTGCTGGAATTGCCATGTTAGATTATTCAATGTCTTTCATTGGTTTGCTTCTTGCTTTTGCCGCTGGCGCCATGACTTACATTGTACTCGGAGAGCTTGCCCCTGAATCATGTCGCAACAGTAAACTGTTGGCCTACTTGGGAATACTGCTTGGAGTGGCATTGATACTCACTTTTGGCTTTATTGCTTGAGGATTAGCCAGGCACCCCCGGCCATCAATAATGTTCCAAGTATATTCCACAGACTGAACGGTATCTTTTGCATTCCGAACAACCCAAAGTGATCAACCAAACCTGCCGTAAAAACCTGCCCCAGAATGATTGCTGTAGTAGCAGGTGCCACTCCGACCTTCGGCATGGTCAGAACTACACCATATATAATCACTACTCCCAATATCCCACCAAGATAAGTATACCACGGCGCATGTGAATAATTGGCCAAGCACCCATCTCCCAGTCGGCAAACAAATAGTAAGGCTGACACCAGTATAAGACCGACTAGGTGAACAATAAAGGTAGTTTCCCAAAGACCAATTACTTTTCCCAGGGCCGAATTAATAGATCCCTGTATTGCCATAGTGACACCTGATAAAACCGCTATCACCAGCGGTAAAGTTTCCAGTCCCATACTCATTACCCCTTCATTGTTCCTTTTTTACCTTACAATATCACCACTGGAGGTATCAGCCACCCATAAAATCGATTCAATGCTTAAGGTATTATTCCTAAATATAAATTTTCAATTCGAATCATTTTTGGAAATTACAAAACTAATTATATCCGTTTTAAGGAAATGGTATTTATAGTGAATAGCTTACCTACAACGGGCGTAATTAATTCCTTTGAGACAGCGAATAATAATATACTTCCTCTCTTACTTCTTTAAAAACCAACTTTTTTTCTTCTAGATATTTTAGGTGAGCGATGGCCTCACCGCTAGCGAACCACTTTTGTGCAGCAGGGAATTGCTCCCAGGATTCATAATTCATATCCCAGGTCATTCGAGAAGCTATTTGATAAGCATTTTGACTGCCGTAACCCAAAATTGAAAGCACCTCATCAGCTCTGAGTTGGTGGTGATTTTTAATTTCGTGTATCCTAGTTTTACAGTCAGTGCTCAGATTCCTGTGTCCGGGCAGCACAAGATCGATGTCGAACATCGAAATTCTATCAAGATTTTTAAGGTATTGAGCCAAGAGATCTTTTTCATAGCTCAGGCCGAGGGATATATTCGGGGTAATGTCAGCGAGAATATGATCTCCTGAAAACAACAGCTTTTTTTCCGTCTCATAAAGGCACATATGCCCCGCAGTATGGCCTGGTGTTTCTATACATGTAAAATCATACCCGCCGGCACTAAAGGTGTCTCGATCTTTATAAATACTAAAACTCATCTGCCCTCTTGGGCTATATTTATGACCGGGATGCTTGTTTATAGCACAGTGGAGTTCCTCATCAGGGAATCCGATGAGATGCCCAATTGATTTTGCTTTATCCCAGTACTCTGGCTTGCTCAAACCTGCAATTTCTGTTGCGGCTGACAAACTACAGTAAATAATCGGTAGGCGGGTTTTTATTAAACTTGCTACAAGACCACAGTGATCAGCATGCATATGTGTAATAAAAAAATCTACTTCTTCTAAATTTACACCGATATCCTCCAGACCAGCCAGCATTGCTGTCTTACATTCTTCCATGTTCATGCCTGTATCTATGACCAGTGTTCTCTCTTTATCTTTGATTATATATGAATTAATAGTCTGGAGGGGATTATTGGGAAGCGGTATTTCTATCCTATAAATATTATGCATGATTTGCTCAGCCATATTTATACACTCACCTTTATTTTTATTGTTATCAATATTTTAATATAAATAGCTCAAAAAAAAAAAATTACTTTGAAGCTAAGAAAAAAAGAATGCTTGTATCAGGCATTCTTTTTACTAAGAAAATCATATCCTAGCTTTGTAAGACTACATATCTTGCTTTTTCCCTCTGTATTAACATCCACTAAACCGAGAGCGTAAAGTTGCATGACAACATGGTCTAATACGGCTTTTTAGCAATAAGCGTTAAATCCTCCTTGTTCATCGGACCAGTATCTTCCAAGGTCTTTTTACTCTTTCAGCTTCTTCCAGATGGTTCTGTACTCCGTGAAAATACTCCGTTAATGATAAAATCGTATATTTCACTCCTCTTTTAAGAGTAGTTTATTAATATTATGGTCATTTGATTATACATACAATAAAATTTTTTCATCAAATAGTATTTTTAGAAGGAATTTCCATAAAGATAGCGAACTAAATATCAGCATAAAGAATGGTCCACACAGGGAGGAGTAACTTACATGGGAGATTTAGTATTAAAGATTGTTAAACAAGAAACAACACCTGATGATACCCAGGCTCAGGAGAACCTTTCCACACAGGCCATTGTACCAACCATAGATATCTATACCGCTAAGTTTCTTTTTAACATTACACAAAAAATGGTTGAAGAGGCTGTAGACAGGCGAGTTTCAATTTTAGAAAAAAATATTGAGCTAAGGGATCAAGAAATTATGAGAATAATGCGTAGGATTCAAGCCCGAATGATTATGCAGCAGAATAAACCAAAAGAACCATGGTGGAGAAAGCTTTTTGCCAGAACAAGTGATAAAAAGGAAAATATATTTGATAAAAAGAATTAATAATGATATAATAAAACTGCCTGCTACAGATCGATAAACATCTCCGTACTGGGGTTGCTACTTCGTCCATGCAGAGTATGATAGCTATAGTAAGGAGATGTTTTTGTTGTTCACAAGTAAGATATTACAATGTAAAGAGTGCGGTAATGAGTTTGAATTTACCGCTGGTGAGCAAGAGTTTTTTGCTGAAAAAGGGTTCACCAATGAACCTTCCAGGTGTCCTACATGCCGTGCCTTGCGCAAAAACAATCGTAATTATGATCAGAATCGCGTGTCAGGAAACCGGCAAAATCGTCAAATATACGAAGTTACCTGCGATGGTTGTGGACAGATTGCTAGAGTGCCTTTTCAGCCAGATGGCTCAAGGCCGGTATATTGTAGCGATTGTTTCCGTAACAACCGCCGTTACGCTCAATAGTGATTTAGGGAGTGTGTTGAAGCACACTCCCTAAATTTTTCTATTTTTATTTTCATTAAATGATCTATAATTCAATCTTAATAAGGAAATACTAATAATAGATATATTTTCCAGGAGGATGATTAAATGTTTGGGACTGTTAAGTGGTTTAATGACAGTAAAGGTTACGGGTTTATTGAACAAGAAGATGGTTATGACTTATTTGTCCATTTTTCGGCCATACAAAAATCCGGCTTTAAATCTTTAAATGAAGGTCAACGTGTACAATTTGATGTTACCTCCGGACCACGTGGTAACCAGGCTACAAATGTACAAGTAGTTTAACAGTAATGTAAAAATAAAACCTACTATACATTAAGTGGGTTTTATTTTTTATTAGTTATGCTTTGGTGAAACTCTTTTTAAGTTTAAAAAGCTCCCTGAAAGCTTTCAAAATAACCGATAACTTAGCTCCCGTTTGCTCACCGGCAACTCGCGAGTAATGGTTTACGCCTACCTCAGTAATAGTATATCCCTTCGCTTTTGCTTTTGCTAATATTTCTGTGTCTATAAGAGCCCCCTGTGACTCAAGAATGATCTCATCGAATATCTTCCTGCGGTAAAGTTTAAAAGCTGCATCAACGTCTGAGACCTTGATCTTAAATAGTATGTTAACCAGCCATCCCCATAAAAAGGCGTTCACTTTGCGTATAAAAGGATCCTGACGTTTAATCCGATAACCTGAGACAATATCATACTTTTCAATTAACGGCAACAATTTTTTAATTTCTTCAATTCTGAACTGACCGTCCCCATCGGTATAAAAAACTAACTCTTTAGTTGCGTTATTAAAGCCGGACTGTAGTGCAGCACCGTAGCCCTTATTTTTTTCATGATGAATCACTCTTAATGCAGTGTGCTCCCCGGCCAGGCGGTTAGCAATCTCACCTGTACGGTCATGACTGCCATCGTTTACGATAATTATCTCGAAGTCATCCGATACACTAGGAAGAACAGACATGGCCTCCCTTGTAACCCTTTCTACATTAGCCTCTTCATTATAACAAGGGAAAAATATAGTAATTGGATACTTTTTCATTAGGGTTTTAGATCCTCCTTCAAATATGTTCTGACTCTGTTACCGTGTTACCATCAGCATGGACATATTTCCACATAATTATGGCATCTTCATTATTATCTGTATAGTATTTTTTACGCACACCCTTTTCTACAAACCCCAGGGTAGTGTAAAGATGCCTGGCAACCAGATTTGAGGGACGTACTTCAAGTGTCAACCTGGTAATGCCCATTTTTACACCACGTTTGATCATTTCCTGCATCAGCTGCCTGCCTACATTATTTGATCGGCAACATGGATGCACAGCTATGTTAGTAATTTGTGCATCATCAAAGATAATCCACATTCCAATGTAACCGACTACCTGCTCATCGCTCAAAGCCACAATATAATGTGCAAATTTATTCTGAATTTCAGAAAAGAATACCTGTCGGGACCAAGGGGTAGTATAAGAAACTCTCTCTATCTCAATAACCTGGTCAAGGTGGTTAGGACTCATTTCGCAAAATTTAACTTTTAACATATTATCTCCTGGTGCTATTTTTTTTCAACCAAACCACCTCGGCCTCGGAAGGCCGGACATACTCCGGCTTTAGTTGTAGAGGGCTAATACCCCGACCATCCCGGAAAGTTTTTAAACCCAGCTCAGCTACCACTGCACCTCTGGGATATCCAGCTGAATTCGGAGCAAACCATGCCAGATTGGCAAGGCTTTCCTTCAAGCGAAGTATGTATTCAGGAACACCGTCCCCCAAAAAAGTCACCGGCTGGCTATAATCTTTTAAAATATTGATCAATACCTCTATCGAGGTTGCCATAGGGCTTACTAGTTGATTTAAGACCCGTCCGGTACGGTAAAAAACAGCAGTATAGACCTCTTTTTTCCTTGCATTTAAAATCGGACAAACAAGCCTGCCATGCCCGGCCAGTGGATATGCCAACGTTTCTAGAGTAGAAATACCAGCTACTGGCAAATCCCAAATCTGCGCTAGGGCCTTGGCGGTGCTCATACCGATCCTCAGGCCTGTAAATGATCCCGGCCCGCCAGAAACTGCAATCCCGCTAAGATGACTGTGGTTTATTTCTGCATCCTCCAGGACCGCCTTGATTAATGGTAGTAAATTTACTGAATGAGTCCTCTTATTCATAACCATGCGCTCAGCCAGAATTCCATCTATACTGACCACTGCCGCTGCAGCTACTGAAGTAGCTGACTCAATTCCTAGCACATACAAGCTTCATCAGCTCCTTAACCAGGACTGCCGGGCCTTCTCCACAAGGAGTAAAAGTAATAGTCCTAAATTCTTCTCCCTCCGGGCTTCTGTTGATGATAACATCCAGTCTTTCCACCGGCAGTAATTTAGCTACGCGTTCTGCCCATTCAACCACTGTTACACCGTGGCTATAAAAATAATCTTCGTAACCCAGATCTTCCATTTCTAGGGGATCATTCAAACGATATACATCCATGTGGTAAAGAGGAAGACGCCCCTGATATTCATTAATAATGGTAAAAGTGGGGCTAGTCACCGGCCCCGACACGCCGATACCGCATGCCAGTCCCTGGGTAAACCGGGTCTTACCAGCGCCTAAGCCTCCACTTAAACATACTACATCTCCCACTCGCAGCAACGTACCCAATATTTTTCCTATCCTAGCAGTCTCTTCAGGTGACGAGGTTTTAATCAATGTCAATATAATCACCCCAGACAGTTTTCTCATTACAACGTTAAACAGATCACCACGTTATTATAAAAACAGTGTTAACTAATCAATAGGTATAAAGATAAGTTAATGATCTTTTTATATTATAACCTCTCCATGGGCTATAAAAACAAAAGGATACACCTAATTTTATAAAAACCACTTATATTATTATAACAAAAAGCGTGCCCCATAAATAAAAACCTTCCTTTAGAGTTAGGAAGGTTTTTATCAATAACACTCAGCAACTTGCTACAGTTGCTCCCAAATCAGGTTTTTCCTCTAAATAAAACTTTGTCATAAATTCTTTTATTTCATCTATATCAAACGGCTTTACAATACATCCTAATGCTCCTTCTTGCATTGCTTGGGCGATCGTCTCTTCAGAACCTAAGGCAGTCATTATTACCACATTTGTCCCAGGGGCAAAGGTCTTTATTCTATCTAGAGCCTCTAGCCCACCCATTAAAGGCATTCGTATATCCATAAAGACCAGGTCGGGATGAATGGAACAGGTTAAACTAACTGCCTCCAGACCATTGCGAGCGGTATGTGCTTTATGGCCTAACTCTCTTACAATGATTTCAAGCAAGTGGCGTACTCCAGCCTGGTCATCAACGATTAATATGTCTAATGGCCCTCTCCTCATTTCTTCACCTTCCACAAAATAACATTAATAGAAAATAAGCTTATCCTTATTATACCTATTTCGACTGCAGAATGCAATATTGTTAAAAAACATTTGTTTCAATTTTTTCAAAATATTGACCTATTATTACAGTTTAGAAATTACTTCGACTAGATAATCGAATAAACTTTTACACCATTGATGAAAACCTGTTCAATCCGACATAAAATATCTAACGGGTGCCTGTCCAAAACAATAAAATCCGCGTCTTTTCCTTGTTCCAGGCTACCCAAGTTGTTTTCTAAACCTAAAATTCTAGCTGCGTCTATAGTAACTGCCCTGAGTGCAGCATCCTCAGATAGTCCACCTTTAACAGTTAACGCCGCTGATAAGGCCAAGTACTGAATAGGTACAACAGGGTGATCAGTCATTATAGCAATCCTCACGCCTGCTGCAGATAACACTCTGGCAGTTTCCAAGGTAACCCTCTGCATTTCCACCTTAGCCCGATTTGTAATTACTGGACCAATGACAACGGAAATGCCTAGATTCGCCAGTTGATTAGCCACAATATGACCCTCGGTGCCATGTTCAATAACCAGATTTACCTGAAACTCCCTGGCGATACGGACTGCTGTCATGATATCGTCTGCCCGGTGGGCATGTATCCGCAGTGGAACCTGACGTTTCAGCACCCTAGCTAGCGCCTCCATCTTCAAGTCTCTTTCTGGTATATGAACTTCCCCAACACCGCTATTCGGAGTATTCTTTTTAATATATTCCTGTCCTCGTACCAGTGCCTCTCTCAATATCGCTGCTGAGGCCATCCGGGTAGCGGGCATCTTTCTATCCCGCCCGTAGCAGCGTTTTGGGTTTTCGCCAAGAGCAGCTTTCAGACCAACTGGAAAGCGTACGATCATGTCATCTATAACCGTTCCGGCTGTTTTCATTGCCACCATCTCACCGCCAATGACATTATCGCTGCCTGGCCCTGTAACTACAGTAGTGACTCCTCCGGCAAGAGCGTCACGGAATCCCAGATCCGCAGGATTGATTCCATCTATTGCACGAAGATGCGGAGTTACTGGATCCGTGTATTCATTGCCATCATTTCCCTCCTCACGGTAAACTTCCTCAACAATACCGAGGTGACTGTGTGCATCTATCATTCCCGGCATTATAACCTTCCCCGTTACATCAATAATATCTGCATCTTTAGGTATTTGTACATTAGCTCCTATTTCGCAAATCTTACCATGCTGTACTACAACTGTACCGTTTTCAATAATACGCCCGGCCATAGTTATTATTCTACCACCAGTGATAGCTAGCATTAATTCCCCCCCAATCAGGTCCCCTCTTAAAAGAACATCCGCACAGGATGTTCTTTGCTCATAAATCTAACAAGCCGAGGCTAATTTCCACGGCCTGCTTTACCTTTGTCATCATCTCGTTATCAAGGGATGTTATTTTCTCCAGTAATCTACTCTTATCAATAGTTCTAATTTGCTCTAGGAGTATTACTGAATTTTTCCCCATCCCACCCGGGTTAGCGGGCATCTCAACGTGTGTTGGGAGCTTAGCTTTGGCGATTTGAGAAGTAATTGCTGCAACAATTGTAGTCGGGCTGTACTGGTTTCCAATATCATTTTGAATAATCAGCACCGGCCTAGTTCCTCCCTGCTCAGAACCGATTACCGGACTCAGGTCGGCATAAAATATATCACCCCGGCGGATTAACATGGTCTATTTTACCTCCGTAACGGGCAGGTCAAATTTCTGGGTAACCTCTGATTCTAAACGATAGTGTTCAATGGCCAGGGCAAGGTTTATTTTTGCCATCTCAAGATAGCCATTTTTCATCTGCTCTATCAGAATTCGCCTCTTGCGATCTTCAACATACATTTTCATACCTTCACGGATAAACTCACTTCGGCTGAGCTTTTCAGCTGCTGCAATCCTATCCACTTCGGCCAAAAGCGAATCAGGTAGAGAGATCATAATCCTCTTAACCTGGGACACAACCATCCCCCTTCCATGAAGCATTATCTTGACTTACTTATTATATATCAAAGCCCAGAGGCTGCAACTAATATTTTACTGCAACAGTTCCACGTTGCAATGATACTTTTCCTGTACGTACCATTTCAACTATACCATAATCATTTAGCACAGCGCAAAATGCATTTATTTTTTTCTCATCACCAAGTATTTCTATTATCATAGTTTCTTTACTGACATCAATAATGTTAGCCCGGAATACTGTTACAATATTAACTATATCTGATCTGCGGTCAACCTCAACATTAACCTTAATTAAGGCGAGTTCTCGTTCAACGGAATCCTCTTGGTCAAGCTTAGCAATTCTAATAATATCAACCAGCTTTGTTAACTGCTTTATAACCTGATCCAGAATATAATCGTCCCCTTGGACGACTATGGTGATGCGAGTAATACCCGGTTCTTCTGTATAACCGGCAGCAATACTTTCAATATTAAATACTCTTCTGCTAAGCAAGCCGGATATCCGCGCCAAGACACCAGGCTTATTACTCACTAGAACAGCTAGTGTGTGTTTCATATTAATACCTCCAGCCTGCATATAAATAATTATGAGAAATTAATTAATTATAACATAATTTGGTGGAAACTTGGTGCTGCTATATATGGTTCAGCAAAAGTAGATGCTCAGGAATTGTCCATGAATCCTATCTTTGTACGATTTTTTCTGAAGGGCAATTGCTTATAATCTTATTCAAGGATCTGGTACTAAAAGTTCATTCAGCTAATCCTCGTCTATTATTAAAACTTGGTCAGGTATTCTTCAATCTCCCAGGGATGCACCTGAACCCTGTAGCGGTCCCATTCTATCCGCTTTGCCTCAACGAACCTGTTTAGAATATGTTCCCCCAGTGCATTTTGAATCACTTCATCTTTTTCTAATTCTTGAATAGCTTCTTGCAGACTACCGGGAAGACTATCAATACCCAGCTTTATTCTTTCAGCGGGGGTCATCTCATAAATGTTACGGTTGCAGGGATTCGGCGGAGATATTTTGTTTTTAATACCTTCCAGGCCGGCCTTAAGACAAACTGCCATTGCCAGATAGGGGTTACAGGCGGGGTCTGGGTTGCGTAATTCAATGCGTGTTGACATCCCACGTTTGGCTGGTATTCTGATTAGCGGGCTACGGTTGCGGGCTGACCAGGCGATGTATACTGGCGCCTCGTAGCCGGAAACTAAACGCTTGTATGAGTTTACTGTAGGATTGACAATTGCCGATATTGCTTTTGCATGCTTCATTAATCCCCCCACGAAATAAAGACAATCCTTACTAAGGCCGTCGTTGGCACCTTTATCGTAAAATGCATTACTACCGTCTTTCATTAAAGACATGTTCATGTGCATACCTGAACCACTAATTCCAAAAATCGGTTTAGGCATAAAAGTTGCGTGCAGACCATGCTGCTGAGCGATGGTCCGCACTACAAACTTGAAGGTAACTACCTTATCTGCGATATCCAGTGCTTCTGAAAATTTAAAATCAATTTCATGCTGGCCAGGCGCTACCTCATGGTGAGAGGCCTCTATTTCAAAGCCCATTTGTTCCAAAGTTAATACCATATCCCGCCGAGCGTTTTCTCCTCGATCAACGGGGGTAAGGTCAAAGTAACCAGCATTATCTTGCGTTATAGTGGTAGGCTTGCCTTCGTTATCGACATGGAAAAGAAAGAATTCAGCCTCCGGACCTACGTTCATGGTATAGCCCATTTCTGCAGCTTCTTGAATCGCTCTCCGCAAAACATAGCGTGGATCACCCTCGAAAGGTTTGCGGTCATGGTCATATATATCACATATAAAACGGGCTACCGCACCTTCCTGGGGCTTCCAGGGAAAGGTAACAAATGTTGAAGGATCGGGGCGCAGATACATATCTGATTCCTCTATACGTACAAAACCTTCTATAGAAGACCCGTCAAACATCAACTCCCCGTCCAATGCTTTGTCCAGTTGTTCTACAGTGATTGCCACGTTTTTCAAAATGCCGAAGATGTCCGTAAATTGGAGTCGAACAAATTTAACTCCCAAATCCTTGGCAAGTTTTCGCAAATCGTCGTTGGTAAACCTAGCCACACTAATTCACACCTTCCCCCTAAGATTATCACAGGGAATAAATTACAAAAAGGCCTCATCTCAAGTAAAAGCTTACCTGTACATGTAGGCCTCATTGCCCCTTGTGAAGATATACACTCTAAATAATTAAATCAGCTAAAAACTTACAAAAACCTCGACAAGATATCCATTTAACATACATTATCATATAAATATTACAATGTATAGTATTAATTCATAAACTGTATTTTCATAAATTTCACTAATAACGACAACTTTTCTCAATATTCCCGGCTATTAAAATATCATATCCCTGACATTTCGTAATAGGTATGTATATAAAATGGAACTCTACTCATAACAATGTCACTACGGCAAGGAGCCTGATTCCCCTTCTCGGGTCTTTGACAGTTGAATAGAAGAAAAACCTCGGGAAGCCTGAAAGGGCTTATTTTTTTGTCAAATCCTCCACTTTTATATTGAGTACTTTTGAGTACTACGTTATAATATAAGGAATGGGAGG
>JAQVGZ010000102.1 GCA_028696455.1 Desulfotomaculaceae bacterium | reverse complement strand
GGACAACGCAATTGCGTTTTCCACACTGACCACAGCCCCGACGACCAAAGAAAAAATATTTCTTCATGATAATTAATTAAAAAGATGACGCAAGAAAGGGGGCTCCTTTGGTTCTTAAATTTGAAAAATTATTGTCTTGACAAAGGGGTCCACCGTAATCTGCTCTTTGGTTGCGCCCTCAGCAATTAGAAACAAAAGACCCCTTTAAGGGGACGGAAACTAAATAACAAAACTCATCTCATATAAACTATCATATTAGAAACAAAAGACCCCTTTAAGGGGACGGATTACCCATTTGTTTTTATGGAGGTGTTGCTGTGAGCTTTCTTTATATTTATGAGCGTGCTGCTAAAATCGGGGTGAAGGATAACTGTATAGTTATTGAAAACGCAAAAGACAATTTAAAACGCACTTTGCCAATCGAGGGGGTAGAGAATGTAATCATATTCGGGGAAGCTTCCCTTAGCTCGAATTGCGTTAAACATTTCATGGAAAGAGGTATCAATTTAACCTGGCTTTCGAGTAAAGGGAAATTCTTTGGCCGTTTGGAATCTACGCAAAATGTTAATATTTACCGGCAAAGACGGCAGTTTGCCTGTGGTGAAAACGATGATTTTTGTCTTGCATTAGCTAAGAAAATCGTTTCTGCTAAAATAAAAAACCAAATCACTATTCTACGCCGTTATCAAAGGCATCGAAAAGAAACATCAGTCAGCAATCAAATTGATGCCATGGCCAGGCTTTTGCCGGTAATAGACCGGGTTAAGAGCAAGGAAGAGTTAATGGGACATGAGGGTATAGCGGCTAGAAACTATTATCAGGGTCTGGCTGCCTTGGTTGAACCTGAATTTGCTTTCTCGGGACGCAACCGTCAACCTCCTCGCGATCCCTTCAACTCCCTTTTGAGTTTTGCATATACACTGCTGATGTATGATGTGTATACTGCTGTAGTAAACCGGGGCTTGAATCCTTATGCCAGCTTTTTACACAGTATTCGCAAAGGTCACCCGGCATTATGTTCAGATTTAATGGAAGAATGGCGTGCTGTCTTAGCCGACTCATTGGCCCTCTATGTTACAAGTAAAGGTATTATTAAACTCGATCATTTTAATGAGCCTAATCAAGAGGGTGGCGTGTACTTAAATGCTGATGCTGCAAAGGCTTATATCGCTGAATATGAGAAAAAAGTGCGCGGCCGGTCGCATTATCTACCTTATGTTGACTATTCCGTAAGTTTTCGGAGGGCCATAGAAATGCAGTGTCAGCGTTTGGCCAAAGCCGTTGAAGAAGGGGAGCCGGACATATATCAGCCGGTGGTGATTAGATGACGCAATTGCAATACAATAAACGAATCTTTCTTTACGATGAATTTATTGCAGAAGAGAGGCGAAAATACTTGGTTGTGGTAATTTATGATATTGTAGATAATAGCCGCCGGGCGGCTTTTGCAAAATATTTGAAAGGCTTTGGGGTGCGGGTGCAGAAATCCGCATTTGAATGTATCTTGCCTAATGCCAAATATGAGAAGCTGATCAGGGGGATACCAAGGCTGATAGGCAAGGAAGACCAGATAAGGGTTTATAAATTGACCAGTAACGCTGATGTTAGAGCCTGGGGAACTGTAGATTTGGTGGAAGAGGAAGAGGTTGTTATTTTATAATTATCCATACAGTATTAAATGAGGTGATCTTATGCCAAAGGTTTTGTTCAGCACCCTGGGGATGACCGACCCCATAAAAAACGATCATGACGGACCATTTTTGCATATATTGAGGCACTACAAACCACAAAAGGCATATTTATTCATGACTAAAAGGGTTTGCGAGCTGGCTGACCAGGATGACAGGTATCGCTTACAGGCAGCCAACCTTTGTGAACAAGAGGGCTTTACCTGTGAGATAGTTGAGTTGCGCTATGAAGGAATTGATAATCCACAGCAATTTGATATCTTCTATCCAATTTTTGAAAGAGAACTGATTAATATCTATAAATCTAACCCAGGTTGCCAGATATTATTAAATCTTTCTTCCGGTACTCCGCAAATGAAATCAACCTGTCATTTACTGGCCTTAACCACACCATTCCCGGTGGTTCCTATTCAAGTTACCACCCCCAACGAACGCGAGAATTACGGCAGTCCGGATTATGATTTGGAGAAAAGTTGGACAAACAACCTGGATAATCATCCTGATTTAGAACCAAAAAACAGAGCCCGCCAGGTAGAAGCAGAGAACCTGCGTTATCTATTTTTAAGGGAAGCCGCCATCAGCAATATCGAAGCCTGCAACTATACTGCAGCTTTGGATATTTTAACTGCGGTCAAAGATTTTGTTCCTGAGGATGTTATGTGGCTTTTAAAAGCGGCCCGCTACCGTAAAAATATGGAATTGGGTGAGGCGGAAAAAGCCAGCAGGCTGGCCAATTACGATCTGTATCCAGTCAAATCCAGTGATGCCAGAGAGCTGTTTGAGTATTTGTTATTGTTAAATCTGCAGCAGAAATCAGGGCTGCTGATGGATTTTGTGCGCGGTATTTCACCCGCGCTAACCAGGCTGTTCCAGAACTTTTTAGAGCTAAAGTGCCACAGGCAGGTTAAAGGTGATTACTGTGTGCAAATTGCTGACGAGCCCGGCCGTTGGCGGATGAAACGGTACAAGTTAGAAAAAAAGGATCCTCTATTGCTTGCTCATTATGATACAAGGTTTAGCCCCTTTTTTAAGGATAGTGATCTATCTTGTGCTACACTTTTGCCGATGATCGAGTTCGATTGTGGAGCAGGTGGGCGGTATCCCAATAGGGATGTGCTGGAAAAAGCGCTTGCCATGCGCAGCGTGGAGGAAAAAATCAGGAACCGGGCGGCCCACAATATTACGTCCATTAAGGAAGAACAGTTTGCTAAGGCAGCCGGTATCTCCAGCGATAGATTATTAAAAGATATGAAGTGGATGTTTCAACAGATTTATAAGAATTATTTTACCTCCAATTCAAATGCGTGGGATAGCTATAATCAAATGAATGCACACATTATCGGTAGATTAAGCTTGAACACTGGTTGAACATTTTTTATATAATTTCTCTATGCATTGTGGGCAAATATCATGGGTAAACGCTACTTCTGAATGAGCTTCGATATATTCTTCTATCCTTTTCCAGTATCCTTCTTCGGTATAGATTTTTTTACAGCTGCTGCAAATTGGCAGTAAACCTTGCAGTTCAACAATATCAGAAATGTCTTCGACAATGACTATTGCTAAATTTTCCCCTTTGTACTCCAGGGTAGAAGCACTGACCAGGACAGACAATTCCCTTAATTCATGGTCCAGTTCCACTACCAGCTTGCCTTTCGCCCGCTTGATATGCTTGCCTTCAATAGCTTGCATGGCGGTATTTCTTATGATACATTTTTTACAAGCTTCTTTAGTGCCACATGCTTCTGAATCCTCAATAGTGTTGATGCAATGGAAGACATTCCCGCTTTTCTTTAAGTAAGTTTCACTGCGGTTTACCTTAAAGGTTTTTATTGCAGCTGAGTTAATGGCATACACCCTGGCTGAGGCATTAACTATCAGTGCCACCGCAGGAATGACATCAAAAAGCAACGAAAAGAACTCTTTATCTTCAGTAAGCTTAAACATGTTTACACGCTACTCACCGGTTTTCTAGGTTTACTCGGTCCTTCAAAAGATGGAGGGGAACCGATCCGACTCAAATGCTTAAGGTAACTATTTGAAAAATTGCCTGCGGCTAAGAGTGACGAATTATTTAATAATGCCTGGGTGCGGGAGGCTCCCTTTTCCCCCCAAATACGTTGACTTCGGCACATAGGGAATATTAAACTTATGCCCCTGCCGCTGCAGAATAACCGCCTTGAGCACCGCCAATTCCTCGTGGACGTTCAGCTGCGAGGCAATCTGCGCGTATGTATAGCCCCTCCCGGCACAGTCTAAAAAGTCGTCGCCGGCGATGAGCAACTGGGCGGCAAATAAATTTGCCTCATACTCGTGTGTTCCGGTTGCGTTATAAATCTGAAAATCCTTCATCAGACCCAGCCTGGCCAGGTGGCGGTGCAGCTGGTCGTGGCCCAGTTCATGGGCGCAGGTAATCGTTTGCTCAATCTCCTCCAGCCGGGAGTTAAGGACAATAAACCTGTTGCGGTACATATAGCTGTAAAGCCCTTTTAGTTCGGTAAATTCCCCGTACTTGACGATGATGTTCAGGTCACGGGCAATCTCCACTGGGCTGCGTGTTTTAAAGCGGCGCACCAGCGCATCGGCTTTCTTGATAATATGCTCCACCGCATCTACTGTACTGCTCATCCTCATTCTTTCTTCCTTGCGCCCGTGTATTTTGTTGAACTGCTTGGTTTCAAAATGCATGTTGAATTACACCATACACCGCTATCTGGCCCTTTCTCCTTTAGCATAATCTGCTGCTCCGACAGCAATTTGTCTCCCGGATAAACTTATTTTCCTGCATATCAAATATTATTAGGCCATATTCTAGATTATTTCCGGTGCTCCTTTATTCTTTTTCCTTGCGCCCGTATTTTTTGTTGATCTGTTTGGTCTCAAAATACATTTCCGTCAGCAGGCGGAAAAACATATCCCGGTCTGCCTCGGGCAGCTCACCACCGGCAAAGAGGGCCTGGACATCCTGCAGGACTTTTTGGGCCTGCTTGCTGCCGGTGTAGCCGTACTTTTCCGCCGCACGCTGCAAAAAGGAGCCTTCTTTGCCCACAAGTGAATCAATGGACACATCGAACACTTCGGATATTTTCTGAAGTGTTTCCTGTTTATTGGGGAAGCGCGCGTTTGCTTCATAATAACCAATCACACGTTCCGATACGCCAATCCGCTTTCCCAGCTCAGCCTGGGTTAGGCCCGCGTCACGCCGCAGCTTTTTCAGCCTGTCGCCGAACAGCATTTTCAAACACCTCCGTTGAGATATGATCTGATTGTACCAATATGTTCGCTTGAAGTCAATTATATGAACAAAAATATCGATTGACGAAAGAGTTATTATTTTTTAGAATGTATACAGAACATTTCATTCTGAATAAATGAGGTGAAGGCCCGTTGAAAAACCATAAATTAAAAAGACTGAGGCAAGCGCGCGGTTATACCCAGGCCAAGCTTGGCAGCGAGTTGGGCGTAGCCCGCGATTACATCAATATGATTGAGAATGGCCGGCGCACACCAGGCCTGGCTTTAGCCAAGCGAACCGCGGATTTCTTCGGGGTGACGATTGATGAATTATTTTTTAGCCCTGATAGAGAATAAATCGTTCGAGCTACGGTGTCTTTATTCATTATTTGAAAGGAGTTATGTCAGGTGGTGACGGTAAAATTGGACCTCGCCAGTGAAAAATACCAGGTGATGCCGGATCTGACCGCTGAAGAGTTTGCCGCGCTAAAGGCCGACATTGCCCGGCGCGGCGTGCAGGTGCCGGTGGAATACGACGAAGACGGCAATATTTTAGACGGCTACCACCGGGTCAGGGCCTGCCGGGAGCTGGGGCTGACGGACTGGCCGCGGGTGATCCGGGCGGGCTTAAGCGAGGCAGAGAAGTGGACCCACGCCCGCAAGCTCAACCTGACCCGGCGGCACTTGAGCCGGGAGCAAAAGCAGGAGCTGATCCGGGCGCAGTTAAAAGCGACGCCACAGATGAGCGACCGGCAGATCGCGGAGGGGCTGGGGATCAGTCATGTTACTGTTGGGGCACAAAGGAAGGAAATGGTTTCACGTGGTCAACTTGGCCACGTCGATGCAGTTATTGACAGTTTGGGCCGGCTGCAGCCGCGCCTGAGCGCACAGAGGCAGGAAGCCGGAGCAGGTGGGGAAAAGTCGCAGTTTGCCCAAACCTCCAGTGTTGCCTCCGGTGGTGGTGTGGAGCAGTATCCCGGCCCCGGCCCGGCGGCAGGGAGTGGGCCGGATCAGGCCTTATACCCAGACGGTGCGGCGCAGCCCCGCCGGGAGCTTCGGCGGCCGGTATCGATATTCCTGCCGGCAGCTAGGCATGAGGCGAAAGCCCGGGAGTTAAACCGCGCGGCCGGGTGCGGTAATGAGTTCGCCCAAAGGGCCGTCCAGTCCCTGGCCCGGCTCGATACCACCCCCCGCACCGCCACAAGCGAATTCAATAAAATCCAGGAGCGCCGGGACCCCGTGCCTGCGCCGGCAATCCCGGCCGGGCGCTACCGCACCCTGGTCGCCGACCCGCCCTGGCGGTATGCGGACAGCAATACCCGGGCGGCGGCGGAAAAGCACTACGGCACCATGAGCACGGCGGAGATCTGCGGCCTGCCCGTGGGGGAGCTGGCGGAAGAGGGCGCCCACCTGTACCTGTGGGCCACCAATGCCCACCTGCCGGAAGCCTTCGCGGTGGCCCGGGCCTGGGGGTTTGCATACAAGACGCTGCTCACCTGGGTCAAGCCGCAGATGGGCCTGGGGCATTATTTCCGGGGCTGCACCGAGCATGTCTTGTTCTGCGTGCGGGGGAGTCTTCCTACCAGGGACAACGCCACGCGGAACTGTTTTGAGGCCCCCCGGGCGGAGCACAGTAAAAAGCCGGAGGCTTTTTACCAACTGGTGGAAAAGTGCAGCCCCGGGCCGTATCTGGAATTATTTGCCCGCAGGCGCCGGCCGGGCTGGCAGGCCTGGGGCAACGAGGTGGGAGGTAACCGGGGGGATGTACCGGGCATGAGCTGAGACCGGGCCGGCAGCCCGGGGGGGCATGAGCTGTGAGGGGAGTGATTGAAGATGCCGCCAAAACCGCAATTTCCTAAGCGGCCGAAGGACAAAAAAACAGCGAACAGGAGGCAGCGACCGCCGTCACCGGCCGGGGTGAGTACCGGACAGCCAGAGCAAGCTG
>JAQVGZ010000024.1 GCA_028696455.1 Desulfotomaculaceae bacterium | reverse complement strand
GGGGAAACTTTAAAAGTTTATTTTTGATCGAGGCGATAAGTTGATTATGGCTGCCCCCCGGGAAGTCTGAGCGTCCGACTGAACCGTAGAAGAGGGTGTCACCGGAGAGAATACCGGCCTCACACTTAAGGCAAATTCCGCCCCTGGTGTGGCCAGGGGTATGCAGCACCTCAAGCGTTTCCTTCCCGACTTTGATCACATCCCCTTCCTGCAGAAGTTGGTCAGCTGCCTTCATGGTTACCAGCTTGCCCATATAGGTGGATAGGTTCTTGCTTGAGTCGGTAAGCATGCCGGCGTCTTCGGCATGGATCATCACTTTTGCCCCGGTAGCCTGGTGTACCTCAGGTAAAGCTCCAATATGATCAATATGTCCATGGGTCAAGATTATGTAGCGTACATTAAGCCCCAGAGACTTGACTTTATTTAAGATCCGATTAGCTTCCGCCCCCGGATCCACTATTGCTGCTTCTTTGGTTTCCTCGCACCCGACTATGTAGCAATTTGCCTCAATCGGTCCCACCGAAAATCCAACCAGTTTCATTGTTCGCATACCTCCGTTTAAAATGTTTTACTACTATCAAATAGTATGGTTACCGGACCATCGTTAATCAGCTCTAACATCATATGCTCGCGAAAGCAACCTGTAGCTACCGTTAGTCCCAGTTTTTCCAACTCGCTGATAAATATTTCATATAGCTTGCGCGCTTCCTCAGGCGAGGCCGCTTTATAGAAATTTGGCCGTCTTCCCTTTCGGCAGTCTCCGTATAAGGTAAACTGAGAGATTGCGAGTACCTGTCCGCCAGCTTCTTTGATTGAAAGATTCATCTTGCCCAGGGCATCCTCAAAAATCCTCAGGTTGGCAATTTTATCAGCAAGGTACTCTGCATCCGCCGGGGTATCAGTGCGACTAACCCCAATCAGCACTACCAGGCCGCGCCTGATCTCCCCTACAACCCTGCGTTCAACTGTTACTGAAGATTGAACAACCCTCTGTACCACTGCCCTCAATAGATACTCTCCCTTAAGCGATTTTTACTTGAACTCTTCAGGCCTGGCAGTTCAACAACAATATTAAGCGGCAGTTAAACCGCTGTTTTTACTAGGTAGCATTATAATTTCTTCCTTCCCTGGGCCGGCCAGAGAAACTGACCCTTCTCACATCATAAACGTCTTTAATCCGCTTGATTCTATTGATAATAAATTCAAGCTGATCCAGGGCTTTTACATCCAGTACTATATCAATTATTGCCCCTCCGTCCTTTTTGCCCCTGGCGGTAACCCAGTTGGCGCTAATCTTTATTTCCATTAGGACGACCATGACATCACTAAGGAGCCCTGCGCGATCCATGCCGGATACTTCGAGCTTAACTTGAAAAGGCTCTACAAAATCCTTTTCCCATACAACTTCCGCTAGGCGCTCTTTTTCTGCCCGGATTGCATAAGCTAAATTCCTGCAGTCGGAGCGGTGAATCGATACCCCTCGCCCTCTGGTTATATATCCGATAATGGGATCGCCAGGCACCGGATTGCAGCAATGTGACAGCCTAATCAGCAGATTGTCCACGCCTTTTACCCGTATGCCTTTAGTTGGTTTGCCCCAACCACCGGAAGGCCTGGAATCGCTTATTAAGGCCTGCGCTTCTTCTGCTAAGAGGCCCCTTTTCTCAGTCTTAGCTTCCTCTAGCCTGATTTTCGACAAAACATTATTTGCTGTAACCACGCCGTCCCCAATCGCTGCATACAGGTCATCGACGGTTAAAATATTCAGCCGCTTGCCGAATTCCAAAAGTTTATCGTTTTTGATTTGCTCCGGGTCTATTCCTTGCTTCTTAGCTTCACGGTCAAGGCTTTCCTTGCCCTTAATAATATTTTCGTCCCGCTGCTCTTTTTTAAACCACTGCCTGATTTTGGTCCTGGCCTGTGAAGTTTTGGTCAGGTTCAGCCAATCTCGCTTGGGGGCATTGTTTTTAGAAGTCATGATGTCGATAATATCGCCATTTTTTAACTTATAATCAAGCGCCACGATACGGCCGTTTACTTTTGCGCCTACGCAACTATGGCCCACATCAGTGTGAATGCGGTAGGCAAAATCTAGCGGCATTGATCCTGCTGTCAGCTCAACTACATCACCCTTGGGTGAAAACACAAAAACAGTGTCTTCAAACAAGTCTATTTTGAGACTTTCCATAAACTCTCTGGCATCGCGCAGGTCGTGTTGCCAGTCCAGTAGCTGGCGCAGCCAGGCTAATTTTTTGTCAAAGTCCCGTTCCCCCCGGCCCCCCTCTTTATACCGCCAGTGGGCGGCAATACCATAATCAGCTGTGCGGTGCATTTCCCAGGTGCGAATTTGTATTTCTAAAGGCTCCCCGTTGGGTCCAATTACTGTTGTATGCAGTGACTGGTACATATTTGATTTGGGCATGGCAATATAGTCTTTAAATCGCCCTGGGATAGGGGTCCATAAAGTATGCACAATTCCCAGTGTAGCATAGCAATCCCGTACGGTTTGAACAATGCAGCGCACAGCCATTACATCAAAAATTTCGTTAAACTCTTTTTGCTGTCTCCGCATTTTTTCGTTAATGCTGTACAGGTGTTTCGGCCGGCCCATGATCTCGGCGTCAACCCCCATTGCGGCAAACTTTTCTTTTAAGATTGAGATTACAGAGTTAATATATTCCTCACGCTTGCTACGAGTTTTAGCAATCTTATCCACCAGCTCAAAGTACTTTTCGGTGTCAGTATACCTGAAGGCTAAGTCTTCAAGTTCCCACTTGATCCTGGAAATCCCCAGACGGTGGGCCAGCGGGGCAAATATCTCCAAAGTTTCCTTGGATATCTCAACCTGCTTATCCTCCGGGTGGTATTTTAATGTACGCATGTTATGCAGGCGGTCGGCCAACTTTATCAAGATTACCCTGATGTCTTTAGCCATAGCTAAAAACATCTTTCGTAAATTTTCCGCCTGCTGTTCTTCCTTGGTTACATATTCAATTCGGCTGAGTTTGGTTACCCCATCGACCAGTAGCGCTATTTCATTTCCAAAGCGCTCTTCAATATCAGACAAGGTAATTCCGGTGTCCTCAACAACATCATGAAGCAGCCCCGCCACTATTGTCTCCTGGTCCAACTCGAGCTCGACCAGGATCTTTGCCACCTCCACCGGGTGGACAATATAAGGATCGCCCGAAAATCTCTTTTGTTCCCAGTGCGCTGTTTCGGCATACTTAAAAGCGTCATGAATAATAGAAACATCTGCCCTGGCATTATAATCTTCTATTTTTTTGAGTAAGTTCTCTAAAAGCGCCCTACTGTTCTTAATATTAATTGCCTCCTGGGGAGGGTTCTTACCCGGGGGTGGATTATAGGCAGGGGTTCCCATAAGTAATCATGTTCCTTTACTGTATGATTTAAAAAGATTACCTTTAAAAAGGGTTATCCTTATGCCAATAATGAACGGTTCAAGTTCTCAACGGACTCTGTTAATATTTTATTCATCCAGGCTGTTGATTCGTCCTTGATCTTATGCAGCCATCTATACGTTTGTGATCCCGATAAACGCTGTTTTTCCCTCGGTGCCGGTAAAAAGCTAACGCTATACTCTTTACCCTTTTTTGCTGTTGTTAATAAGCCAAGCTCCGCAAATACTTTTAGGGCGACGGCTATGGTCAGTTCGTGGGCACCGGGATAGCCGGCAGCGGACACTTCCCTTGCCATCCGGTTAAGGTCAGATATAAACTGCCTTCTCATGTTGGCCTGGTTGCGCAGCATGGTGTAAACAAAGGCCAGCCTATCCCGGTCCGGTGCTAGTATTTTCAGGCCATCTACATTGTTTATTAAATCCTCCCTGCTGAAAAACAGGTAAACCCTGCCACCTGTATCTACCAGTTCGAACAAATTATTAAAAGAACTTGGATTAAAGGGAAGGTGGTATATGATCACCCGGCTGGCTCTAATCCCTGCGCACCGGGCAATCGCTGGAGTAGTTACCAGCACTGGCAGTTTGCCTGCCATAAACTCGGTCACCTTTTCGGCCACCGTTTTTTTTGACAGCAGGCGGTGGCAAAAAGCAACCTTTCCTTGCATGTACGGGCTGGACTCCTGCAAGAAACAAGCTGTTTCAATTGTCTGGTAGCCACACGCTGTTATTACCAGCGCAGGCTCTGCGTTGCCAACCAATTCGCCAAGCATGATATGCCGGTTAATAGCATTTCGCCTGTCAAGCAATTCTGATATTCGCTTTTCTTTTATACCGTTATACTTAAGCTTGCCAAGTATTTCCCCTGCCTCTGCTTTTTGTAACGTGGTTAGTATGAAATCTGGTATAAAAAGTTCGTAGTAATTATCAGGCAAGCTGCTCGTAAAGGGTTGGGCTGGAGAAACGTCTGTTGAGCTGTTTTGTCCGTCAAGTTCTAACATAGCCGGCAGGCCCAGGTCTTTTATTTCCAACTGTAGGGAGCGGTGTCCGTTGTATTCATTTACCCCTGGCACAAAGGCCAGGTCCACCGCCTCACTTGTAGCCAGCGCTTCCGTGTAGGCGCCAAGATTAAAGCCGATACTGTCCAGGGTTACTCCACCGGAACGCAGGCGCATCTTTAAGTGGGCGGAGTTCCTGCCTACTCCCCGGTACGTCAGCACAGAGGCCTTCCGGCAGCTAAAGAGTGGGGCTGGGTTGCTGTGTCCAAAAGGCTGCAGGAGGTTTATTTCATTGACCAGTTCCTCTGAAATTTGGCGCATATCGATTACACTGTCAATATCCAAACCAGGCGTCATTTTATCTTCATCCAAAACATGGTCAGCATACTTGCTAATCGCTTGGTAAAAATCATCAAGCTTGTCAGTAGCAATGGTAAAGCCTGCTGCGAGGGCATGTCCCCCGGCGCTAAGCAGGTGCTCCTGACAGTGGGAAAGCGCCTGATAAATGTTAAAGCCAGGAATACTTCGAGCGGACCCCGAGCCTAGAGCCCCATCAACAGCTATTAAGATTACCGGACGGTAAAAACGATCCAACAACCTTGATGCAACAATACCAATTACTCCCGGGTGCCAACCGGTTGAATGCAAAAGAATGACTTTGCCTGTGGCCAGGGCGGGCTGGCCAGCCAAAATCTGCATAGCCTCTTCTAATGCAGAGACTTCCAGCTCCTGTCTATGCTGGTTATTCTGCTGCAATGCGCTGGCCAGATCCTCTGCCTCATAGTCATTTTCCGTGAGTAAAAGCTTGACCGCTAAGTCGTGGTTGCCGATTCGTCCTGCAGCGTTAAGGCGTGGCGTCAGCCTGAAGCCAACTTCTTCAGCCCCCAAACTGTCAGTGCTTACCCCGCTTACCTTGAATAAAGCTTTTAGCCCAGGCCTGGTGGTATTAGCCAGTCTTTTTAGACCATGTTTTACCAGAATCCGATTTTCTCCATGAAGGGGGACTATATCAGCTATAGTACCCAAACAGACCAGGTCCAAATAGTCCTGCCAGGCTTGTTTTCTTGCGCCAGCAGCTTCCATGAGAGCCTGTGCGAATTTAAGAGCCACACCTACCCCTGCTAAGTCTTGAAATGGGTAATTGCTGTCAGGCCTCTTAGGGTTTAGCACAGCCAGCGCCCGTGGCAAAACTGGCGGTGGCTCATGATGGTCAGTAACAATTATGTCCAGGCCATTTTTTTCTGCCCAGGTAACTTCCAGGTTGGCGCTAATGCCGCAATCAACGGTGATAACCAGGCTTGTTCCCATCTCCCGGGCCTTTTGCAGGATAACCTGATGCAGGCCGTAGCCATGTTCCAAACGGTTCGGAATAATATAGTCCGCTATAGCGCCCAAACGACGAGTGACCTGCAGCAGCAGAACTGTAGCCGTTATACCGTCAGCGTCATAGTCACCATATATTAAAATCTTTTCTCCATCTTGCACAGCTTGAAGCACCCGAGCGACAGCTTTTTTTATATCAGTTAACAGAAGCGGACTGTGCAGTCTATCCAGGGCACAGTTCAAAAAGACGGTACCCTGCTCGATTGTATAGATACCCCGGTTAATCAGTAATTGGGCTGTAATTGTGGAAATTCCCAAATGGTGTGCTAAAACTTGCTGTAAGGCGGGAGCAGGGGTTTTTACGCGCCATTTTTTTTGTTGTTTCATTGCCGGAAAATGTTTCATAGTTAATAAATTATAATCGACAAATTCTTATTTGGCAATGTATTGCCATAAGAATTAAGACTAAGCTTAAACGGCTATTCTATTTCCTGGCTATGCAGGTCGTCTTTATTCTTTCCCTTTATTTTATTGCACCTGGCGCCACAAAACCTTTCACATAGCGAACTACTATTTACTTGCCTTAGACCACTCTGATTACATTCGAGGCAATTTTCCCGGCATGGCTCGGTATGGATCAAGACCTGGGTATCAAATAAATTGCTATGCAGCTCTTCCTCGATTTGATCGCATATTTGGTGCGCCCGGTTGATTTCCATGTCCGCAGGTACCACTAGGTGAAGGTCTACATAGCGCTGTGAACCGGATTTTCTTGTTCTTAGCTTATGAAATTCAATAAAATCCGGGGAATATTTTTTGATCGCTTCCCTGATTGCATTTTCTTCAGCTTCCGGCAAGCTGGCATCTAAAATACTGCACATCGAATCCCTGATTAACTTGAAAGAAGCCTTAAGGATAAGCAGAGACACCAGGAGCGCTATTAGCGGGTCAATTATTGTCAGACCGGTCAGCTTGATCGCGACTATCCCGGCCAGAACACCTAAAGATGTGTAAACATCAGTAAGCAAATGCCAGGCGTCAGCAATTAAAGCGGGTGAATCTGTCCTCGTCCCGGTCTTGAATAATTTCCTGGATACGATAAAATTTATTATAGCTGAACCCCCCATTACCGCAACTCCCAGGTCCAGTGATTGAATTTCCACTTGGCCGAACAGCTTTGGCCAGGCGTTGAAAACAATGTACAGAGCGGCGCCGAGAATCAGTAGCGCCTCAATGACACCGGCCACATTCTCAAACTTTCCGTGCCCGTACTGGTGCCGGTGGTCAGCCGGCATGGAAGACTTCCTTACTGAAAAGAAAGCGATTAAGGAGGCAATTAAATCCAGCCCGGAGTGAACAGCCTCAGATATAACGCTGACCGAGTTCATTGAAAACCCGATTGCTAATTTAGCCCCTGTCAGTACGGTGTTTGACGCTATTGACAGGCAGGCCACCTTTACCTTTTGGTTCATGCTGACACCCGCTCCGAATAAAATAGCCCGCGAACCGCATCTCAGTAGTGACACTGATGTAGTCCCACGGGCAAAACCGCTGCCTAATGGCCCAGCCGACCTTTCAGCCTGACTTATTCAAAATTTAGTATAGCACAAAGATAGCGCTTACGACAACTGATGTCCAGGCTCTTTAAAAAAACAAATTTGACATAACCAAGATATTGCATTTAGAATAAAAGGACTATTAATAAAAATATAATATTTATAAGAAGGTGAGGCCATGATCCCGGTCAAGGTAAAAGAATTAGTTTGTGATTTAATGATGAACCCGGTAGTTTTATTGATTGACGAGGCTGAGGAAAAAGCGTTGCCGATCTGGGTGGGACCCTTCGAAGCGCAATCTATTTCTCTTGCCCTTCAGGGGATTTGTTTTGAGCGGCCGCTGACGCACGATCTCTTAATGGGGATTTGTGCGCGACTGGAGGCCAGGTTAATCATGGTTATTATTAATGATGTAATTGATGGAACCTACCTGGCTGAGCTGCACTTGTGGCGCAGCAATAAAGAACTGGTCATAGACGCCCGGCCTAGTGATGCAATTGCTCTGGCTATTCGCGCCAAGGCGCCAATATATTTAAGTGATAAAGTTGCTCAGGATTCACTGGCAATTAATGATCTAATTAGCGAGGAGCAGCAACAGGAGTTTAGAAAACTACTGGAGGCCAGCCGGTCTGGTGAACTAAAGAAAATAGTTAATTAATAGCAAGACCAGCCCGGTATGGTTTTGCGTTGTCAGCGGAAAAGGATGCTGTTTGGTTTAGTATTATTTCAAATACAATAGTATTTAGTTAAGGTTTTTAGCTGGCCTCAGCAGCTGGCTGGCGTGACGCCGGGTTATTTCAGTAACTTCCTTACCCCCAAGCATTTTTGCCATCTCCTCAACCCTGCCGGCGAGATCAAGCGTTTCCACCTTTGTAATTGTGCGGTTGCTCGCCAGTTCCTTGCTTACCCGGTGGTGGACATTGGCATAACCGGCTATTTGAGCTGCATGAGTAACGCATATAACCTGGCGGGTCTCACTGATTTTAGCTAGCTTTTCTGCTACAGCATACAGTGTCCGGCCGCCAATACCACTGTCTACCTCATCAAAGATGAGAACTGAAATTTCATCAACGCTAGCCAGCAATGCCTTTAATGTAAGCATAATTCTGGATAGCTCTCCACCTGAGGCGGTTTTATTCAGAGGCTTTAACGGCTCTCCAGGGTTTGGTGAAATCAGGAATTCTACCCGCTCTGACCCCAGGCGGGAGGGCTCAGCTAACTGGGTGAAGGCCACCTGGAACTTTACCTGCCCCATTTCCAGGCTAGCCAGTTCGCGGGACACCTCGCCCTCAAGCTTTTTTGCAACCTTTTGGCGGGCGCGGCTTAAACTCATGGCAGCGCTGCGATAAGTTTCTTCAAGTATTTTAAGCTTTTCACCCACCTGCTCAGCGTGTTCCGCCACACTTTCCAGTTGCTCAATTTCACCTCTGGCGAAATCCAGGTAATGTAATATTTCATTAATGTCTTTTGAAAATTTTTTTTTCAAGGCTTCCAGGACTTCCAGCCTTTTTTCAACTGCATCTAATCGACGCGGGTCATGTTCTACGGTATCACGAAATACTATCAACTCGCGGGCGCTATCCTCTATCTGATACAACACACTTTCCAAATTATCCCGTAGATTCTCCAGGCGCTCATCCAAAAGCGCCAGGCTTTTAAGCGACTCAAGGCTGCGGGACAATAAGTCTGTTACTGAAGGTTGTCCTTGATTTCCTTCATAGAGCAGGGAATAAGACTCGCTCGCTAGGTGGTTTATTCTTTCCGCGTTGGTTAGCAATTTCTTTTCTGTTAGCAATTGACTGTCTTCTCCAATTTTCGGATCAACCTGCTCGATCTCCTTAATCTGGTAGCGCAGCAACTCAGCCTGCCGGCTCCTTTCAACCGCGCTATTACGAAGGCGCTCATAGCTATCAAGGGTCTCCCTCCATTTGGTGTATGCAGCGCCGACTTCTGTTAATGCCTCGAGGAGTGGAAGCCCGCCAAACCGGTCGAGCAAATAGCGGTGACGTTCCCCATCAAGCAGGGAATGCTGCTCGTGTTGGACATGCAGGTCCACCAGGAAACGCCCGACGTTCCGGTAAAAGTTCAAGTTTACCATCCGCCCGTTCAGGCGGCAGATATTCTTGCCAGAAATGTTTATTTCTCTGGACATAATCATAATACAGTCATCAGGCAACTCAATACCCTGTCCTTCGAGGAGCAAAGCAATGTTTTTATTCTGGCTGATGTCAAAGGTAGCTTGTACCAGTGCCTTTTCCGAGCCGGTGCGGATTTGCCCGCTAGCAGCACGGCCGCCCAGGGCTAACTGTAAGGCATTTATAATTATTGACTTTCCTGAGCCGGTTTCTCCAGTAAGAATATTTAAACCGCTACGAAAGTCTATTGTTAGTAAGTCAATTAACATAAAACTTTTAACGTATAAGTTTAAAAGCATTTTTTACCCCCTGAGCAGGTCTTTAACCTTTCTATGCGCAGTATAATTCCCCATCCCCACAAGGTAATTTTATTATTCCGAGGTTCCTCCAGCATTTTGGGTAGACTCCTTGCTTTCATTGTTGCCGCTCCCTTCCTCGATTAAGATAACCTCCGGCGCATTAACGGCGCGGTTAAGCAAGCTTATCTTAATTACATTATAAAGAGCACGGTCGAGACCCGCGGCAAATTGAATGACAGCGTTGCATTCTGCTTCGCCACCCGGATGGCCTGGATAACCAACCAGGCCAATTCTTCCCCCCCGGCGCAGCAATTTAACTGCAGCCCGCAATGAGGCAATTGTTGTTTCCGGCCTGGTTATCAGGGTATGATCGCCGCCCGGCAGGTAACCCAGGTTATATAGCACAGCGTCTACTGGGCTGTAAACAAGCCTGTCCATTTCTTCATGTCCCGCCTGAAAGAGTGTGACCTGCCTGGCCAGGCCGTGCTTTTCAAGCAATTTATGCGTTTTGAGCAAGGCCTGCTTCTGTACGTCAAAGGCGTAGACATGTCCGGAAGGTCCGACCCGACGCGCCAGAAATAGAGTATCGTAGCCGTTTCCCGCAGTAGCATCAACCGCCGACCCACCGCGTGTCAAAACTTCGCCGATAAACATGTGCGCCAGGTGAACGGCGCTCCCTAAACCCTTATTCACAGGTGCGTACACTTTCTTCTTTTAGTTTTTTTCTTAGTACATCAAAAAAGCCCCGCCCCTGTAACCTGATGAATTTAGCCTTCTTGGGCGCTCGATTAAGTACAACCTCATCGTGCTGCAGAAGCCGGAAACCGTGCTGACCGTCCATAGTCAGCTTTACTTCACCCTGACTGGAGAGAATAACCACTTTAATTACGCTATCTGGTGCAACTGCCAGCGGTCTGGCCCAAAGAGTGTGGGGGCAGATCGGGGTGATTAGCATTAAATCCAGGTCGGGGGTAACCAGGGGACCGCCGGCCGATAGTGAATAGGCTGTTGAGCCAGTAGGACTCGCAACAATTAGGCCATCAGCAGGATAGGTATTGACATACTGCTCGTTGACGTGAGTTTCTAAAATGATTAGCCTGGCGAAGGCGCCTTTGGTAATCACGGCATCATTCAAGCCGACAAATTGTTTTATAACTTGACCCTCCCGGTATACGTGCGCTTCCAGCATCATCCGTTCGTCAATAAGATAATGCCCGCTGAGCAGCTTTTCCAGAGCTGGTAAAATCTCAGGTAAGTCAATTTCAGTAAGAAAACCTAGGTGGCCCAAATTTACTCCAATAATTGGCGTTCCAACTGATGCTACCCTTCTGGTTGCCCTGAGCAGGGTACCGTCTCCCCCTAAAACAATGACACACTCAGCTTGTTCAACCAGGCTGTTTTGCGTTGTTCCCAGCCGGGCCAGACCAATGGCCCCAGCGGCGGCTTCTTCGACCAGCGCTTTGCAGCCCCTGTCCTCCAGCCAGCAGACGATCTCCCCGACCAGTCTTGCAACGCCCTTTTTTTTTAAATTGACCATCAGCCCAACTGTGTTCATTCAGGAGACCTCCCAGATGCCGGCGTAAGTATTAGTATAGCGCCGAATGAGCGCGCTTAACTACTATTTGTGGGTCATAGGGGCGTCCGCTGCCCAATTTCATAAAATAAACCAGGTACTCGATATTTCCCTCAGGGCCGGTAACAGGTGAGAAATCAAGCCCGGCAACTGACCATCCTAACGCGTTGATCAGACCGGTAATCTTTTTGAGCACCTCCAGGTGCACCGAGGCGTCCCGGACCACCCCTTTCTTGCCTACTTTTTCACGGCCTGCCTCAAACTGGGGCTTAATCAGCGCAACCCCCGTTGCTTCCGGGTGAGTGAGCCCTTCTAGCCTGGGTAAAACCTTACTTAGAGAGATGAATGATACATCAATCGTTACAAAATCCGGTGCTTCGTCAAACACCTCTCGCGAAAGATAACGAATATTGGTACGCTCGTGAACGACCACCCGTGGGTCGTTTCTCAATGACCAGGCTAACTGGCCATATCCCACATCGACAGCATAAACCAGCCTCGCCCCGTGCTTTAGCGCGCAATCAGTAAAACCTCCGGTTGAGGCGCCGACATCAAGCACCACCTTTTCGGTAAGGTTGAGGCCAAATGCTTTAATCGCTTTTTCCAGCTTTAGTCCGCCGCGGCTAACATAAGGGACAGCGTTACCCCGCACCTCAAGCACAGCGTCCGGGCTAACTGCCCGCCCCGGCTTATCTGCCAGTTCGTTATTCACGTACACAAGGCCGGCCATCACCGCTGCCCGGGCCTTCTCCCGGCTTTCGCACAGGCCTGACTCATATAGCCGGACATCTAGCCTTTGCTTCTTCTGAGGCAAATATACTACCCCCGCACCTGATCAAAGCCTAATCAGAAACAACCTTAAGCTTTATGAGTTGTTTTTTTGACCCGCAAATTTCAATAATTCTTCTTACCAGCTGCCCCACGGAAAGGCCATACTTTTCCATCAATAAAGAGTGGTTACCATGCTCAACAAAACTGTCAGGGATACCAAAGCGGTGCATGATTACCCCTTTTATCCCGTGAGAAGATAATAACTCCAGTACCGCGCTGCCAAATCCACCTTGCAGCACATGCTCTTCCAGTGTAAATAGTCTTCCAGTGCGGGTAGCATATTTTAGTATACGGTCCTCATCGAGTGGCTTGATAAAGCGGGCGTTGATCACAGTGGCCTTAAGGCCACTTTTTAGAAGCAATTTAGCGATCTCTTCCGCCCAGCTGACCATGCTTCCCACTGCCAGCAGGGTCAGGTCGGAACCTTCGCGGAGTACCTCGGCTTGTCCGATTGGCAGCAGCTTCAGGTCTTCATCTATTGTTACTCCAAGCCCCGCACCACGAGGGTAGCGTACAGCTGCCGGTCCTGGATGGTCTACTGCTGTGGTTATCATATGTTGAAGCTCGTTTTCATCTTTTGGCGCCATTAAAATCAAGTTCGGTATTGGTCTTAAAAATGAAAAATCGAAAAGGCCATGGTGAGTTGGGCCGTCGTCCCCGACAATACCTGCGCGGTCGATAGCAAAAGTGACCGGCAGATTTTGCAGGCATATGTCATGTAAAATTTGATCATAAGCCCTTTGCAGGAAGGTGGAGTAAATGGCCACTACCGGGTGGTAGCTTCCGGCAGCAAGACCAGCCGCCAGGGTCACCCCGTGCTGCTCAGCAATACCCACATCAAAAAAACGCTCAGGATAGATTTTGGCAAATTTGGTTAGACCGGTGCCACCTTGCATAGCCGCGGTAATAGCAAGTAGCTTGGACTTTTTTGCCGCCAGCCTGATCATAGTATTACCGAATATTTCTGTATAAGATGGAGCACTGCTGCTTTTAATTATCTTGCCATTGGTAACATTGAAGGGACCAACGCCATGGTATTGATCCGGGTTATCTTCAGCTGGCCGGTACCCTTTTCCCTTTTTGGTTATCACGTGTACCAATACCGGACCTTTAATCGACCTGGCACGCTGCAAAACAGTGACAACCGCCTTAATATCATGTCCGTCAACAGGTCCTAAATAAAAAAAACCCAGCTCTTCAAAAATCATCCCTGGTACGACCAGATATTTCAAGCTGTCCTTTAGTTTTTCTCCTAAACGTAAAAGGGTTGGGCCAATTGGCATTTTGCGCAGGAGTTGTTCTATTTCCTCCTTGCCCCTGGAATACATCGGGTCAGTGCGCAGACGGCTTAAGTAACCGGACATTGCCCCGACATTATGGGCAATGGACATTTCGTTATCATTTAAGATTACAATTAAGTCCTTTTTTAAATGACCAGCATGATTAAGCGCTTCAAAGGCCATTCCCCCGGTCATGGCGCCGTCTCCTATAACTGCAATTACCGAATAGCTACCTTTTTTCAAGTCCCTTGCAATGGCCATACCCAGGGCAGCAGAAATTGAGGTGCTGCTATGCCCTGTCCCGAAAGCGTCGTGGGCGCTTTCGCAGGGCCGGGGAAAGCCGCTGATTCCTCCAAACTGGCGCAGGGTGGCAAATTCATTGAAGCGGCCAGTCAGCAGTTTGTGGACATAGCTCTGGTGCCCGACGTCCCAGACAATTCGGTCAGCAGGTGAGTTGAAAACATGGTGTATAGCCAGGGTCAACTCTACCACTCCTAAATTTGGTGCCAGGTGTCCCCCGTTTTTGGCAACGGTGTTAATAATTATCTGACGGACTTCTTTAGCCAATGCCTGCATTTGGGTTATATCTAATGAATGGATATCGCGGGGTGAGTGGACATTATTCAAATATTTGCTCATAATTTACCCACCTTCTGCCTATTCTTATGTCCCCGGCGCTTCTGAAACGGGCTATAACCCGTTAAATTTTCAATTCTTGCCATGACATACCCCACAATGAAAACAACTTCATTAGGGTAGGTTAGCGAGATTTTTTTCCCAGCCGCCTTTCCGGTAACAATTAAAACAGAAATAAGGGCGGTAAACAGCACATTCAGCCAAAACTGTTCGAGCTGCAGTCCCGCCCTCACGATTTGGACCACAATTGAGATCCCAAGCGCGCCGCTAACTGTAGTGGTTATATCTCCAATAATATCATTAGCGATGTTGGCTACCTTGTCGGCATTTCTTATTAATTGCAACCCCTGAGTGGCGCCCTCGATCCGTTTAGCCGCTTTAGCATTGAAGGGGGCATGCGAGGCGGCTGTTACGGCTGTGCCGACCAAATCCGCGGCTATATTTATTAAGATAATCAAAATTAAAAAAACAAAAGACAAAATTATGCTGTTCAATTTTGAAGCAAAGATTTCTGATAGCCAGCTAAATAATACCGCAAGAATAAATGAGCCAATGCCTGCGAGTAAAATATATCTACCGGTAACAGTAGACTTATTATTGCCCAATAAATTCACCTCATATTACATATCAGCAGGCGGGTTATTTAAAATATTTTTAAGGAACCATGCTCGTATTATTACCTATAGTCAATATGTATTTAAGATAAGTGACAGCATGCTGAGTAAATATTGTGGCTTAGGTCTAGCAGGTTTTCCCAAACATCTACCGGCTGTCACCAAACCGGCGGTTTCCCTTTAAATCTGTTTCCGGCCGTTACCGCTTCCGGGGCTAGATTACCACTCAGTCCACACTTTAATCCCCAGCATGCCCCGGTATCCCGGACAGCCTAGGAGTTTTCCTCAGCAGATATTACCTTTTCTAGCCTCTTTTGCATCAAGGGTTTCATTCAACAAGCAAACCGAACACGGGCCCTAGTCCGGGACTTGTAAAGCTGAAATCCACCGTTGTCACTCAAGGCAGGCTACACTACACGCAGCTTTGACCACGTGCAGGTTTAACCCCAAGCCATAGTTGATCACACCGTTTTGAGGGCGGTGTGACTCCCCACATACTTGGGTCTCCACGGGGGCAGGGTCAACGCCTGCATGCCATTGCAGATCGCCCTACCCCCTTAACTCCCAGTACCAGCCCCCGACTGGGCGTCAGCAGCCAGCACCAGGAACTTCATCGTTGTGCCCTTAGCGGATTTTTAGGCCCGCCTTCAAAAAGGATGATCTGACTAGGATACTGAGTCACTTATCACATAAAGCATTTTTACATAAATAATTATAACAAAACAACTAATTTCTATCAAACATCGTTATTACTTTATATAAGTTTAAAAAAACGGCAGCAACCTGCTGGAGTGCTTTTGTCTGCTGTTTGGTGGTTACTGCTATAGACAGGGGCTGTTTTCTCATTTTAGCGCTGACGGTTAACTACAAAATGGACTAATTGTCTTAAAAAATCCGCTTCACCGCCAAAACGCTCAAGAGCTGCCAAAGCATCTGCTTCAGCCTTCTGTGCTTTGACCCTGGCCTCTTCTATACCATAAACAGAAATATAGGTTGCTTTTTTGTTTTTGAGATCACTTCCGGCCGGTTTTCCGATTATTGCTGTGTCACCCTCAACATCAAGAATGTCATCTTTAATTTGAAAGGCAAGCCCCAGGTGTTCGGCATACCTGGTCAGGTCTGCAAGCTCTCTTTGTCTTGCTTCTGCAAGGATCGCCCCGGTCCGCACCGCTGCCCGGTAAAGGGCGCCAGTCTTATGTTTGTGAATGTACTCAAGCGTGCTGGGAGTTATGCTCTCCCCGGCCGAAAAGGTATCAACTACCTGCCCGCCAATCATCCCGAAGGTGCCTGCCGCAGAGGCAATCTCATTGATTACTTTCACCACGTTTGCCGGACTGGTGCTCCCGGTAGCCGCCAGTAAGGAAAAGGCCAGAGTTAATAGGGCATCGCCGGCCAGGACGGCTATTGCCTCACCGTAGACTTTGTGGTTGGTAGGCTTGCCCCGGCGGTAGTCGTCGTCGTCCATAGCCGGTAAATCATCATGGATTAACGAGTAGCAATGTATCATTTCCAGGGCACAGGCGGCAGGCAGCACCTTTTCCACCTGCCCGCCCAATACTTCAGCCACGGCCATTACTAGGACCGGTCTGAGTCTCTTTCCCCCACCACTCACACTGTACCGCATAGCCTGGTGGATCAGTGGCGGATAAGCGTCAGCTGGCGGCAAATAAAACTCAAGGGCTTCGTCAATAACAAGCGCCCTTTTCGCCAAAGCTTCCTCAAAATCCACCATTTCACCCTCCGGCTACAATATTTGTCACATCGATTTGCTGCAGGCTGGTTTCCCCTTTTTCATCAGCTATCAGCATAGCTATACGCTGCTCAGCCACCCTAAGACGCTCATTACAGATACGAGATTGCTCAATTCCCTCTGCAAACAGCTCCAATGCTTTCTCCAGAGACAATTGCCCATCCTCTAACTCCCGCACTACTTCTTCTAAGCGCGCGATCGCTTGCTCAAATGTCTTCTCCTTGGCTTTAGCGGCCATAAAATTCCTCCATGTTTTTTAGTCAAGTCTGCTTTATTCTCTCCTGCACCTCAGCTACTACCTTAAACTTAAGCTGGCTAGCCTCAGCAATGATCTTTTCTTTTTCAGCGTCAATTTTTTGTACATAGTCCTTGTCCTTGATCATTGAAGTGTTAATATCTGCGCTTAAAAGCACACCGCGAATGGCTGCCTCAGTTGCCACAGCGCCTACCCCAACATCGCTGATTACCTGCCTGTTGCCAATGGCAGACAGCTTGTCGGCTACCCGGAGGGCATCCAGGCAGACGCAGGCGATTTCCAACGGAGTATCCGTAGCGCTTTTCAAAGCGTTTTGGATGGCCTCACTACGTGCTTTTTTTTCTATGTCCGTGCTATTAGGCAGCCGGGTAGCAGCAATATAACGCTCAAAGGCCAGCATATCTTCATCTACCAATTTTTCCAGCCTGTGCATCATGTTATTAGCATTATCGAGGATCTCATCAACCTGGCGCCCGATTTCCTGCTTCTTTATTTTTCCAGCAGTCAGCCTACAGACCATAGCAAGCAGGGCTAACCCGAAATTTGCTATTATGGCGGAAACGCTTCCACCACCCGGGGTCGGCTGGCTGGAAGCAGAGAGCTCAATTACTTCCCTTAAGGTTTTATTATAGATATCACTCACGGCATTATCTCCATTAATTTACTGTGTTTAAACTATTTGTTATTAGAACGCAGATTAATTTCCCTTATAAGAGCTTCAATAGCGAGGCAGCCGTCCTATAGGCTACCGTTATGTAAAGACTTTTGCAAACGGATCGCCTTCAACAAGTTTTTTTGAAGCATAACCGTAGTAAGGCTACCAACACCACCTGGTACTGGTGAAATGGCGCCCGCTACCATGCAGACGTTATCAAAGTCTACATCTCCACAAATACCACCGCCGGGCTTTTCATTAATACCTGCGTCAATGATCACCGCACCTGGCCTGACTAGATCAGCAGTGATTAGCCCGGCCTTACCCGCGGCCACGATCAGAACATCCGCCTGGTTGGTGTATAGTCCAAGATCCTTAGTTCCGGTGTGGCAAATAGTAACCGTGGCATTTTCACTAAGTAGCATAAATATCAGAGGCTTTCCCACAGTTTCACCACGGCCTACCAGTACGGCATGCTTTCCCGCCAGTCCAATCCCGCTTTGCCGTAATAATTCAATACAGCTTTGCGGGGTAGCCGGAAAAAGTCCGTCACCGCTACTGAACAGGTGACCCCGGTTGACCGGGTGGACCCCGTCCACATCCTTAACTGGCCATATTGCCTCAAAAGCTTTTTGCTTATTCATTCTTTTGGGCAGGGGCAATTCAATCATTATACCGTGGACATTCTGATTTAGATTCAGCCTTCTAATCAGAGCCAATAGTTCATCTTCAGGGATATCGCCTGCCAGGGCATACATTTCAAAGTCAATGCCGGCCTTAACGCAGGCCTTTTCTTTTGAGCGTGCATAGACCACTGACGCCGGGTCATTGCCCACCAGGATTACAGATAACTTTGGCATGATCCCCTTACGCTTGAGCAGGCTTACCTCTTCAATAACATTTTTACTGATGGAGGCGGCAATTTGCTTGCCTTCAATTATGGTTGCCATTTGCTTCTTCTCTTTCTCTTTTTGCTATACTTTAGCCTCAACGATACATTGCAGGGAGCCTTGATGCAGTCGGACAGCCAATTTATCGCCTGGTTCGAGTTCTGCTGCGCTTCTGATCACATGGACGCCATCCGGCGTGGTGCAAATACTGTAGCCTCTGGCTAAAGTAGCCAGGGGGCTTAAAGTATTCAACTGTGCCGTTAGCGCTGCTAGTTGATCGCCGGCGCGCATAACTGAGCCATGCGCTTCCTGAGCCAGACGGTGGTATAGGAAATCGACCAGTTGTTGTCTGGCGCTGCAAATGTTATTCGCCGGGCGGGTAAAATAACGGTTGATCATGCATAAATAAAGCCGTTGCCGGCTTGTACTAATTTTTTTATCAATAGCTTGCGCTAGCCTTTCTTGAAGCGTACGCAGGTAGCGCTCCATCTCTTTACGATCAGGGACAGCCATTTCTGCTGCTGCCGATGGGGTGGCAGCCCTGGCGTCGGCTACAAAGTCGGCGATGGTAAAGTCTGTCTCATGCCCGACTGCTGAGATGACCGGAATTTCCGAGTGGAAAATACTCCTGGCAACTACTTCAGTGTTAAAGGCCCACAATTCCTCAAGTGATCCGCCACCCCTGCCGACAATAATTAAATCAATCCCGTCCAGTTTGTTTAATAGCTGGATGCCCCTAACTATGGAAAGAGGCGCCCCCTCACCCTGAACTAATACCGGCGCCAGAATAATTTCCAGGCCGGGCCAGCGGCGTCGAATTATTTCCATCATATCACGCACTGCCGCACCTGTAGGTGAGGTAACTATACCGATCCGGTGCGGCAATAGTGGTAGAACCTTTTTATATTTTACATCAAACAGGCCTTCTTGCTCCAGCCTGGCTTTGAGTTGCTCAAAGGCTATAAAAAGGGAGCCCACTCCCTCCGGCTCCATTTCTTCCGCATAGAGCTGGTAGACGCCGTCACGCTCAAACACAGACACATACCCGCGCACTATCACAGCCATACCGTTACTTGGTCGGAAGAGTACTTTACTGCTACGGGAGCGAAACATCACTGTTTTTACGCAGCTATGCCTGTCCTTTAAAGTAAAGTACAGATGCCCGGAGGAAGCAGCTTTAAAATTGGATATCTCACCTTTTACCCATATGTTGTTTAGTAGGTAGTCTTTACCAATTAGTGAGCTGATATGCCTGGTCAGCTCTTGCACGGTTAATACCCGCACCGGCTAGTCTCCTTATCTCAGCGCAGGTTAAACTACTTCCCGCTCAGGTAAGCGTGGATTGATTTTGCCGCGGTTCGTCCTGCACCCATAGCTAAAATAACAGTGGCTGCTCCTGTTACCACGTCACCGCCGGCATATACGCCAGGCTTCGAGGTGGCCCCAGTTTCTAGGTTAGCAATAATATTGCCTTTTTTATTACATTCCAGTCCTTTGGTTGTCCTTGGCACCAGCGGGTTCGGACCCTGGCCGATGGCTACCACCACTGTGTCAACATCAATTACAAACTCCGAGCCCTCGATCGGAACTGGGCTACGGCGGCCCGAGGCATCCGGCTCACCGAGTTCATAGCGCAGGCACTCCATACCGGTGACCCAGTAGTTATCGTCATAAATAATTCTTGTCGGGCTGGTTAAAAAGGCAAATTTGACGCCCTCTTCTTCAGCATGTTCTGCTTCTTCGTGACGGGCCGGCAGCTCGGTCTTAGACCGCCGGTAAACAATCCACGATTCTTCGGCGCCCAGGCGCAGAGCAGTACGTGCGGCGTCCATAGCCACATTGCCGCCGCCTAATACGGCCACTTTTTTCCCCACACGAATCGGTGTGTCAGCATCGGGGAACTTGTAGGCTTTCATCAAATTGGTCCGGGTTAGAAACTCGTTAGCTGAATAGACACCGCAGGCGTTTTCGCCAGGAATGTTCATAAAGTAAGGTAGCCCCGCCCCCGTGCCGATAAAGGCTGCATCAAAGCCGCCTTCTTCCATTAGCTGATCCACAGTGGCAAATTTACCTACCACAGCATTAACCTGGATGTCTACACCCAGATTCTTCAAATTCTGTACCTCAGCCTGTACAACAGCCTTGGGCAAACGGAACTCAGGGATGCCGTACATCAGTACGCCGCCGGCCACATGTAAAGCCTCAAAGATCGTCACTTTGTGGCCCAGCTTGGCCAAGTCAGCGGCACAGGTTAAACCTGACGGCCCGGACCCGACAATAGCCACTTTTTTGCTGGTCGGCTCAGCTACTTGTTGCGGTAAAACTCCGTTGGCCAGCTCCCAGTCGGCGCAGAAACGTTCGATCCGGCCGATCCCAACTGGCTCATTTTTCTTTCCGACGGTGCAGTATTTTTCACACTGATTTTCCTGGGGACAAACCCGGCCACAAACAGCTGGCAGGGCATTTTTCTCTTTAAGCTTTTTGATCGCGCCGGCAAAGTCCCGCTCGCTAGCAAGTTTAATAAAAGCTGGTATATCAACTTCTACAGGACATCCCTGGCGGCAGGGCGCTTTTTTACACTGAAGGCAGCGGCTGGCCTCGGCAACCACTGTTTCCTCATCATAGCCCAGCGCAACTTCGTTAAAATTTTTAGCCCGTACAACAGGATCCTGAGCCGGCATCGGGTGTTTATTAGGAATAACTGCCATTATTTGCCACCTCCACAGCCACAAGTACATTGATGATGTTCCATAGCAATTTGCTCCTGTTCTTTATAAATAACTGAACGGCGAGCCATCTCAGCAAAGTCAACCTGATGCCCGTCAAATTCCGGACCGTCAACGCAGGCGAACTTGGTTTGACCGCCGACAGTCACGCGGCAGCAGCCACACATACCGGTGCCGTCCACCATGATCGAGTTTAGGCTGACTATTGTCTTAAGATTATATTCTTTGGTCAGGTTACATACAGCCCGCATCATCGGCAACGGGCCAATAGCTACACAAAGAGCAATATCACCTTTTTCTTCAATGACTTCCTTTAACACATCAGTAACAAAGCCCTGGCGCACATAAGAGCCATCGTCTGTTGTTACACGTAACTCCGTGCAGGCGCTCCGCAATTTATCTTCCCAAAAAAGCAGTTCCCCGGTCCTGGCCCCGATAATGCCGATAACTTCATTGCCTGCTTCCTTGAGAGCCCTGGCGATCGGGTGAATCGGGGCAACACCCACGCCACCGCCAACAACTACCACCCGGCCAAAGTTTTCAATATGAGATGGTTCACCCAGCGGGCCGACAAAGTCTTTCAGACTGTCGCCTACGTCGAATTTGGCCAACTCTTTAGTAGTCTTGCCCACTTCCTGGAAAACACAGGTAATAGTACCCTTTTCGCGGTCAAAATCAGCGATAGTTAACGGTATCCGCTCCCCTTCGTCGATTGTGCGCAGGATCACAAATTGTCCGGCCCGGGCACTTCTGGCAACCATTGGCGCTTCAATATCAAATAAGCTAATGGTTGGCGCCAGAACCTCTTTTTTTAGGATCTTGTACATGAAAGAACAGTACCTCCCCTTCTTCTCTTATTCAAACTAATTATAATACATCCATTCTATTTTGAATATGATAAGTATGTCAAATACTATTTCAGAATTTTTTTATTAGTGAGACTATGATATAGAATAACATTTTTCAACTTAAATATCTTTCTGGGTCTTCCAGAACACGCCCCAGGATACCATTAATAAACTTACCTGATTCTTCACCGCCAAAGACCTTACCCATATCTACAGCTTCGTTAATGGACACACTGTTGGGTATATCCTTGCAGTAATATATTTCATAAAGGGCAAGTCGCATGATATTCCTATCGACATTAGCCATCCTTTTTATGTCCCAGTCCTTGCTTATGCTGGCAATAACCTGGTCAATGGCTTCTCTATGCGCCAGGGTTCCCTCGACAAGCATCCGTGCAAAATCTTCGTTTTCATTTAACGCGCCAAAATTTTCATCCAGATTATTAAAAGCTTCAGCAGGTTTAGCGTTACCCAGATCGACCTGGAACAGGACCTGCAGTGCCCTCTCGCGGGCCTGTCTTCTGCTCATGCGTACCCTCCTCGCCAGTAAACAACGCTGCGGTTAGCTTAGCCAGACCAAATGCCTGAAAATAGCTTATCGATCCCGGAAAAACCTTGATAGTACCTCCCGGAAGTCAAATTTTTCATCAAGCCGCTTTCCAAAATAATAGCCGACGACAGCACAACCGGCAACGAACAACGCCTTAAAGAAGCCGTACTTGATGGCAAACCAACCAAAAATAAGGCCTAATAAGATGCCTACCATCTTGCCCAGGTGCTTTTCCAATATCTCCTGGATTATTCCCACAATATGATCGCCCCTTTTTCCGTCCTAGTTACTCAACTCGTGGCTTGTGTGCAGCTATATTTTCAATAAACACCTTAACACTACTTACATTAACTCCGGTTACCTCAAAAACTCTTTCCTTGATCCGCTGTTGTATTTCTGAGGAAACCTCAGGCACATTGATATCAGGAGTGACTACAGCACGAACCTGGACTCCGACTCCTTGCGAATCAGAAAGAATCTTGGGCTTCACTTCCCTGACCCCATTAACTTGACCTACCACTTTTACTACTAGGTTTTCGATTGCCTGCAGGGAAATATTGACTTGCCCCAGCGCACTTTCAGCAAGAATAACATGCCTATCTTTCCCGCCTGGTCTGCGCACTGCCACCCAGAATAATCTAATCCCGGCTAAGAGCAGTATGAGTATCATTGGCCAGAATATTTCGGACCTGTCAGGGTAAAACAAATCTCGGAGCAGGTGTAGGGGCGCTGTCCAGTCAAGCATAACCGATGACAGTAGAAAAAATATTAGTGTCAAAAAAACAGTATATACAGCCAATAAAGCCCGGTCAAAAGGCCCCACAGAAAAACCTCCCTTAACAAGCAACCCCCTTTTCAAGGGGGTGTTCGTGTTTATTTAACCCTATGTTCCTCTTCTTTGGCATCTGTAGTAAAAACAATACCCTGTACATTGACATTAACCTCAATAACTATCAAGCCGGTCATACTTTCCACAGCTTTTTTTACGCTGGATTGGATTTGGGCAGCAACATCCGGGATCCGGATCCCATAATTAATGATGACATAAATATCAATAGCAGCCTCTTTCTCGCCAACCTCAACCTTAATCCCTTTGGCCAGGTTCTTTTTGCCCAGTAACTCGGCAATGCCCCCGGCAATACCCCCGCTCATGCCGGCCACCCCTTTAATTTCAATGGCCGACATGCCGGCAATTATTTTAACAACTTCTTCCGCAATTCTTATTGAGCCCAGTCTATTAGATACCTCTGTCGATATTTCTGAGGACTCCACTTTTTACCCTCCCCGATATAATACAAAATAAAACTTTAATCCAAAAAATACACAATTATTGTAACAAAAATGGTAAATTAACGCAACTATTTCTTTAGGAAGGATAACCAAGCAACCGCCTTGTAGACTTTTAACGCTTAGGTACAATCACTACGTTGCTCATATCTACACCTGTTCCCCTGGCCACCAGGCTTGACAGCCGGTTTGTTTCACTGGTGCTTAAGCTATCCACCGGCAGGATAACTGTTACAAAACGGTCATCTACCAGCACAACCGAGTCTTCATAACCATTCGCTTTCATCAAGTTTTCCATTTCCACCTCTTTAGCCATGCAGTTGCTGATGCTCAACAGGCTTTCCTGAGCTTTTTGCCTGGTTTCATCAGATGAATTTTCATTGTTAAATACCTCCCTGAGCCACTCTACGCGCTGTCCTCTGGTGCGCTCTCTCTCTAGACGATAATCAACAAAGAAATCAGGGCTCTCCCTAACAACAGGACTATTGCTAATCGCACTATCCTCAGCGGACGCCCTAGGCTCGCTGCTTTCAATCTTCACTTCTCCGGCAACTGGCAGTCCGGGCTCAATAGTCTTAATTTGAATGCTGCCCGGCCAGCACAAAAACAATGCCGTAAGGGCAATAATGATTAAGACAACTAACAGCAAGGTTCGCCTGTTAATAATAACCGCTCTCATAGCTATCTCCCTTCCCTTGGCAATACAAGAATTTTTTGAGGCTCAACCCCCATCGATACTCGTGTCGCCTCAAATAGCATTGCCTTTACTAAGGAGTCTCTGGCTCCTTCCGCCACTACTAGAATACCCGCTATACGCGGCGCTATTTCCCGCTCCATAACAGGCCTTTCTTCCTGTCCATTGCGGTTCATAACCAGTTGATCACTGCCGCTATCCTCTGTGGTCGTCCGTGTACCACCGGACTGATCGCGCTCCTGGGTTGTTTTCTTACCTGTGGTGGTGTTAACGGCGTATTCAGCTTGAGTTGTTTCTAACAGGCGCACGGATACTTCTACCTGCCCTGCCCCCTCAACCTTTTTGAGCATTTCGCATAGCTTTTTGCCGAGGAGCTCTTCTTCAGACGACATACCACTCTTCACCTGTTGTTCACCGGCAGGCTGAATAGAAATATTAGCGCCGGGCGGCTCTATTGATGATCTTTCTTTGCCCCCAAAATTCCCAGCGTATACCAGCATGATTACACCGAGAGCGGCCAGTCCGGCCAGCCAAATGTTACGCTTGTTTGGTCCTGTAGGTAGAATACTTTTTTTTCCCTGCTCAAACCCAAAGAACTCTAGCAGTTTAAGCATATCGGCACCTCCAAAGTAACTTTCTGCAATCTACTATCACAAATGTCCTTAACGGTAAATGCATTTTACCTGTTCCGGCTTTAAATTATAAAAGTTAGCTACTGTGTTGATCAGCCCGGCTGCTTTCTCCTGCGGAGGACCAGTTTCAGGCCCTGCCGGTCCCTGTCTCTCTGCATAACTGTTAACCTGCACAGTTACCGGCTCGACCCCCACGACTAATTCTTCCCCAGATTGATTCCCAGACGGGGCAGGCTCTTTTTCTGCAATCAAGACAATTTCGTTAATCTGTCCAAAATTTGTATCACCACTCTTAGAGTTAACATTTACTTCTGCAGCAATAACTGGTATTTCCTTATGTATAGCTGCAAGAGCCAGGACTTGATGATCAAGCCCGAGTTTGTATTGCGCGATCGCCATCTGCTGCTGCTCACTGGAGAATTCCTGCCCTGCATCAATTATTTCTGAAAGCTGGATCTGCCCTTCTGTTTCTGTTAGCGCAGGCAGTCCACCAGCAAAATCCCCGTTAACCAGGTCACCCATTGTTTGGATTACAGCTATAATAACTAATAGCCCCATGACCATATTGACATATTGCCTCATTTCCCCGGCAGGAAGGAGCATTTCCAGCAACATGGCCAGGATGATAATTATTATCAAGTTTTGAATTAGCCCGCGCAGTATCTCCACTTGAATCCTCCTTACCAGTTACCTGAGCATTACCGTGATATTGCCTACGCCAACAACAATGGTTATAGCGAAGAAAAAAAGCAGGCCGACTGTGGCCACTGCGGCAAAGATCAGAAAAAGGCTATTGCCCAGGCTGTTCAGGCAGTTTACCATCTGGCCGTCACCAATTGGCTGGATTAGCGCCCCGGCTAGCTTGTAGATAAACGCCAGGGTAATAATTTTTAATAAGGGGACCAACATTATTGCACCAATTATTACCACCCCGGCAATGCCCACGGCATTTTTTATTAATAATGAAGAGCTAACTACTGCTGCCAAAGCATCCGATAGTACTCCGCCAACAACCGGCACAAAAGCATTTACACCGAACTTTGCTGTCTTAAAGGTAACAGAGTCACCCACTGCCCCGGCTACCCCCTGAATAGCCAGAACACCCAGAAATATTGTAGAGAATATACCCATCAGACCCATCGCCACTGATTTCAATAAATCAGATAGGTTTGAAACCTTAAAACGCTCCGACAAGTTGCTGACTATACTCAGGATCGCTACAAAAAAAAGTAACGGCAAGATTATATTCTTTATCAGAGTGCCGAAAACACCGATGGTGGTGAGAAGAACCGGACTAAATACAGCCGCTGAGGCAAAGCCGCCTATGGCAACTAGAAGTGTCAACAAAACCGGAAGGAGCGCTTGCATGAATGTGACCATATTTTCCACAACCTCCCTACCGGCGTTGACAGCCAGGGAAAATGAACCAATGGCGATGGTAACTAAAACCAGGTAGGTAATTGAATAAGTTAATTGGCCGGTAGTCGTCTTTTCGAAGGAGGTCATCAAGTTCTGCAGCACCGCACAGATCACTGCAAGGATTACCAGTTTACCCAGTAGATCAAAATTTGCCACTACCTCCTTAAAGAGATGGCTGAGAATATTGGCAAAAATCTCAGAAGGCTTCCACTCCATCTCCCCTTTAGCCATCTTTAACACCATTTCTTTGAAATTCAAACTGGGTAATGAGCCTTTGATTTCTGTGTCAAGGCGTTCAATATATTGCTGAATGCCTGTCAGATCCAAAGATGAAACTTGTTCTTCTGGCGAAGTGGTGGCAAGTTGCTCTTCCGGCGAGGTAACTGCTGTTTGCTCCCCACTTGCTGGCAGCACTGGAGCAAGTAGCAGTAAAGACAGTATGATTACCATATATTTCACTCAAACCACCCCCTTACGGCACAAGATTTAAGAGCAGTTGCAGCACGGCCACTACTATTGGCACTGCAAGAACCAAAATCATTATTTTTGCTGCAAACTCTATTTTGGTAGCTACTGCCCCCTCGCCGGCGTCCCGGCAAATTTGCGCCCCGAATTCAGCAATGTAGGCAATTCCGATAATCTTCAGGATTGTACCCAGGTAAACCATGCTTATTCCCGCTCGATCAGTCAGGTCTTTTATTACATCCATGATTGAACCAATTTTGTCCAGCATCAATAAAAACAGGATTACCCCTGCAGCAACACTTAACAATACTCCCAATTCAGGCCGCTGGCTTTTAACTACTACAATAAGAACGGTAGCAATCAGGCCAAAAGCAACGATTTGTATTACGTCCATAATTCAATCACCTGTTTCCTATTTTCCCGAAACACTTAAAAAAGCTTGAATACAGACTTGACCTGGTCAAATAGATTAGCCAGCAGTTGAATAACCCAAATAAATACTATGGCGAGACCGGCTAGAGTAACTAAATGTCCCTGCTCTTCCTTTCCGGCAGCTTTTAAAATAGAGTTGAGAACAGCTACTAGAATTCCGACGCCGGCAATTTTGAAAATCAAGTCAATATTATTTCCCATACGGCTATCTCCCCCCTTAGTTGAAGCAACAGTTCCACCCCAGTTATTCATCAATAAATGAGTAACACTACCAATAGTCCTCCAATAAAACCAAGATACCTCCAGAGCTTGACATTTCGCGCCGACTCATCATCAGCTATGACTGCTTCATTGTCAATTTGCTCCATGGCTAGGTGAAGGTGTTTAATCTGGTCTTGCCTGTCGGAAATGCCCAGAGATGCCCCAAAATTTTGCAAAACAGCCAGGTCACCGGGTTTAAGCGCAGTCCGCGGGTAATATTTACGAAGTGCCTTGTCCCATGCTTCGGCAGCAGTCACACCGGACATTCGTGAAAGCTCCGCTGCCGCCTCACTGAATAAAACAGCAGTAGCCTGGTCGCAGCGCCCGGCCACCTGTCTTAAGGCCTCCGGTAGGAATGTGGCTCCGTATGAAATTTCCGTTTCCAGCATTTGCAGGGCAGCCCGGAGTGAGCGAAGTTCCCTGGGTCTCCGCTGGTAGTTTCCCGCTACCGATAGCCCACAGAAGCCACTGGCCGTCACAACTAACATTGCTCCGATCATCTTCAGCATTTTCTCACCCCTATTGACTGCATTGATATACCATCAATAACATCTTCTAAAGTTCCCACCCCCCGTGAGCGGCCCAGGATTACAAAGCGCTCAAGCATTTTTAATTTAATTATTCTTCCTAGCGCCGGTCGATCCAGCAGTTCATTCATAGACTTTCCATGGGCAGTAATAATCACTTTAACCCCGGCGTTTAAAACTTCCTCCAGTGCCTCCACATCTTCCTGCCGCCCAATTTCGTCAGCGGCAATTACGCGCGGGCTCATAGCTCGCAACAACATCATCATCCCTTCGGCCTTGGGGCAGCCATCCAGAACATCTGTCCGCACACCGACATCACGCTGGGGTATTCCTTTGTAACACCCGGCAATTTCTGAACGCTCATCCACTACTCCTACGGTTAAGCCATGAAAACCAAGCTCAGGTACACCGTTGCTAACCTGCCTGATCAAATCTCTGAGCATGGTTGTCTTACCGCAACAGGGTGGGGAAACTAAAACCGTATGGAAGATCCCCCCGTTACCGTCTAGCAAATAAGGCAGGACAATGGAAGCTGCCCCGCTTACTTCACGGGAAATACGAATATTACAACCAGAAAGGTATTTCAATGTCCTGACTTTTCCACCGTCAAGTACCGCTTTGCCGGTAATCCCTGCACGGTGACCACCAGGTAGAGTGATAAAGCCATTCCTTAATTCTTCTTCCAGTGCATACAGCGAGGAGTTGCTAATTAATTGAATAACCCGTTCCATATCAAGAGGGGTGACCTGGTAAGCCTCGTTAATTAGATGAGTCAGTCCCCCTTCAGCGCATAGAAAAACGTCTCCGTTAGAAAACCCTAAGAGCAGCGGTCTCCCCTGCCTTAGCCGTATTTCTTCAATTTTTTCTTGAAAAGAATAAGGTAAAGCTGTGAGCATGGAGCGAATATTTGCCGGCAGAACAGGTAAAACGTCATTAATAGCACTGACTCGGTTTTGAACGACATATTGATGATAAGAATGTAGTAAACCCAATTTCCATTCCTCCTGTTTAATAAATATTGTTTACAGCGGTAAATTATGCCATTGCTTTTGTCCTAAACCAGATAAAAAAGTGAGCCGGGTCGGAAACTGTTTTTTAAAACAGTACCGAAGCGGCCCATAAATACATATGATCTAGTAATATACTTTTTATTTAGTAATTTACTTTTTACCCGGTTGAAAGGGGAAACGAATATGGACAGTCCCAAAGAAACAACAGCTATACCAGTCTACTATTCAACATTTAATAAATTTATGGAAGAATATTTTGCATTTCTACAGAACAAGCAGCCAGCCGGCGCTTGTGAGGGTCCAACTGGTAAAGGAATACAAAACATAAAATATGAGCCGGTCTTTATACCATTGTGTATCTACCCCGGCCTAACTGCTCACCCGCCTGGCAACCCTGCCCTTCCCGTTAGCGGGCCGGGTGCAGGGCCTGTTTACCAGCCGCTGCCTTTTCAAAGTGCAAATAACGCCTATATTTTGTTTCTGATTCTCATTCTTCTTATACTTGGCACCAGAAAAGAGCAAATTTTGGCAGCTATTAGCAGCATCTTCAACTATATTTGAAAGATTTAGTGCCCTTGCTTCAAAAAGAGCGGCTGCTTTGTAGCAACCGCTCTCAACTATTTGGATCTTTATATAACATCCTTGTTTTGTTCCAGGCTATCTCCAACGTCTTTGCCATGTTCGAGGTTATCCCCGGTTACCTGACCTTCTAGCGCTTCCGGCTCATCTTTAAATTCAAAACTTTCATCCTTAACAAAAACCACTTCATCGCAATTGGGACATGTTA